>CALFBG010000110.1 GCA_937951685.1 uncultured Saprospiraceae bacterium | reverse complement strand
TATTGATAAGTAGTTGCTTAGTCTTGCTCAAAATCATCTGTCTAAGGGGCTTTTTTATTAAAAGTTGTTTGAATATTATGGGCGTAATCGTACTTATCGCTAAGCAGCGCTAAAAGACTGTAAGTCAGTCGACAAAAATCTAGTTTCTATTCATAAATGGTAGGCTTTTAGTAGTATTAGCACAGTGATAAGGCGGAGAAAAAATGGAAGTAAAAGCTTGGCATATTTTAGTTTAACTGATCGACGGTCAAATTTGAGATAAATTTGTTTATTTTTGAGCTGCGATCTTAAATTTGCGATATCCTTATACTCTAAACATAGTGCTACAATTATTTAGAACGAATCAATTTGCGGTCAATATACTGCTCTTATTTTATGCGAGCCTATTGTGGTTTTCCACTTTTGTCATCGCACATCCCGTCTCCGTAGTGAAGGGGGGAGCTTTGGGAGAATTGTTTTTATTTTGGGTGGATCCAACGAGTACGGCGGCTAATTTGATCGCCATCATTTTGGTTTTTTTCCAAGCGTTTTTGGTCAACGTGTTAGTGTCTAAATATCGAATGGCGAGTGAATTGAGCTTGTTCCCCGGCGTTTTCTACATTCTATTAACCAGTTTTTTTCCCGATTTTCTCTACTTATCGCCAATTTTGATCGCGAATACTTTTTTAATTCTTTTGTTCTACGAACTATTTGATACTTATCGCCAGCCTTCTAGTGCCGCCAAAATTTTTAACGTTGGCTTTTTTGTAGGATTGGCCAGTTTGATTTATGGTTCTTATTTTCTTTTTATTTTTCTAGCTATCATAGCCTTGAGTATCTTGCGTGCTTTTCGCACTAAAGAAATTGTCATTCTCGTAATTGGTCTCGGTGTTCCCTATTTTCTCGGCGGTACGCTTAGTTTCTGGCTAGATCAGTGGGATTTTTTCTGGCAAGCGCAATTTGGAAATGTTTACGAGTTTTTAAATTTTGTTGGCGGCGCCACGTGGATAAATTACGCAAAGCTTTCTTTTATTGGCCTGCTACTGCTAATCGTTATTTTTAGCTACAGAAGTTACAACTTGAAAAAAAATATTCGAATACAAAAAAACATCAGCATTTTTTATTGGGCATTACTGATTGGTGCGTTGAGCCTCTTGGTTCAGTCGCCCATTGCACTCATACATTTGCTAATTATCGTTCCCGTGTTAGCGATTTTATTATCTTTTAGCTTTTTAAAGTTTAGCAAACCGACCGCAGAGGCATTGCATCTCATTTTTCTAATTTGTGCTTTATTATTACAGTATAAGACACTATTCTTGAGTTAAGTATTTTGTAGTTTAAGTTTGTGAATATTTTGAGCGTTGGATTTTCGTACTAATCAAGGAAGCCCCAGGGGCTAATCCTTGAAAAGGATTAAGGCGAAGAGCGGACGCGAAGTAGGACCAAAAGGCAGGTTCAAAATGTTCGATAGTTTATATTACAAAGTATGAAGTAGCAAGGTAAATGAATCACTTAGTACCCGTTTAAACACAGGAAAGAAAATTGTTTTTGATCGTACTTCCTTTTTTTAGAACAAGGATTTCTATTCTGAATTAAAAAACTTTATCTTTGCAGCTTAGAAATCTTATCAAGAGTCTTCAAAATTTAATCCTTCGTTATGAAATTTGGTGTCGTTGTATTTCCTGGTTCTAATTGTGATGATGATATGATCCACGTCTTAGGAACCGTGATGGGACAAGAAGTTGTAAAATTGTGGCACAAAGAAGAAAGCTTACCAGGCTTTGCTTCTGGAGATTGCATCGTTTTACCAGGCGGATTTTCTTACGGAGACTACATGAGAGCGGGCGCTATCGCTCGGTTTTCACCGATTATGAACGCCGTCATCGAATTTGCAAACCAAGGCGGTTTTGTCTGGGGAATTTGTAATGGATTTCAAATTTTATGCGAAGCAGGTCTTTTACCAGGCGCACTCCTCCGAAATCAACACCAAAAGTTTATTTGTAAGAATGTGTTTCTCAAAACACAAACTAATAATTCGCCCATTACGGCAGAACTTTCCCTAGATCAAGCACTCAAAATTCCAATCGCACACGCGGAAGGACGCTTTCACGCTGATGAAGCTACTTTGCAATCGCTTCAAGACAATGATCAAATCTTGTTCAAGTATTGCCACGCAGATGGCACCATCGATGCCGCGGCTAATCCCAACGGTTCCGCTAGAGACATCGCCGGAATTTGCAATGCCAAGCGTAATGTATTTGGTATGATGCCACATCCAGAACGCGCCGCCGAAGCTACCCTCGGAAATCAAGATGGAAAAGGATTATTTACCTCGCTCTTGAATACGGTCGCCGCAGAAATGATTGGATAATATTTCCGCTTTTTCCAACTGTTCAACGAATCTTTTATTAAGATAGCTTATGATTAAGCGCTAGTGCTTCCCCGTCTGAATCATATCGCTAAAGTGCTTTGTGAAGCGCTTTCTTATTGCTTTGGATCCTTTAAAATAGGATTGAAGTGCTGCTAAGATAGAGAGTAATGCTTTTGTCGGAATACTTACTGCCACTTTTATACGAAAATTAAGGTTTAATTCATTATATTCGCTACTTCGAAATAGGATACGACTAATCTCGTATTCAATATTTCAATTCCCTGCAATTATACAATCCTAGCCGAAAGGCAAACATATCCTCAATCTTCCATTGCAATTGCTTTCAATTGGTGAATCACTTCAGATCGCAGCAAGTGAGGAAGATAAAAATCCCCTAACCGAACTTCTTACTTAGTATTCGCCAAGATCATTCGTGACGAACACAATTTGGCGTAAATATTGCATAAATATTATTTGAAAAATAATATAAAATATACATATATAATTAACTGATGAGAACTATCTTTTTTATCTTTTGCTGCTGCTTCACACTCCAAGCCACCGCCCAGTTGGCGCCCGTAAAATGGTCTTTCGAGGCAGAAAAAGTCAATGACAAAGAATACAACATTATTTTTACCGCAGATATCGATCGAGGTTGGTCGGTTTATTCTCAATACCTAGAAAGTAAGGATGGTCCAATTCCCACAAAATTTGCTTTTAATCCGAGTGCAGGATTAGAGTTGGTGGGTAAAATGCGCGAGATGGGCAACAAGAAAGAGAGCTTTGATCAGCTATTTGGGATGAAACTCGTTAAATTTATGCGTAAAGCTAAATTTACACAACGCGTCAAGATTAATGCTGCCGCCACTTCCGTCGAAGGTCAACTGACCTACATGACTTGCAACGGAAAGAGTTGTTTGCCGCCTGAAAACATCGATTTTAACATTTCCTTAAGAGAATAATTTATGATAATTTGGCTCTTAACATATTCAGATATAAGACATATTAAATTTAACACAGGTTAAACCACCTTCTTTTCAACGTTAAAAGCGAGGAAGTCCCTGTTCTGGAGTTATTTTCTACTTAAATTTGAACTGTCGTACAATTGGCAGTAAGCACGAGATGACTTACTGCCAATTGTTTATCCTGACGATTTATGTTATTTTTGTCACCAAGCTGAACCAACTAATATAATTTTTCTTATGAGAGTAATGATCACTTGCCTATTGGCACTACTTTTTTCCAGCACTTCTTTATTTGCTCAAGTACTAAATCCTGTCAAATGGGAGATGAGCCAAAAGCAAATCAGTGCGCAAGAATTTGATTTAATCTTTACGGCTAATATTGATAAAGGTTGGACGATCTATTCTCAGCACACTGCTGAAGGAGGTCCAGTCCCTACTTCTTTTGAGTTTGATGCAGGCACGCATTATACAAGGGTAGGAGCGGTTAAAGAGTTAGGTAAGACAAAAGAAGGTAACGATCCACTCTTTGGCGTTAACGTCATCAAGTTTAAAGAACAAAAAGTACGCTTTATCCAACGGGTCAAAGCGACGGATTTATCAAAGTCTATTACGGGGTATTTAACCTTTATGACTTGTGATAATGCACGTTGTTTACCACCAAAAGATATTGATTTTGATTTTAAGCTAAAAGCAGGCAAAACGAAAAACACAGATACGGGCAGTGTGATCAATAAAGATCAAGAGAAAGCTGCCGCTCTTGCGAAAGCAGAAGCAATGAAAAAAGCAGCAGCAGAAAAAGAAGCCGCTGCGGCAAAAGAAAAATTGGCTCAGTCCGAAAAAATAAAAGCAAAAAAAACAGAAGCTAGAGAATTAATTACTAAAGCGGAGGCAGAAAAGGAAGCCATCGCCAAAAAACTAGAACTTAACGCTGCTGGCGATGCTGCTCAGGGATCAGCGGGAGCTAATGCCAACGAAGCACAAAACGATGCACAAGAGGAGAGTGGGATTCTTGATCCAGTGCGTTGGACTTTCAAAAAACAAAAAATTAGTGATACGGAATACGACTTGATTTTTACCGCAAAGGCAGAAACAGGTTGGACCATTTACTCGCAACACACTGAGGAAGGCGGTCCTGTCGCAACTAGTTTTTTGCTAGATGCGGGCACGCACTTCGAAGCAGTAGGAGAGACGAAAGAAAAAAGTAAGAAGAAAGAAGGACCAGATCCACTTTTTGATGGCGTCAACGTCATTAAGTTTGTAGAAAATCCGGTGACGTTTCGACAACGAGTTAAATGGACGGATACCAATAAAGCTATTACGGGAGCGGTTGAGTTTATGACTTGTGATAATAAGCAATGTTTGCCACCAAAGTTTGTAGATTTTTCTTTTGACTTGGGTAATGGAACGGCAGGAAATAATAAGGCAGCGGGTAATGCGGCTAAAAATCAGCAAGGAAATATCATTGATCAGGTTCGCCCAAGTCTAGTCTCTACCAATAAAGCACCAATCGGAGATTGTGGTGGCGACGAAGAATCGTCTAGCAATTTATTATGGATTTTCTTCGGAGGGTTCATCGGAGGGTTACTCGCTTTACTTACTCCTTGCGTTTTTCCAATGATTCCATTGACGGTAAGTTTCTTTACAAAAGGAAGTAAAGATAAGAAGCAAGGAATTAAAAACGGACTGATCTACGGTTTGTCAATTATTGTGATCTACGTTGCAATCGGTTTATTAGTGACGGCGGTTTTTGGTCCAAAAGCATTGAATGAATTGTCTACGAATGCCATCGCAAACGTACTCTTCTTTTTAATTTTTGTAGCCTTCGCCTTTTCCTTTTTTGGATATTACGAAATTACTTTACCCAGCTCTATCGCCAACAAAAGTGATTCCATGGCGGATCGCGGTGGTTTGATCGGAACCTTCTTTATGGCTTTTACATTGGCTATCGTTTCTTTTTCTTGTACGGGACCGATTATTGGGACGGCGCTAGTTCAATCGGCTGTAAATCCGCTGGGACCTTTTATGGTAATGTTTGGTTTCTCTACGGCACTTGCCTTACCATTTGGTCTTTTTGCTGCTTTCCCCGCATGGTTAAATTCATTGCCGCGTTCGGGTAGTTGGATGACTTCCGTCAAAGTCGTACTTGGATTCTTAGAATTAGCACTAGCGCTAAAATTCCTTTCGGTAGCAGATATGACGATGCACTGGGGGATTTTGAAATATGAATTATTTATGGGGCTATGGATTTTAATTTTTGCGGGCATGACATTGTACCTTTTTGGCTTCATCAAGTTTCCACACGATAGCCCGCTCAAGAAATTATCGATGCCTCGGTTAGTTTCTGCACTGGGCGCGCTCGCATTTACAGTTTATTTGTGTACTGGATTTATGTTCAACGAAAGAAGCCAGTCTTACAATGCCTTAGGTGCACTAAGTGGTTTAGCGCCACCAGCTTATTATAATTATTTTATTGGCGAAACGGATGTTACGAAGCCTAATCCTACAATTAAAGCGAAATATCCTTCTTTCACCAAGTGTGCGAATAACTTGGATTGTTTCAAAGATTACTACGAAGGTTTGGCATACGCCCAAGAAGTGAATAAGCCTGTATTTTTAGATTTTACGGGATATGGCTGTGTGAATTGCCGAAAAACAGAAGAGCATATTTGGAGTGTAGATGATGTATGGCAAAAGTTAGATGAAGATTTTGTGCTCGTTTCCCTTTACGTAGATGATCGTAAGAAATTGAAGGAGACTTTAATTTCAAAACCTACGCAGGAGAAACTACGGAATGTTGGTAATATGTGGGCAGACTTCCAAATTGTTAATTTTAAGCAAAACTCTCAACCGCTTTATGTCATTATGAGTCCCGACGAAAAAGTATTGGCGAAGCCGAGAGGATATAAAGAAGGCGCAGAAGACTACGCGGATTTCATGGATTGCGGCTTGAAAACTTATGAAAGTTACTCGCAACAACAAGGAATGAAATAGCCTGTTTGGCAAGATATGTTTAATGAAAAAAGGTTTTGACACGCATGTCAAAACCTTTTTTTGTATAAGCTCAATGGCTATTAAAATTACGAGTTATTCACGATCCTATTTAGGAATATGAATCGTATAACTTTTCCCCGCATTATTCGTCAATTTCCCAGCGGTTAACCAAGGATTATAGACTTTTAACATCCGGTAACTAACATTATATTTTTTAGCGAAATCGCCCCAGTTGGCAATGCTCGTGTTAACTTCTACCGAATTGTAATTATCTAAAGGAGGATATAATTCTGAGTCGGCAATATAAAAACCAAAATCATTTGGACGCGATAAAATTTCTTTCAGGGCTACAATTCTAAAAACGTACTTGGAGGTTTCTCGGTTTAGATTAAGGTCAAAATAATTACTTTCGCGTTGCGAAGACTTTTCTTTGTTCAAACGGGTGCCCCCCATATTGTACGCCGCCGCCGCAAGGGTCCAACTCCCAAATCGCGCTTTGAGCTTTTTGAGATATTTACAAGCCGCTCGGGTTGATTTTTCTAAATGATAACGCTCGTCTATTTCTTTGCTAACCTGTAAGCCGTAAGATTGACCCGTTTTTTTCATGAACTGCCAAACGCCTTTTGCTCCCGCCGGTGAGGTAGCATTACTCAAATCACTTTCCGCAACGGCCAAGTACTTCAAATCGTCGGGTACCCCTTCTTCGGCTAAAATGCGCTCGATCACTGGAAAAAATCGATTGGCGCGTTTAATATTTACAATAGTTTTAGAATGGTAATAACTATTTCGCATCAACTCCATATCCAAGCGTTCCTTCACGTCGAAATTATCCATCGGCAAAGCTTCTCCTGCAAAGCTAAAAGCACGATTGAGATCCATTGGCTTGATCACTTGCGGAAGGGATTCTCCCGTACCCTTAGAAGTGGTAGCGTTATTTTGTTTTGAAGAATTATCTTCACCCGTGTAAGAACTAAAAATTGCAAAGGTTAGAACCGCCGCCAAAACGAGTACATAGGCGCTAATTGATTTGACCATAGTTAAGGGATTTTAATGAAGTAGTTAGATTGCTTCGACAACTGCCGACAGCAAATATGAATTCTCAAGATAAAAAAACTTATTGATTTTTATAATATTTAATACAATCCTATGATAGAAACGACAAGGTACCTCGTATTATGTTTGAAGTAATGGTTTTTAGGACGTAGAAATTACTTCACGGCCTAAATTTGGAAGGGTCGCCATTATCAACAGTTGAATATCTACTGACCTGAAAAATCCGTGCCGTTAAGCGGACACTCAGTAGCAAGATAGTAATTATCTACAGTCGATGTTGTTATCGTACTGTTAATTGCGGAGCAGGACCTGTGACCAGCGAGGAATGAGGCTATTTCTGCTTCGGTACGCGTGGACGCTTGAAAATGGGGACGGTAGAACAAGGCTCTCCGTACATGATGCTTTGTGCGTAAGGTTGAAGTTTTTGGGTAAGTCCGACATAGGCGGCGGGAGGTACCGGTTTGTTGCTACAACCTTTAATGACAATTCTTTTTCCTTCGTACTGGCTCGCTTCCCAAGTTGCTAATATTTTATCAAAAAAGTTAGCATAAAACTGGTTGAGGTCTCCTTGGAAAATCTGTAAAGCAAAAGGAGTGGCGTAGGCAGCAACAAGCATATAAGCCCAAACGGGAACGATCGCATCCGTTGAGCAATAAACAGCGAGGTGCTTGCCTTGGTATTGTGACCAATCGTGTGTTTTGAGTGCGGCTCTAAAATCTTTCTCTTTTAGAATCAATTCTTTAAACAAGTAAGTTTTCAAATCGAATACGGCGGTTTCTTCCGTCGGGAAAAAATCTTCCAGATTGATGGTAATCAAACCACTCGATGCTACTCTATTTACTAAAGGATTACTGGCATTTTCCATAATTGATTTTTTTACTGCTTACAATAGTGTCTAGGCACTTATTCCTCTTCGGAAGTCATTTTTTGAATGGGCATCTGAGCTTCAATAATTAGCTCCTCTTGTCCTTCCGAGAGCATTTGTTGTATTTCTTGCGCTTCTTCTGTCGTTGTCGTTGGCATAGATTCAACGGAGTTAACTTCATCAGCTTCATCAGCTTCATCAGCTTCATCGGATGCTTCAGGCGTAACGACTTCGGGAGAAAGGGTTTCTTCTAAATTACCATTGACTTCGATGATTCCTGCTTCCGCTTCTTCTTCACTTCCTTCGTCTTCGTTTGTTACTGCTGCGGTCTCCTCCGGGTTGTTAATTTCGCTTAACTCTTCGATGGGGGCAGATTCTCCAATTTCACTATCGGGCATTTTGAAATCTTTTGGCTTTGGCAAATCGGTCAGAGATTTAATTCCAAAATAATCCATGAATTTCTCGCTCGTAGCATAAAGCAACGGTCGTCCGGGACCGTCACTTCTCCCTGAGATAGTAACAAGTTCTTTCTCTAAAAGTTTTTGAATCGAATAGTCGCAACTCACACCGCGTATTTTTTCCATCTCTCCTTTACTGACGGGCTGCTTGTAGGCAACCAAAGCCAAGGTTTCAAGTGCAGCTTTAGAAAGTTTCTTCTTCGTTGTTTGTTTTAAATAAGTCGCTATCGTATTAAAATAGGCACCTTTACTCAAAAACTGGTAACCTTTGGAAATTTCTACGATTTCAAAAGAGAACACTTCCGCTTGGTAGCGTGCCATTAATTGCTCAATCGCCTGCTCAAGGACTTCCGTTTTAAAGCTGGTCTCAAATACTTCGTCCAAGCAAACTTTGATATCTTCAAAGCTAATTGGGTGCTCCGAAGAGAAAATTAGGCTTTCAATGTGTTGTTCTAATAGTTTCATGCGTTGTAGTTGGTCTATAATGTCGCAAAAATAAGCAATTGAAACTGAAGCAGGTAATCAAAGTGAGGTTAATAATGATTGCCATTGATTATTGGTAAAAGGAAAGAATGGCTAAGGAAGAACATACTAAGCTGGAGCAAACTTATTGAAAGTTAATCGTATAAAGTAAATTCGTGTAATTGTTTCGCTACAAAAATGTCGTGCTTGCGTCTAATTTTCCGCGTTGCAACGTTGCTGAAGGAGTGCTTGAAAAGCAGCATCTTTGATCAGCGCTTGATAGCTCGTTTGATTATGGTCTTTATTGTCGAGTAAATCGACATCCAAATAGTAGAAATCACACAGCCCAGCGTAGCCTTTGAATTCGTAAACGGTCTCGATGAGACAATGACAGTAATCGGGATCCGTTTCTGTAAAGAGGCTTAAATATTTTTCGGCAACCCGTTTCTTATAAACCTGGATTTGCTGCAAGCTCGGTCTAGAGTAATCAATTCGATTATAATAAGGATCATCGGGTACATATTTGACCACAAATTCATCTCCTTTCTTTAGCGGCATTTTATTTTTGATGGCGTAGGGTTGACTCTTCTCTGCGGAAATTGCTTCTCCATCGACAACAAAGAAATAGCTAACAAGCTTAGATCTCCCTTTAGTAATTTGTGAAACTCTGCCGTGGGTTTCAGGCGAATTTTTATCTATTCCGTACAGCGGATGCAACTTTTTTTGATGATTATATATGGAAATACCCGCCGAAAAACCTAGAATCAAAACGACCAAGCCAATGCCAAAGGCGAGCGTTTGATAAAAATCTTTTTTATCTATTTGCTTGCGAACGCGATTGAGTGGCGTGTCGACTTCTTTGTCAATATCAAGCCCATAAAGAAACTGCTCTCCTTTTCGTTCAATAGTAATTGTACACAACTCATCATCAATAAAAACACTGTAAGTTTTCGTTTGATGTACTTTAAAATCTACCAAAATCACTTTTGAATTACAATGAATAACTAAATGACCAGACTTAGCCCCGTGTAATAGACCAACTGATTGCTTTTTTCCTCGACCGTCGATGAATTGCCATTTAAATTGATTCAAGCGTATAATGAGATTTAGAAAGTTAAATAATGAGATTTAGAAATAAGAACTAATGAGATTTAGAAATAAAACTAATGAGATTTAGAAACAAGAAAAATAAGATTTAGAAACAACAAAAGCTGCTTCACAAAAGCTTCTAGTCACTAATTAAAAGCCTTCTATAAGTTAACTAAAAAAAGCTACAAAAGATACAGTTGCACTAAATTATATAGTGTTAAAATGAAACTTTAACTATTCTTTTGTTGAATTAGAAGCTAAGTTCAAGCATAAATTAGGCATTCTGCGAAAAAACAAGCATATTTAATTTTTATTAAAGTAAATAGTCTGCTCAATTCTGCGAACTATTTTTGCACGGCAAAACCTGTGCCTAAGTCCTAAGTTATGAATGCTGAAGAAAGTAAACTACTCAAAGAAAAAATTCTAGCTAAGATTAGCGAAATTGAACTCGAAGTGGAGAAACTCGAAGTTGCTACACAACCGATTTCTCCCGAGAATTCGATTGGACGAGTAAGTCGGATGGATGCGATCAATAATAAAAGTGTGGCGGAAGTAGCATTGCGTTCCTCCAAAAAGAAGCTCACAAAACTAAAGGTAGCCCTAACGAAAATAGATAAACCAGGGTTTGGTATTTGTGCGATGTGTAGCCACCCGATTCCAACGGCAAGATTAATGTTTATGCCAGAAAGTTCTCGGTGTGTGCGCTGCGCAGATCGGTAAGACCGTGGAGAAGCTGATTTTTAACAGCTAGAAATGGGGTAAAAAAAAACAGGGCACCTGCGAAAAAACGCAGCACCCTGTATAACCCCAAAAAACCAAATGAAAACAATCTTTATAAGTTCCAACGTGGAACCTGTAACGAATTGTTCAACTTATTATTAGCCAAACAAAGCTCGTCAAAATCTAAATGGTGTTGCTTGTTTGTTATGCTTTTATAACAAAATAAAGCAAGATTTTAAAACAAATTAAGCACATCTCCTCTTTGCTTACCCACTACTTAATTTATATACTTTTTCGTTTCTATTTCTTCCACACAAATCGCTCAGAAAAAGTGTTTGTTTTTAAATACGCCATTTTGACGATAGCCCTTTACCAAGGTCACATTTCCTCAAACGGAATGGTAACTTTGTATGACTTTTATAGCTCTTTTTTTCGAAAAAACGTAAATGTAAAACTTGTTTTCTTAAAAAATTAACTAAATAATAATTAACACAAAGATAATATTTACCTTAGTGGGATTCCTAAAAAAGAATAATTAAATTATGGTAGAGTTAATAGTTAAATAAGCTTTTGTTTCGATTCGTAGTATTTTTGTAAAATTATATTTTGAATAAATCTGATATCAAACAGTAAGAGAAATTTAAATTGGTAGCTACAATTGACTCAAAGTGTTAAATAAATGTTAACAAAAATAATTATTTAAAAAAATATAGATTTTTGGCAAAAATTAAGAAAATATTCGTTTGTACAGAATGTGGAACCGTATCCCCCAAGTGGGTAGGGAAGTGTCCCGGATGTGAAAATTGGAACACTTATCAAGAGGAAGTTGTTCAAAAAGAAACGAAACAAGAAGAAAAAAAGAAAGCTTGGAGTAGCGTAAAAAAGCAATCCACTTCGAAACCGATCGCCTTACCAGAGATCATAGCTGGAAATACGCAACGTATCGTTTGTCCCGACCAAGAACTCAATCGAGTCCTCGGCGGTGGTATTGTGCACGGTTCTTTAATTTTGATTGGGGGGCAACCGGGAATTGGAAAGTCAACTTTAATGTTGCAGATCGCCTTGGGCATCGAAGCAAAAGTTTTGTACGTCTCGGGAGAAGAAAGCGAAGAACAAATCAAAATGCGTTCGGATCGAATTGCTAAACCTCGAGCGAATTGTTTCGTACTGACGGAAACGAACGTTAGTAAAATCTTGTCGCACGCTCAAAATCTACAACCCGACCTGCTTGTTGTCGATTCTATCCAAACACTTTCTTCCCCACATATTGATTCTACGCCGGGTAGTGTTTCACAGGTGAGAGAATGTGCCGGTGAATTGCAACGTTTTGCAAAAGAAACAAACATTCCAATCATCATCATTGGTCACATCACCAAAGAAGGTTCGATTGCAGGCCCTAAATTGCTAGAACATATTGTGGATGCCGTTTTACAGTTTGAAGGAGATCGGAATTATACCTACCGAATTTTGAGAACGATTAAAAATCGATTTGGTTCTACGGACGAATTGGGGATTTACGAAATGCAAGCCAACGGTTTACGCGAAGTATCCAATCCTTCCGAATTACTCTTATCCCAGAAAGAAGAAGACCTTAGTGGCAGTTCTATTTCTGCAACGATGGAAGGAATGCGCTCAATGTTGATTGAGACACAAGCCTTGGTCAGTACCGCCGTATATGGAACGCCACAACGCTCCGCCACCGGATTTGATTTGCGCCGCTTGAGTATGTTATTAGCAGTGCTCGAAAAACGCTGTGGCTTTTTATTTGGTCAACACGATGTGTTTTTAAATATTGCGGGAGGAATTAAAGTGGATGATCCAGCGATTGATTTGGCCATCGTAAGTGCCTTGATTTCTTCTTTGGAAGATGTCGCAATCCCGCAAGATATTTGCTTCGCAGGAGAAGTAGGCTTGTCGGGAGAAATTAGATCCGTCAATCGCATCGAACAACGCATACAAGAGGCGGATCGCTTAGGGTTTAAAGAAATTTACATTTCTACTTACAATACGAAAGGCTTAGATCCAGATCGGTACGACATTAAAATCCGCACGGTTAGCAAAATGGAAGAACTTTATCATACCTTATTCGAGGTCTAAAGCAATTGGCTGAATAGCTAATAAAATAACGCTTCCAAAACGGAAGCTTAGCGATATGGATAAAGTACGGCGGGATTTATGCATAAAAATCAAACATCTCTACTTGTTTTGATGTTTATATAATATGGCAACAATTACGGAAATAGACGAACTCTCCACCAAGCATCCAATCTTGTTATTTGATGGGGTTTGCAATTTGTGCAATCATTACGTACAATTTGTCATCGAACGTGATCCGGAAGCGCGTTTTCGCTTTGCTTCGTTACAATCAGACACTGGGCAAACGATTCTTGCCGAAAAAAACTTGAGTAAAGCATTGGGAACGGTTGTGCTGTTGGATAATAAAAAAGTGTATACGCACTCCGACGTTGCGCTACAAATGACCTTACACTTGGGCGGTTGGTGGAAAATACTTCACGGATTTGCCATCATTCCTAAGTTTATGAGAGATGGGATTTACAACTTGGTTGCGGATAATCGTTACCGTCTGTACGGCAAAAAAGAAAGCTGTATGCTACCCAGTCCCGATCTAAAAGCCCGGTTTTTAGACGTCTAGATTTCTATTCTTCCTACTAATTTTTTCACGCAAGTGCTTTTTGTTTTAAACTAAGAACATCCCATTGGATCTTGCAGTGCTATCGTTTTACCCGAAAGGGTAGGAAAAGCGGGCGAGAGAAGCGCTAAATTAGCGGATGCTTTTTTTAAACTGAAACTGCTTCGCCCTTCAATTGAAGAGTTTCCGCTAAAACAGAAAACCTTATGAAAAAATTTGTACCAGGATTAATGCTAATCTTAACGATCTTAATATTGAGTGCTTGTGGTAAAGCGAGCGTAGAATCAGAAACTAAACGTTGGCAAGCAAATCAAGACCGCATTACCCGCTTACGAGCCTTGTACGCTGGTTTTTCCGGCGCATTAGATCAAGCTTTTAACGAAGCTAGAACAGCGATGATGGCTGCGGAACAATTGGATGGGGAAGCCAAAATTGCGGCGATGGCAAAGGCTAACCAAAAAGCAAACGTCTCTTTCATCCGAGACTTGGATCAAATGGATCGCCTCGTCCAATCCGTCGAAGATAAAATCACGAAGGCCAAACAAACTACTACTAAAACGAATGACCAAAGCGCTGCCTGGGATGCTGCTCGTAGAGCGGATAGTGCGATTCGGGAAAGTAAGAATAAGCTTTCGTTTGCCAATGTAAAAGAAATTGCTGCTGCTAATGCAATTACTAAATCGGTTAAGTCGCAACTTGACGGTGCCGAAAAAAGATTAGAAGAAGTTATGAAAGTAGCGAAGCAAGCGGAAAAGGAAACGAAGCAAGCGGAAGAAACGGCCAAAGAAGTAGCCGCCGAAAAACAAGCGGATGTCGTTTGTAGTTATTGTAAAGCGCGTAACACACCCGATCAAAAAGAGTGTAGTAAATGCAGCGCACCTTTATAAGTAAATCTATAAGTAAATCTTCGACTTCGTTGAAATAAAAATCCTGCTGCGATCGTCTAGCGCACCGCTTCACGTATCGTCAATTTCACTTAATACTTGTCATCCGATAAGCTTTGCCTAACGGAAAATTAACTTCGGTGTGGAATATAGTTTTGAAATAACTTCAAGCGCTGAGGAGGATTCTCGAAAATACACTTGACCTTTCTTATTATTATAAGTATTTTCGCAGTCTTAAAAACATATTTCATAAAAAATCAACGATGAGTATTAAAAGAATTGAGATTGCTGATTTAATCAAGCAACCAAAAATAGACGAAACAGTATTGATCAAAGGATGGGTAAGAGCATTTCGAGCCAATCGATTCATTGCCCTAAATGATGGTTCTTGTTTTGGTAATGTGCAAGTCGTTGTCGATTTTGAAAATTTTGAGGAAGCATTGTTGAAGAAAATTAGCTTCCACGCTTGTATTGCGGTAGAAGGTAAAGTCGTTGCTTCGCAAGGATCGGGACAAAACATAGAGGTCGTAGCCGAAAAAATCGAAATTCTCGGCGAAGCGAATCCCGAAGAATATCCATTGCAACCCAAAAAGCAAACGATGGAATTCTTGCGAGAAAAAGCGCACTTGCGGATGCGAACCAATACTTTCAGTGCGGTCTTTCGCCTTCGT
Organism: uncultured Saprospiraceae bacterium; assembly: GCA_937951685.1. GTDB lineage: Bacteria > Bacteroidota > Bacteroidia > Chitinophagales > Saprospiraceae > CALFBG01. Next base: position 26,500 of record CALFBG010000110.1, on the reverse strand, counting down.
CACGCTTTATCTTACGCCATTCACAAATTTTACAATGATCGAGGGTATTATTATATGAATACGCCGATCATCACAGGATCTGACGCAGAAGGTGCAGGGGAAATGTTTGGGGTTACTACTTTTGCGCCGAACGAAGCGCCAACGACGGAAGATGGGAAGGTCGACTTCAAACAGGATTTTTTTGGTAAATCAACCAACCTCACCGTTTCTGGTCAATTACAAGCGGAAACGGGCGCGTTGGCCATGGGTAAAGTTTATACATTCGGCCCAACGTTTAGAGCCGAGAACTCCAATACTTCTCGTCACCTCGCGGAGTTTTGGATGGTTGAGCCAGAAGTTGCCTTTTACGATATAATGGATAATATGGACTTGGCAGAAGATTTTGTCAAGTACCTTTTGAACCACGTGCTAGAAAACTACCTAGAAGATCTGACTTTCTTGGATAAGCGTATTCAAGATTTGGAGAAGAATATGAAGAAAGAAGACCGTCGTACCATGGGACTTATCGAAACGCTTCGTTTTGTAGTCGATAATAGTTTTGAGCGCATCACGTATACGGAAGCCATCAATTTGCTGCGCAATTCTAAGCCTTACAAAAAAGGACGGTTTGAGTTTGAAGTAGAGTGGGGGAAAGACTTGAGTGCAGAGCATGAGCGTTGGTTAGTCGAAAAGAAATTCCAAAAACCAGTGATCGTTCGAGATTATCCAAAAGGGATCAAGTCTTTCTATATGCGACAAAATGATGATGGTAAAACGGTGGCGGCAATGGATGTCCTTTTTCCAGGGATTGGGGAAGTGATCGGTGGTTCGCAACGGGAAGAACGGCATGATGTTTTGAAAGCACGGATGGAAGAAATGAATATTTCTGAAGAAGAACTTTGGTGGTATTTGGAACTACGAAAGTTTGGTGGTGCACCACACTCCGGTTTTGGTCTTGGTTTTGAACGAATAGTCCTCTTTGTGACTGGAATGTCCAATATTAGGGATGTAATCGCTTTCCCTAGATCACCGGGAACGGCAGAATTTTAAAATACGCTTGCTTCAAGCTTAGGTAGACCTTGTACTCAGTTTATGGATCCGTTTTTTATTGCAAATATTAGATTAGTAATGGAAACGAAGCTTTAGTTCCCTTATTTTATGCTAAATCACCTGTATTTCAGTGGATTAGCTAAAGTTGGTATACCATTTGGGGGAAACATGATGAGATAAACTAATTCACGGCAGTCGGTACTCGAATTTATTTGAGCACCGACTACCCTGAAGAAAAACCATCATGAGTTTAGAAAGATTCAAAAAACTAGGGGGAATAGTAACGGTCGTGTTACTATTGAATATCTGTTGTAGTCCGTGTGATACGGATCAACGGTACTTTAGTGTGATTGATATGTTTATCCGTAACGTAGAACGACAACCGGATGGAACGCATAGTTTTGCCGATCTTCCGGATGGTACAATCATGCAATACCAATCTTTTTCTATCATGCTCACTGTAGGTGTGGAATACCTTGCCGACCAGACTCCTTTGTTCAACTCTTTTTTGACTCCCGTCTATGGCTGCGATGCGCCGGCACCATTAGCGAATGATAAAATCGAGGATATTGAATTAACTTGCTACGCAGATTTTTTGCTCGCCAACGGAGATACGATTTTTGCTGGAGAACGGCTAAATCCTTATTTTGATGTTTCTGGAGAAGGGATTGCAAGTAGTAGCTTATCTCAATTTTTGAATACTGGAAATCCATTGCTCATCGAAGAACCCACTTTTTTATCCTTAAATACACCTCCGGTTGACAACCAATCTCATCGTTTCTCTGTTAAGTATAGGTTGAATAATGGAAAACGCTTTCAAGCTTCTACTCGGAGCATCATGATTTTAAAATAAAAATTTGCTTTAGAAGATATTATAGGTTTCGTTTATCGGATGCGATGATTCGGGAAAAACCTATTTTCAAGCTGCGAAAAAACAGGATTGAACGCTTGCCGAGTTTCTACCACCATTAATCTAAAAATTTGTTCTTATTTCGCTAATAAAGTGAAATTCGATCTTTAAATAGCGTTATTGTAACAATCGTGTTCAATAAAAAATAAGTATGTTAGAAGTAAAAAACCTTACCAAAAGTTATGGCGGCAACGATAAACCGTTGACGGTACTCGATAATGTCAATTTTACGGTTGAACCCGGTCTTACCGTCGCCATTGTAGGCGCTTCGGGAAGTGGGAAAACTACCTTATTGGGGCTTTGTGCGGGATTAGATCGCGCGAGCAGTGGTTCGGTTATTCTCAATCAAGTAAGCCTAGATGAGTTGAATGAAGATCAACGTGCGGCGGTGCGGAGTGAACACGTAGGCTTTATTTTTCAAAGCTTTCAATTGATTCCTACCTTGACCGCACTAGAAAATGTGATGGTGCCTTTAGAATTAAGAGGGGAAAAAAATGCGGCGGCGCAAGCGCGGGAATTATTAGATCGAGTAGGACTTGGAGATCGAGAAGATCATTATCCTACACAGTTATCCGGAGGAGAACAACAAAGGGTAGCATTAGCGCGTGCTTTTTCTAATAGACCTAAAATTCTTTTTGCGGATGAGCCTACTGGAAATCTCGACGAAGAAACTAGCCAAAAAGTAGAGAAATTGCTTTTTGATCTCAACCGAGAAGCAGGTACGACCTTAATTATGGTGACCCACGATATGGAACTCGCCAATAAGACCCAAAAAATTATTCAACTCAAAGGAGGGAAAGTAATTTCGGAGACGAACAATTAAGGTCTAGTATAATAAATGCACGCTCAATTTATTTTTGCCCTGGAGAATGGATGAATTTAGCAAGGCCAATGATTTCCGTCCCTCGTTGGATGCGAACGACATAACTTCCCGCCGGCAAATCTGCCACGGAATAAGTAACTACGCTCGCGTTCGATGAGATCGCCGTTTTTCCAACCAAGCGACCATGATAGTCAAAAATAGTAAGTTCTAGTAAATCCTTATTTCCTTGCGGTAAATGGATCGTTAGCCAATCGCTTGTTGGATTTGGACTAAGGTTCAAGCTAAGTATTTCGGTAGGATTAGCAGTCGCATTACTAAGGTCAAAAACACCATTATTATCGGTTTTGATTAATAACATACCCGTGCTGCTACCGCCGCCAATAATATATCCTCCGTCGCTAGTTTGTCGCACGGAATGACCATGAAATTGCAAGTTTGGGTCTTCGAATTTATTCAACCAACGTAACTCACCATCAGCATCAAGCTTTGCCAGAAAACCTTCCGGCGCATAATTACTAAAGAAAGAAAACTTGGAACCAGTAACTACAATATCCGCTGCATCGTCAATAATCAGGCCTGAAACGCCACCTACTAGTAAATCGGGAATTGATTTTTCCCAGACTTTTTCTCCTGCTGCATTGAGCTTGATAAGAAATGGCGTATATCCCACAAAACCAACGCTGCTTCCCCCGACGATATAACTACCATCGCTATTTACAGCCACAGCATGCGCCTTGTCTTGATTAGAAAGTCCAAAGCTTTTCGTCCATACGCTATTTCCCTGCTGATCTGTTTTGATAACCAATAATTCATTATCCAAGCTACCGACTAAAATATAACCTTGATCCGTAGTGGCTTTGATGTCCAGGATTTCGCTATTTTGATTATCCGCTTCAAAATATTGCTTCGTCCACAGAAGGTTCCCGTCGCTATCTGTTTTGGCAAGGTAAACGTTTTCGGTTCCTGCGATCAAGTCGCGTCGCTTTCCTGCAATGAGGTAATCTCCATTTGGATCAATTAGAGCACTGAAGCCTAGGCAAGGATCAGTCATAAAGGCAATATCTCTTGTCCAAACAGTATCTCCAAGTTCTGTTAGTTTGGCTAAAAACATCGAACTGTTAGAAGATTCTATTTGGCGGTAACCACCGAGTAAGTAATTTCCATCGCTCAGCTCTTGGATGAATCTGCCTTCGTCAATACTTGGTGGATTGGGGAATGGACTGCCGTTATTAAACGCTTTTTCCCAAACCTTATTCCCTTCGGAATCTGTTTTAAGGAGATGAACGTAGTGTCGAACGGCACCGGTAGGATAGTCTGAGGCACCAACGAGAATATATCCTCCATCGCTAGTTGGACTAGCTTGAAAACCTTGAATGAGGGCATTTTCAAATTGATAAACTTGGTGCCAAACTTGTGCAACGCTCGTCGTGGTAGCACAAGCAATGAAGAAGAAAAAAAAATAAATTTGTTTCATAACAATCAAGTTTTGAAGAAGATAAGCTTTAAAGTGTGTTTTGAATATTGCTCGGATGCAGGTACAGGTAGTTGCCTATTCAGTTAGACCGTGTGAAGTGCTAAAAGGGTTGGTTTATTTATTTAAGACTAAGATAAAAAAAATAAGTCGTACCATTCCGCTTTGCTAACGAATGGTACGACCTAAATTGAAATCTCATGAAAACTTATATCATTGACGTTTGCTTTTACAAACGTTGCTTACGGTTATTACTTACGGTTATTGTATAATAATTTTTCCGGTGCTGATCCAACGTCCGTCGGATTCAATTCGGTACACGTACATGCCTGGACTAAGGTCTTGGCGCTGGAATTGGAAAGAAGAGCTGGCGTATGTAGCTCTCCTTACCAATTTACCAGTTAAATCAAAAAGAGTAAAATTAAGTTTTTGGAATGTTTCTCCTGAAATCTCAAAAGTAGCCATTTCCACGAATGGATTTGGATAAACGTGGATGGCTACGCTTGGGAAGTCTATTTCATTGACAGCCGTAATAACATCAATCAAGGCATCTTCACTTACCGTGTGAAACGTCTCATTGGTTATAATCGGCGCTTGATAATCAAAAGAGATAGCGGCACTGTTACGGATTACGGTCCCATCGGCTAAGTCAGGTTTTTGAGCAATTTTGAATTTTACAAAGCCGTGAAAATTTGGTTCGGTAGCACTGCTATCTGGCAACATCGGTAATTTGATATTGCTGAAAGTGAATTTTAAAATACCATCATCTTCAACTTCGAAGTCATATTCATGACTACTTGCTCCGGCGGTAACGCTCGTTACGGTTAAAAATGGAGAGATGGTATCTCTAATCACTACGTTGAAAGCCGTATCCGCTTCCAAATTTTGGAAACGTAGGGTATATTCTATATCCGTATTACGGTCAATCAAATGTTCCTCATAAACGCCTTTGGGATGGCCTCTCTTGTCATTAAAATTGAGGAATTCTTCGTTTTCCTGACAGTCGATAGAAACAAATGGGTTTCCATCATCTTCAGGGAATTGTGTAACGTATCCTACCGAATAAAGTAGGTCGCTGTTTTCATCACAACCTTCAATTGCGAGGGTTGGATAACTGTTTCCGGGATGGCCTGCCGATTGTTCGGCAATAATTCGGTAAGTCGATCCATTGGCGGGGACAGAAATTAGTACACTGTCGCCACTGTCTAAATCAAAATTACCGTTAAGGTACATGATATCGTCTTCTACGATATAGTATATTTTTGAGTCAAGCATGTCTCCAAGCCCAACGTTGTAAATTTTAAATTGAATAGAATCCCCATTGCAGTTCGCACCGACGTTCACACTAGATTGATCCCAATCCGGAGAAGGCATGGTACAAATTGAGTCTGGATAAATGTGCGCTTCTACACAAAAACTTTGTCCTACCGTGGTAGAGTCGCAAGCAACCTGTGCATCAAAGCTAAATACTTCACAAGCACCAACGGCTAAATCTGCTACGTCAAAGCGGTACAAACCATTGGATAAATCAGTATAGGGCGTAGAGGATGTTACGGGCGTCAATGCGCTTGGTAACGTAATGTCAACGTATACGTCTTCAGCATTAATGGTGCCTCGATTGCAATATCGAACGGTGTACCGACTATTCTGGCAACTCTTCAAAATGGGCGTACTAATATCCACTTCTAATAATGGACATTCTACGATGGGTTTGACGGGAAAGTCAATCACCGTGGTATCGTAAAAACCAAATAGGTCAATGTTGAAATTTTGCTGACAAGCTTCCCAGTAATTGTTGGGTGCAAATAAGCTAACTGCATAGCTTCCGGTGTCTACTAAAATGTTATAGTCTCCGTTGAGATCCGTAACGTCGTAATAATTTTGAGTACCACTGACTTCTATAATCCAGTTGTCAATTCCCGTTTCGTCTATACTCGGAAGACAATTGAAGTTGAGGTCGCGGTAAACATTTCCTTGGATATAATTAGAATAAATATTACCTAAAGAATCTGTTTTTAATAAATAGTGGTTCGCATCCGTGGTGAAGAATGGATCCAAGTCGAAAGTACCTCCGACGATAAAACCGCCATTTTCTAGCGCTGCGATTCCATTTCCAATATCGATATTATCTCGACCGAAAGTTTTTTCCCAGATGATGTTTCCGTTAATATCGGTACGTACAAGGTATAGTTCTACGTTGGTAGAAGAAGTTTCTGTGATACCGGTAAAGCAGTATCCACCGTCGGGATTAATGACAAGGTCATACGCTTTATCGATAGCTGTGCCGCCATAATTTTGACTCCATTCTACGACACCGCCGGCATCGGTTTTGATCAAATAAGCATCACTACTATTACCAACTGAAGCGGCAATAATAAAACCTTGATCTGCTGTTTGTAAAACAGAAAAGCCAACGTCAAATTCATTTTCGCCAAAAAAAGTAGACCAAATTTCATCTCCACCGTAGCTGATTTTTGTCAAGATAACATCTACGGTATTATTAGCGGGGTTGTGACTGCTTCCTGTAAAGACGTAGCCTTCGCCAACCACTTCTATGATGGAATGTCCTTTATCATTTTCGTTACCACCGTAAGTACTTGCCCATTCTTGATCTCCATCGGCGTTGGTTTTTACGATATAAATATCATTGTTGCCATTACCATAACTTTTGGTAGAACCAATTAAAAGATAACCACCATCAGAAGTTTGAATGACTTCCTCTCCGCGATCTTCTTGGTTTCCACCAAATCCCTTTGCCCATTCTTGTGTACCATTTTCATCGGTTTTTACCAAATACAATTGATCGCCAAGAATATTACCAAAGCTGCGACTATATCCACCGATAATAAAACCTCCATCGGTTGTTTGTTGTAAGGAATTACCTTGATCGTAGCTAGAACCGCCTAAGGTCGTCGTCCAATAAGGTACGCCGCGTTGATCGGTACGGATTAACTGGATATCGGCACTAAAGCCAGAAGTATTAAAAGTATAGCCCGTAAAAGCGTATCCTTTATCTTGGGTCACGATGATGTCGTAAGTTTCATCGTCGGCATTGCCACCAAATATTTTTTCCCAGCCTTGTGCTTGAAGGTTGGATAAGACAAACAACATCATCAATACCATTACCAAGCATTTGGTAGTGTAGTGATGAATTTGATATGTGTTTGAATTATTCATTTTATTAGTTACCGTGTTGTTTATGATTAAATACATTACAAAAATGGCTTAGTTAGTGATATAAAACAAAGACAAAAAAAAGCATTTGTTGACGTAAAAATGGCGTAAAATTCGTACTTTTAGAGGAAAAATATGTATAAATAATTGATTTGCAGTGTTTTTAAATTTATTTTTTTGGTGTAAAAAAGTAGATTTGTTGAAAAATAAAATCATTTTTTAATGAAAAGAAGTCGTTTAATTCGAATTTTTAGCGCGCTCTCGGGTAAAGAACGCAGAGAATTACGGAAATGGTTACTTTCTCCGAGCCATAATCAGCGGGAAGATGTCATTTTATTACATGATTACCTTTTCAACGCGATTGATACGGAAGATGCGGCGGGCTTAGATAAAAAAGTAGCTTTTCCGCATCTATATCCCAACGAAGCATTTGATGATGCTAAAATGCGACAAGTGATATTTTTCTCCCTGAAGGTAGTCGAAGAGTTTCTAATTTACCAAGAGTTAAGGAAGGATGAAGTGCGGTCTAGAATTGCCCTTGCCCGAATTTACCGAGATCGTAAGTTAGATAAGTCTTACCAAAAAGCGATCAAAGCGGCCAAAGCGGCTCACGAATCTTTTCCGTATCGAAATGAAGCTTTTTTGCAAAATGAATATTTGCTCCAGCAAGAAGATTATACCTATATCGTTAGCCAAAATCGCGCCATTCCAATGAATTTGCAGGAGGTGTCTGATGCCTTAGATAGAAGTTATTTGGCGGATCGCCTCCGACAAAGTTGCCATATGCTGGCGCATCAAAAAGTGTATAAAACAGATTATGCATCAGGATTAATAGATAAAGTACTCCTTCACGTAGAGCACGAAAACTTTATGGATAATCCTGCCATTGCCACTTATTACTTTGGCTACAAAGCGATCGTGGAGCGCGAAAATGTTGACTTTTTTAATCAGCTCAAAGTGCAGATTAGCCAATACGGTCACCTCTTCCCACAATCAGAAATAAAGGATATTTACTTAGTTGCGATAAACTATTGTATCGGTCGGGTTAATCAAGGAGAACGATCTTTCTTTAGAGATATGTTTGACTTGTATAAGCTAGGACTTAAAGAACAAGTTTTTATTGAAAGTGGTATCGTTTCCCGCTATACGTTTAGAAATATAGTAACCACCGCCTTAGTCCTCAAAGAATTTGATTGGGTCGAAGCATTTATTTTAAAATATAAAGTTTACCTCGCCGAACAATACCGAGAAAGTTTTGTCCATTTTAATTTATCAAAACTACATTTTGAACGCGGAGATTACGACGAAGCCATGAAGTTGCTAAGTCAATTCGAATACAAAGATATTTTGCTTAATCTCAATGCCAAGGCGATGCTAATCAAAATGTATTACGAGCAAGATGAAATGGATACCCTCGAATCTTTACTCGAGAGTGTCCGGAATTATTTACAACGCAAAAAAATCATCGCGTACCATAAGTCTAATTACAAAAACTTTATTCGCTTTACTAAAAAGCTCCTCAAGGTAAACCCTTACAGCGAAGCTCAGAAAGCTAAATTGAAAAAAGAGATTGCAGCGGTTAGTCCCTTGACGGAAAAAGCTTGGTTGCTGAAGCAGTTGTAATGAGCTTATTTTAAATAATAAAAAAAGCTAGGCTCCAACATTTTGGAACCTAGCTTCATCAGAATTTACGTTATTGGGTATTTAGTTGCCAAGCACTTTATTGTGGTCTTTTGAAAACAAGCTTCTTAATTACTTGCTCCTCGTTAATCGTAAAGACTAATAAATAAACACCTTCTAAATAATTACTATTCTCAAACGGTAAAGTATACTTTCCTGCACTTTGTGCTGCTTGCACTAAAGTTTGTACTTTTCTACCCATTAAGTCGTAAAGTTCAATTTGGGCAAATCCATCTGCTGCCACGATGTACTGAATGGTCGCATGATCCATGGCAGGATTTGGAAATACTTGCAATTGCGCATTATTTTTCACTACTTCATTCGTCGAGATCGCTCTACTCGCATTGCTCGTACCAAATGCCAAATAAGCAGTTTGCTCCGTAGTATGGTTACGCTCATTGTCCCGTACTTGATCTTCATCGAAAGCTAAAGTCAATTGGTTTCCACTAAATTGAGTTGCACCAAATAGCGTTGGCCAGCCACCATTACCACCATCCATTCCGGCAACACTGACTACGGCAGCATCAATTGAACTAAGTCCCGCTACACTGTAATTGTAACCTACACTGGTATTGCCCACTCCTCTAATGATATCATTACCCACTCCTGCACTATAAGTCAAACCATTAATGTCACCAGCACCAGCTTCCAAAATAATATAACCAATCGTTTCGTCTGCTCTAACTGAGTTTGGGTCTTCGGCAACTTCTTTACCACAGGCAAAAGCGTTACCCGGTCCAGGAGCCACTGATCGAGCATTGTCAATAGACGCCCAGAAGACGGACCAATTTACATCGTTGTAACTCATGACTTGTCCGACAACAACCGGATTGGAGTAGCTATTATTATAAAGTCGTTGTTCTCTTACCCAGCTACTACTATTAGCGGTTGCGCTAGAGTTAGCTTTGATTGCTTCCATTTTAATTCCATCTTGAGCTGCTGTGTAGACACCTTCTTCTGCTACGACGTAATGAATGTCAAAAATATCACTACCTGAAGCACCCGGTTCTTGAATGCGAACTTCAAAACTATTTCCACTAGCATTTCTAATTCTGCTGACTGCCGGATGTGCGGTATTGGAAGGCAAAACAACGCTGGCAATTACGACCATTGAATTGTAATTATTATTTAACGTAACTGTTTGCCAACTGTTACTGACGTTGGTAATCGTACCGTATTCGATTTTTAGGCCACTCGCAGGCGTACCTACGCAGTTGCAGTTTCCATCTTCTATGTCATTTTGAGTGGAAGGATTTCCGTCGTCGCAAGTTGTGCCAGCGGTTGGGCAAGGCGTACCTGCGCAATTGCAATTTCCATCTTCTATGTCATTTTGAGTGGAAGGATTTCCGTCGTCGCAAGTTGTGCCAGCGGTTGGACAAGGCGTGCCTGCGCAGTTGCAATTTCCATCTTCTACATCATTTTCAGTAGAAGCAAGTCCGTCATCGCAAGCTGTTCCGGCAAGGGGACAACAAGTAGGGCAATTTGCACCACCACAGTCAATCCCCGTTTCGTCCCCATTCTGAATACCGTCGTTGCAAGTTGGCGTTGTCGTCGAGATAATTAAACTATAATCTTCTACTTCCCCGTAAGTGAAAGTCGCGCAACTACTCGTGGAGTAGCTATTGTATTGCATTTGAATTCGCATTCTCGTAGTACCAACTGTTGCAGTCGTAGGAATAGCAATGTTGCCACTCACGTTGCTAGATCCATTACCTTGAAAAACTAATTCTCCCGCATCAGAAAAATCACCATCAATATTGTAATCAATGTAGACACTCCAAAATTCATTATAAGCCCCATTGGCAAAACCAGGCGTGAGGGTAATGGAATAGTTATTATCGGTATCAACGGTAGTGTTTAAATTGGTATAGTCAGCATAGCCACCATCATCACCAGAAACATTATTAATACTACCGATTGTTACGGCATCAATATATTCAAAGCTAGTGTCATTACCTTGAGAATCGCAATAGCTGAGTGGGCAAGTTGGGCAGTTCGCTCCACCACAATCAATGCCTGTCTCATCTCCATTCTGAATGCCATCGGTACAAGTTGGGCAAGCCGAACAATCTGTTCCACCACAATCAATACCCGTTTCGTTTCCATTTTGAATACCGTCCGTACAAGTTGGACAACCCGCAGAATCAAAGGTAAAAGTAGCACTGAACGCACTGCTATTGTTTGTACAAATACTTTTCACTCTGAAATCGTAACTGGTACAAGTGCTAAGGTTCGTTATCGTATAGCTGGTGCCAGTGACTGTTTGCTCGATCCAAGTAGTATTCGCAGAAGCTTTGTAGGCTACTTCGTAATCGTTTGCATTGACACCGTTGTTCCAAGTTAAAGTTGCGGTGTTACCACTTGCACTAGCATTTAAATTATCAGGGACACCACAAAGGTTAGGGTCTTGAACTTCAATTGTAAAATCTTGATTAGAGATGTCAAAGAAAATATTCGTAGCACAAACTACTTTTACTCTAGCCGTTGTCGTAGCATTATTCGGAACGGTAATGGCGTGACTACCGTCATTTGCAACTGCATTTGCTAAGGTCACGGGATAAGTGAGACCACCGTCGGTGGATAATAAAATGTCTACCGTTGCACAACTTACTGGCGCTGCCGTAGTATTTGCAACGTCCCAATTTACGATTTCCGTACTGCCAACTGCCCAAGTCAAACTCGTATTTGGATTCGTCACTAAAAAAGGACCTGCGTTAGCATTAACGGTTACTTTCATCAAATCGTCATCGGTACAACCACCACCATTCGCATTGTCTCTTACCGTAACTCTAAAGTTTAAATCTCTTCCGACGCTTGGTAAAACTTCCCAGGTTGGCGTTACATTCGCAACTAAGCTATTGAGGTTTGGAAAATTTCGTACGTTGCTAAGGCTTGGTGTGAGAGAACGAAAAGCGGGACCTCCCGTAGCCGTAGAAACGGGTGGCATCGTAGCGACTTGTCGATCCCATTGTTCCCAACAGTACGTCATGAGATCACCGTCAGGATCCGTTGCGGTTGCCGTTAACGCGAATGGAGTTGACTTAGGAATGGTATAATCTGAACCGGCAGAAACGCTAGGTTTTTGATTTCCAGTATTGATAATTTGTGCGCAAGAATTGGCGGAGCCCGTAATGTGGGCACTCACTTGACTAACGCTGATGGCGTGAAAATAAGCATCACTATTATTTTGAACGTTAGGCGAACAAATCCCCGCATAGCCCATAATCGTTGAGGCGCTACCGGGTTCGTAAGAAGCAATACTGCTTCGATTGCAATTATTATTCTGAGTATGCTCTGCTCCAAATTGATGTCCTATTTCGTGAGAAACGTAGTCGATGTCAAATGGATCTCCTTCGGGAGTAACCAAGCGAGTAACGCCACCGGCCTTGCTACTACTACAGACCACTGCCAAATTTGCTAAACCATTATTCGTTGCATTTTGCGCGAAAGCGTGACCAATATCAAAACTATTATTTCCGAGCACGGAAGACATATTAGATTTATTTTGACTTAGGAAGCTTCCCATGTTATTCGGATCAAACGGATCTGTAGATGCATTGTAATAAAAAACTTGATCGGTACTGCCGATTAAGACTAAGCGTACCCCAAAATCAACTTCGTATACCATATTGACTCGATTGATCGTCGTCGTAATAGCAGAAAGTACGAGACTCGCCTGTGCGCTACTTGTGGCACCATGGTAATTCGAATATTCGCCACTCGCCGCAACGGCTAAACGATAAGACCGAATTTGACAATCTCCAAATACCATATTTGCCGTATTCTCATCGGGCGAATTTTGAGTTGTATTTTCTGTTTTGAATTCACACTCGAAGTGAGGTTCATCTAATGCTTGATAATCATTTTTGTAATAACTCATATAGTGCTTGACATCCCCTCTACTGTATGGATCAATATACACTGTGCCTTCCACCGTCGTAATCATCGCATGGAATCCTCGGTCGGTCCAATCCATTCTTACTTTGACAAGCGGGTTCCTTTGGCTTACGCCTAAATAGGTTTTGATTGTAGTGTATTTGTTGGAAAGTTCCGTATCCATGATCGGTGACTCTACGAACTGAAAGTCTTCTAACTTTCCATTAGGTAGTGGAAGTGTAAGGGTAGCAGTGGTAGCTGATAAAGGAATTTTTTCTTCTAAGGGAGCTTGTTGAAGTTGTTTTTTAAACGTTTCAACGTCGAGTAAATAAGATTTAAATTTTTGTGGAATAATCATTCTTCTAGCGTTGGTTTTGATTGATCGATGATCAATAACTTGCCAAACTTCGCCACTGTCATTTGCCGTAAGGGATTGTCCTTCGGCAAGGGTTGAAAATGAAAAAGAACTAAGGAAAATGAGCAGCCAAGTAAAAATAGATTTTTGCATGTAGGACATTTTAGTTAGGAAAAATTTAGGTTCAGGATGACAAAGTAGTTGTACTTAGGTACTTTATCTATTTAAATCATAAGACAATAATAGTTTACTTTCAAAAAATAAAATAGCTGTTAAAAAAAGGAATTGTGACAAAGGAAAGTAATACGTTTACGGATGTTGTTATGCTACGTATGATCGATGTTTTATTTTAAGAAATAAAAAATGTGCTAGTGCCCTCTATACTTAGTCAAAGCTTCGAGGCTTAGCTTAGCGTTGAAGACAAGTTTTATTTAAAAGGAAATGTTGTCACATAAAGAGGATAGTGGATATACGTTCTGAAGGTAAGGTAATAAAAATGAACGCAAAATAAGAAAGAAAATGACATTAAAAATAAAAAATATTTGTTTTAATGTCATGTCACGTACAAGGTGTCAAGGGATAAAAAAAGGAAAGACTTGGTAGCATACTTGCATTTGTTGGTATTGAATATAAACACAAACAACTAATTTTTCAGCGCACTAATTTATTTCGTGTGTTAAATGTTTTCTATCGTCTTTGTACGATAGGGTAGAGAGGTATGTCTCTCATTTATTTTTTTGATCCTAAACAGATAAACATGCAAAAAATTCAACTACAGGCACTAATGATAGTGTACCTTACCTTAACCCTTTTTTCTAATGGGCTTTTCGCTCAGTGTACCACAAGTTATAATTTTGCTTGGGATAACGGAGCGGGTAGTGGCTTTACTTGGCTACCAGATGATGTATCAAGAACCTATACTAATATCGGAGGAAGTGGCGTAAATGCTACTTTAGTCTTGACAGATCCTGACGGTCAAAATTGTGATACGGGTAATCCAAGTACTTTTGCCGATTACACGGAGACAACAGGTGGATATGGAAACAATGTACTAACTTGGCAGATGACGTCTACGACTAGCAATCAAGAAGTAACGTTTACCTTCACTTTTACAGAACCTATTTTTTTAGATGATTTTGCTATTTTTGATTTAGACAACAATGGTGATGATCCAAACTCTTTGGGAGAAAGTTTTCAGGATGAACTATCGGTCTCTGCTTCCAACGGAGGAGTGAATATCCCCGTAACGCTGACAACCCATCCCAGTGCTACAGCTTCGATTGTAATCATTAATGGGCAAACTGCAAAATCAAACTACGTAGAAGGAGTCAGTGGAAATGTACTTGATACAGATCCGAATGGCGCTTTTGTCGTTTCTACAAGTACGGGGATCGACAGGCTAGTGTTGAGTTATTCTAACGGACCAGAAGATGATGGAGAAAGTGATGATCACGCAATCAAATTTCCGGGATTTTCTTTTTGTAAAGCCCCTGTGGATACGGATTTAGATGGTGTCCCTGATGTCGCAGATATTGACGATGATAACGACGGAATCTTAGATGAGATAGAAGTTTGTGGTGCCGTTAGCGGAGGTGGCAATGTAGATATTAATGTTGAAATTCAATTAGATGGATTTCCCGGAGAAACGAGCTGGACCTTATCTGATGGAGCGAGCACAGTTGCTTCTGGCTCCGGTTATAGCACGGCAAATGCTTTTATTGATCTTACCTATAATGTACCGGCAGGAAATTACAGTTTTAATATCATAGACACCTACGGCGATGGACTTACCGATGTTGGTGGCTATTATCAAATCAAAGTTGATGGTAGTATTGTCGTCGGACCAGTCAATACGACATTTTCTAATAATACCAATCCTTTTACTGCGGGTACTGCAAGCTTTTCTTGCCTCAGCGGAGACCCTGCTGGAGATGCGGATAATGATGGTACAGTAAATTATGCAGATAGTGATTTTTGTACCTTAAATGCCAATGGTGTTTGTACTTCTTTAGATACAGACGGTGATGGAACACCGGATTTCTTAGACTTAGACAGTGATGGTGATGGCTGTTTTGATGCCAACGAAGCAGGACATAGTCAAACGGTTGATGGATTAGGTGTCATTGATGGTGCTTTCGGAGATAATGGCTTTGATAATGACTTAGAGGATGTAGATACGGGAGCTGCCGTCGCTAATTACACGGTAGCAAATACGAGTGGTAGTGGAAGTGCCGACTATCAAGATAATGGGGAAAGTTCAGCTTGCGTACCTCCTACGGATAGTGACAATGATGGAACCCCGGATGCTGTCGATGTAGATGACGATAATGACGGTATTCTAGATACTGACGAAGGATATTGTGATGATCCTTGTACGCCAAGGGATACGGATGGGGATAGTGTGCCGGATTACTTAGATCTGGATGCGGACAATGATGGGATTGCCGATATTATCGAAGCGGGTGGAGCCGACGATGATGGCGATGGAAGAGTTCCTTATCCAAACTCTAGTGATCCAACCACAATGGTAGATAATGATGGTAATGGTTTAGCAGATATATATGATACAGCAGAAGGCGGAACAGCCATTCCTAATATGGATACGGACGGCGATGGTCGTGCAGATGCGATAGACTTGGATGCGGATAACGATGGGATTGCGGATCTTGTAGAAGCAGGCGGCGCGGACGATAATGGTGATGGATTTGTAGATGATTATGATCCAGGCGATCCAAGTATTCCTTCTGCGTTTGATAATACAGATAATGATGGTTGGTCTCCACTTTACGATGGAGATGGTGCAAATGATGGCGCTACAAGCACGACGGGTGATGGTACAAATATGTTTACAACCACAGACTCGAATGATGATGGTATTCCAGAAAGTTATAGCACTGGTGATACGGATGGCGATGGTCGTTTAGATCATTTAGATTTAGATGCAGATAATGATGGGATTGTAGATATTGTAGAAGCGGGTGGCGCGGATGACAATGGGGACGGCTTTGTAGATAACTATGATCCTGCAAATCCTAGCGCATTTGATACAACGGATGGCGACGGTTGGTCTTCTTATTATGATGGCGATGCTGCGAATGATGGTGTCGTTACAATGACGGGAGATGGTACTATTTTGATTGAAACTTTTGATGCGAATGATGATGGTTATCCTGATAGCTACCTTACGGGAGATTTTGATCAGGATGGTCATCTTAATCAATTAGACTTAGATGCGGATAATGATGGAATCGTAGATATTGTAGAATCTTTAGGAACAGATAGTAATGGCGATGGGATGGTCGATGATTATAATCCAAGCCAACCAAACAATTTTGATACTGGTGATAATGATGGTTGGTCACCAACGTATGATGGTGACGCAGCCAATGATGGTGCTACAACAACTACGGGAGATGGTACTTCTTTAGTAACAACGGATGATACCAATGATGATGGATTTCCAAATGATTATATTTTAGGCGACGCTGAAAATGATAATCATCCAAACTTTTTAGATATTGATGCGGATGATGATGGAATTGTAGATAACGTGGAAGGACAATCTACTGCGGGCTATACTTTACCGCTCGTAGGCGCAAGTTCAGATACAGACAATGATGGTATTAATGATGCTTACGATAGTTCGATTGGAAGTTTTGGTGGAAGTGGTATTGATAGCGATGGCGGTACTGCGACAGGAGAAGCCTACGATTTGGATGGTGATAATACGCCAGACTTTTTAGATGAAGATACCGACAATGATAATATTCCAGATATACAGGAAGCTTGGGATAATTTGATGGATGGGGATTCGAGAGCAGATGTTGTACTGGTAAGCTGTGATGGAATAGATGTTGATAACGATGGTTTATTAGATTGTTTTGATAGTGATACGAGTAATCCAACGGTAACAGATTACGTAGTTCCAATTAATGATAATGGTCATGAAAGTGGCAGCACTACGGGAGATAATCCGACGAGCGGAAGCACACCAGATGATATTTTTCCTGATAACGGTGGGGTGAATACGGAAGCAGACTGGAGAGATACGCCAATTGATTGCGCAGTTCCTCAAGTATACTACGCCATTACGGAACAAGCAGCTGTAACCAATACCGATTTTGAATATAATCCGACTACAAAACTACACGAAGATGGTGCTTCTTCAAAGGTTGTGAGAGCAACGGCTTATTGTGAGCCGGGAGCTGATGGATGGTACTATTACTACAATCCATTGGAACCAGATAATTACTTATTTGCGATTAAGAATAATGCGAGTAGCCCGAACCTTGTACCAATGTACAAACTAGTAGATTACATTGAAATTAAAGTAGCAGATGATCCTACTGTACGTTACGTGCATGGCGCTGGAGAAACAACTTTAGTCATGGAACGAGATTGGAATGTTGTTTTCAAAGGGACGCCAACGTCTGGGAGTAGTTTTGATGTGAAGTTTTATTTCCGACCAGAAGAAATGGCAGCGCTAGATGCTGCTACAACTAACGTTGTCAATAATGCTACGAATCCAGTAAGAAGCGCGTTGAAATGGTTTAAGAAGCCAGATGGTTTATCGGTCGGTGATATTCAATATGATGGAATAACTAACATGACAGATATCACCTCTAATGATCCAGTCGGAGTAGATGAAACAACCAGTGGAAATACGGACGGTAGTAACGGTACGACGGGGAATGGAAAAAATTATGTAGAATTTGTTGGCTTGACTAGTTTCTCGGGGGGGACAGCAATGACTAGTGTAAGATATTCAGCACTTCCCGTAGAATTAAGCAGTTTCAATGGTAAGACGCTTGATTGTCAAAACCATATTTCGTGGAGTACGAGCTCGGAGAAAGACTTTAGTCATTTTGAAGTAGAGCAAAGTAAGGACGGTCGCGACTTTGTGAGCATTGGAAAAATTACAGCACAAGGAGGCGTAACCGCTCAGATGTATCAATTCATAGATGAAAAAATCGAAAGACTCAATTACTATCGCTTAAAGATGATAGATGTTGATCAAAGTTTTGAGTATTCTGAAGTAATCGTTTTGAGTGCGGATTGTGAATTACTAGACGCCGATTTTACTATTTTTCCAAATCCAGTAAGTGCAAGTAAAGGGTATTTGAATCTACAGTTTGAGCATACGGATACCCAAACGGGAGAACGAACCTTCTTGATCACGGATGTACTTTCTAGAACTTTGAAGGTAGCGCCAATCGCGGTAGAAACAGGGGAGAATAGCATCCAGTTGGATGTAAGTGATTTACCAGTAGGGACGTACTTTATCAACATGAACTTATCGAACCGGAAAGTAGTTTCGAAAAAATTTGTAATTATTGATCAGTAACAGATTTGATAAATAGAGCGTAATAGATGATTGAATTCATCAAGGGCAATCCAAGTATTTTGGGTTGCCCTATTTTTAGTTTTAAAAAAACAAAGCCGAATTTTCGAGCGTGAAAATTCGGCTTCCTTGGTCTTTAGACCAAATCGTAATACTTATTGTGCTTTATTCAAAGCAAAGAAATACTCGTTAAGATTTCTTTTGTGAACCTAAAGAAGCTGCTAGGTAAGCTCGATTCATTTCGGCAATGTTGGTTAGTGAAATCTCTTTCGGACAATCCGCTTCACAGGCTCCCGTATTGGAGCACATTCCAAAACCTTCTTCGTCCATTTGATTCACCATCGCTTGTACACGCGTACTTTCTTCAACTTCTCCTTGTGGCATGGTACCGAGGTGTACTACTTTTGCGGCGGTAAACAACATCGCTGAACCGTTGGGGCAAGCGGCTACACAGGCACCGCAACCGATACAAGCGGCAGCATCAAAAGCATGTGCTGCGCGATCTTTTTCAATGGCAATGGCATTCGCATCTTGTGCTTGTCCGGTATTCACAGAAATGTAACCACCCGACTGAATGATTCGATCCAAAGAAGAACGATCTACTACTAAGTCTTTGATGACTGGAAAAGCTTTTGCTCTCCAAGGCTCTACGACGATAGTATCTCCATCTTTGAAATAGCGCATGTGAAGTTGGCAAGTCGTGGTTCCTTGGTTGGGACCGTGCGGACGACCATTGATGACCATGTTACAAGAACCGCAGATTCCTTCTCGGCAATCATGTTCGAATGCGACCGGCACTTTTTTCTCTTCGACCAAAGATTGATTGAGTACATCTAACATTTCTAAGAAAGACATATGCTCATTGGCTTCTACTTGGTAGCTTTCTAAAGCACCTTTGCTAGCGTTATTTTGTTGTCTCCAAACTTTTAAGGTTAACTTCATTGTAATGCTATTTATATGACTGCACAAGTTGTGCAATAGGTTTTAAAATAAGGAGGCTGACTAAAAATACAGGTTTCTAAAAAGAACAATCGATCAGCAGCTTCCAGCTAAATTATTTGGTCGTTTTGGTAAACTTTGGTTTTTTGAATCCCAAAATTCGCCAAGGCCTAAAGACTACTTATAAGAACGTGTTTTCAACTCTACGTTTTCAAAAATCAATTCTTCTTTATGTACTTTAGGATCTTGTTCGTCCCACTCCCAAGCGGCAACGTAAGTATAGTCTTCGTCGTTTCGAGCAGCTTCTCCTTCTGGCGATTTGTGTTCTTCTCGGAAATGACCTCCACAAGATTCTTCTCGATCCAAAGCATCAAGCATCATGACTTCTCCCAATTCCATAAAGTCAGCTACTCGCATTGCTTTTTCTAATTCTGGATTAAATTCATTGGCCGTACCAGGTACGAAAACATCGCTCCAAAACTCTTTTCGTAAGTCTCGAATCAGTTGACGACCTTTCTTCAATCCTTCTGCGCTACGTGACATACCACAATATTCCCATACGATTTTTCCAAGTCGACGGTGGAAACTTTCTACGGACTGGTTACCTTTGATATCGATTAATTTAGTAAGATTATCTTGGGTTGATTTTTCCGCAGCAGCAAACTCTGGTAAATCGGTACTAATTTTTGGTGTACGAATTTCATTGGACAAAAATTGGCCAATCGTATAAGGAAGGACAAAGTAACCATCCGCTAATCCTTGCATGAGAGCCGAAGCACCTAAACGATTGGCGCCGTGATCAGAAAAATTAGCTTCTCCCAGTGCAAATAAACCAGGAACATTAGTTTCTAAATTGTAATCCACCCAAAGACCTCCCATGGTATAATGCACCGCAGGATAGATTTTCATTGGGTGCTTATATGGATTTTCTCCCGTAATCTTTTCGTACATTTCAAAAAGGTTACCGTACTTTTCTGCTACTACTTCTTCCCCGAGTTTCGTAATCATCGCTTTGTCTGGATTGTGAATCCCCGCAGAATGTGCAGCAGACTTACCATAGCGCTCAATCGCGGAAGCGAAGTCAAGAAATACGGCTAAACCGGTAGGACTAACTCCTTTTCCTTCGTCACAGGCTATTTTTGCAGCTCTCGAAGCAACGTCTCGTGGGACTAAGTTTCCGAAAGCAGGGTAGCGACGCTCTAAATAGTAATCGCGTTCTTGCTCTGGAATGTCTATACCTTTTTTCTTTCCTTGTTGAATGGCTTGTGCATCTTCCTTCTTTTTAGGAACCCATACTCGACCATCATTTCTCAGCGATTCTGACATTAAGGTCAACTTAGATTGGTAGTCACCCGAAACAGGAATACAAGTAGGGTGAATTTGCGTGTAACAAGGGTTTGCCATTAAAGCGCCCTTCTTTACAGCCTTCCAAGCTGCTGTGACGTTACATCCCATCGCGTTGGTAGATAAATAGAAAACGTTACCATAACCACCCGTTGCCAAAACCACCGAGTGAGCAGCAAAACGTTCGAGTTTACCCGTCAATAAGTTTCGAGCGATAATTCCTCTGGCTTTACCATCTACAACCACGAGGTCAAGCATCTCATGACGATTATACATTTCTACGTTACCCAAACTAATTTGTCGGGAAAGAGCTTGATAAGCACCGAGTAGTAATTGCTGTCCGGTTTGACCTCTTGCATAAAAGGTACGAGATACCTGTACGCCTCCGAAAGAACGGTTGGCCAACAAACCACCATATTCGCGTGCAAAAGGAACACCTTGTGCCGCGCATTGATCGATAATATTACGACTTACTTCCGCTAAGCGATGCACATTGGCTTCTCGAGAGCGGTAATCACCACCTTTAATGGTATCATAAAATAAACGATAGACGCTATCGCCATCATTTTGATAATTTTTTGCGGCATTGATTCCTCCTTGAGCAGCAATACTGTGCGCTCGACGAGGACTATCATGAAAAGTAAATGCCTTGACATTATATCCTAATTCACCTAGTGTAGCAGCAGCAGAAGCACCTGCTAATCCCGTCCCAACCACAATAACATCAATTCTTCTTTTATTGTTTGGTGCTACTAGATTCATTGTGGACCGGTATTTTGTCCACTTATCGGCTAAAGGGCCTTCTGGTACTTTTGATTCAAGTTTCATATAAAATTAGATATTTGAAATTAGCGGTTAAAAAAGAAAAAGATTGGAATGATAGCATATGCTAACGGTACTATAATTGAAAAAGCAAGTCCAATCATCTGGATGAGCGGCGTATATTTTTTGTGATTAATCCCCAACGATTGAAAGGCACTTTGGAATCCATGCATCAAGTGAAAGGCTAAGGCCAACAAACCAACCAAGTAAGCCAACACAAGGAGTGGATTACTAAAGGAATAAGCTACTTTTTCGTATAAATCTTTTACGGCCGTCTCGTGCCCCGGATAGGTAACCATATTCAGGGCATCACTTCCTCCAAACTTCATCTTAAACCAGAAGTCTCCCATGTGGATAAATAAGAAGGCCAATACGAAAGTACCCAGTAAAGCCATGTTTCTCGAGGCAAAGGATGTCGTTTTAGTATTACTTACGGCATACTTCGAGCCTTTTGCCGCTTTGTTCTTGGACCATAAAATAAGACCTTGTACCGTATGTAAAAGAATAAAGAAGTATAAACCTATTGATACAAATTTAATCAAAGGATTGGAAGTCATAAATGCAGCATAAATATTGAAAGCTTGTCCGCCGTCATCATAAAAAAGTTGCAGATTACCAATTAGGTGTATGATTAGGAAGGAGATGAGAAATAATCCCGTCAGACTCATAATTAACTTCCTACCAATAGAAGATGTCAAAAAGTTTGAAAACCAGCTCATAAGTTTACGTCGTTTTGCGATGTTATTACATTAAGTGCAAAAGCATTTGCAGTGTCTTAGCAAAGTGTTTTTGTTGCCTTCGCTCCATATTATAAAACAGTAGATGCTGAAAATAGTTGGCTGAGGATCAAACAAAAACAATCGTAATTTCAATTATTACTTTACCAGAAAGAATGAAATCAATGCTTTTTCTGTTTACTTCCTGCAAAGCTATCTAATAAACCTCATTTACTCAATAAAAGTTGAGTGATATATTGGCTTATTTTTTTTATTTAGAATGATTCTAAAGAGTGCAATTGATTGGTAATCAGTGTTTTAATTCTGTACTTGTTTGTTGAGGAGCAAATGCTGAAATTTGAACGGCTAAAAGAGACTGAAATCTAGCCTAAGCACCAAGCATTCCCCGTGGTATTATGACTCAACGCTTTCATTAAATAGCTGCGTGCTAAAGATCAAAAAGAAAAAATTGTTTTAACCAGAGGAATACAGTAATTTAGCCGCTAAGAATCCATCTTTTCATCTTTTGATGGTTCTAATCAATTAGTAGATGATCACTAGCTTATGAAGAAAATAGAAGCGATTAGTTTTAAGCATTTTTTGGAAAAATTTCCTAAAATCGAACTGCCCGTAACGCTTACCGAAGAATCTAGTCTTAGCTTTAGTCGAACCAATGATCCGCTTCCGGCCTTAATGATTGAGCAATTTTTACAGCCAATCGATGAAGGGGAGATTGACGATTATACGGAGTACATTGCTTGCTTTAAAATACCAAACACGAAGTTGTTTCACGCGATCGTTTACTGGAAAGCAGGATTACTGAATTATGAGTATATTCTAGCTACTTTTACTAAAAAAGGCGAATTAATTGATAAAAGAGTCATTGCAGGAACTAAATCAGATGGAAAGTCGTTAACCCAATCAGCAGCTACCATAGACGAAGATTGGATCATTTATATAGTGGGTGGTGTAGCGCTTCTGCAAACAACAAAGAATTACGAACCTACCTCTAGTCAATCCATTAGTTTTGAAATGCTTCCTTCTGGTCAAATTATTGCTGCTGAATAAGAGCGAGCACTTTGCGTGCTTCACTCAATACAATATCGTTTGTTGAACGATTGAATAAAATAGCAAGCATCGCCGATAGATTGCGATCATTGAGAAGTACTAAATATCAAAAAAAAAATGGTACCAACGGCTTCAAATTTCAATTTCAATCGTTAGAACAAATAAAAAAATTACAAAAAAAGCTTCCTACCAAAAAAAAAATATTAGGAAAGCCTACTGCTTTACGCTTGCTCAGAAAAGTTATTTTTAAAGAACTTCGTACGAATGTTCCGCATATCCAGCCTTATCAATCATCAAAATACCAACCTAATGATTGCTAGTCTAAAGCAAGGAACAAAGCAGTATATCAAAAAAAATTATGGTAAAGAAAAAAAAATCAAGCACTAAAGGAAAAAAATTAAGTGTGGGTGATTTAAGAAGAGAAATCACAAGAATGCTACGCCGCGATCCTAAAAAGCGGTTCAACGCCAAACAAATTATCAAAAAACTTAAGATCTTTAATTCAAGTAATTCCGTCAATGATGCCTTGCAGAAATTGGTAGAAAAAGACGTGCTAATTGCACACGAAGGTTACAAGTTTCAACTGAGTAGAAATGCTGCTGCAAACGGTAATTCAAGTAAAGAATATGAGGGCGTTGTCGATATGACACGGACCGGAGCGGCTTACATCGTTTGTGATGGCTTAGAAAAAGACGTCTACGTTCCCGCGAAATATACCAATACAGCTCTTAATGGCGATCGAGTTAAAATATCGGTATTCGTACCGCCCGGTCGGCGAAAGCCCGAAGGGAAAGTGATCTCCGTTCTCTCTCGCTCAAGAGATAGTTTTATTGGAGAATTACGACTGACCAAAAAATACGCGACGGTATTTCCCGATCCGTCGAATAATATGCCCGTCGATATTTTTGTCAAACTCTCAGACCTGAAAGGTGCAAGAGAAGGTGATAAAGTAGTTGTACGCGTAACAAAATGGCCAACGAAAGCGACGCATAGTCCAATGGGTATTATCACCACGGTACTGGGTGCCGTTGGGTCGAGTGATATTGAAATGAAAGCCATTCTGATTAATAATGGTTTCAACTTAACGTTCCCAGATGCAGTAATCGAACAGTCGGAACGACTCGTTACGGATATTTCTGAAGAAGAAATAGCACTCCGTCGAGATTTACGGGCTGTTACTACTTTTACAATTGATCCCGATACGGCGAAAGATTTTGACGATGCGCTTTCAATACAGTATTTAGAAAATGGTCATTGCGAAATCGGTGTACACATCGCAGACGTGAGTCATTACGTAGAACCAAACACCGCCCTGGACCGAGAAGCTTACAGCCGATCTACTTCCGTCTATTTGGTAGATCGCGTTCTGCCAATGCTCCCCGAAAAAATTTCGAACGAACTTTGTTCGCTGCGACCACACGAAGATAAGCGTACCTTCTCGGCAATTTTTACTTTTGACGAAAAAGATAAGTTAGTTGATCGTTGGTTTGGAAAAACCTTGACTCATTCAGATCGACGGTTTACCTACGAAGAAGCGCAAATGGTAATCGAACTAGGGAAAGGAGATTTTGCGGAAGAAATTAAGGTCATGAATCGAATTGCCAAAAAATTGCGGAAAGCAAAGTTTAGCAATGGCGCGATCGCTTTTGAGTCAGAAGAAGTTAAATTTCGCCTCGACGAAGAAGGAGTACCTGTAGATGTTTACGTCAAGGAACGGAAAGAGGCGCATATGCTCATCGAAGATTTTATGCTTTTGGCTAATAAAGAAGTCGCTAAGTTTATCGCTAAAAGAGCAAAGAGAGAAGTACCTTTTGTCTATCGGGTACACGATATTCCCAACGCAGAAAAAGTGGAAGAGTTTGCACGATTCGCCGCAGAAATGGGTGTCAAAATGGATATCAGTACGCCACAAAAAATTGCAAGTTCGTACAACAAACTCTCGAAAGCAGCACGAACCAACGATGAGCTTAAAGTATTAGAGCCAATTGCCATCCGTACGATGTCAAAAGCCATCTACACGACGGAGAATATCGGACACTACGGTTTGGGCTTTGAATACTATGCTCATTTTACTTCACCAATTCGACGGTATTCAGATGTTTTGGCGCACCGGATTTTAGAAAAAAATCTTGCACAAATTTTCATTACCGACAAAGAAGCGCTAGAAGATAAGTGTAAGCACATTTCAGCACAGGAGCGTAAAGCGATGCAGGCAGAGCGAGAATCTGTGAAGTACAAACAAGTTGAGTTTATCGAAAAAATGATCGGAGAGGAATTCGAAGGCGTTATCTCGGGAATCATCGAACGAGGATTTTTCGTAGAATTAAAAGCCAATAAATGCGAGGGTATGGTCGGCTTCGATCAAATGGATGAAAGTTTCAATATCGAAGAAGGTCGCTTACGCATGAAGGGAAGCTCTACGGGGAAAGTCTACAAAATGGGAGATACCGTTACCGTAAGGATCCTGAGTGCAGATTTATCTAAACGACAAATAGAAATGGCTTTGTCAACATCGTAGCTGTATTTAAAATAAGTTAATCGAACTGATTGCTAATAAAAAATCTGTCTGCTTCCGTAGACAGATTTTTTTATTTAAGATTGTTTTTAAATATTTAAATAATTGCGTTATCGAATTTATTAGGTAAACCTACTTAGATGTTGAGGTTCTCTTTTTTAGAAAAAATCCGTTAGCCGAGAAATCCACGATCTTCGTCGAGAGAAGTTTCAAGCCGCAAGCTATTCCCTTATCTTGTGGGTATCATATAAAGCAAAAAAAAGCTAAGAAACTAATTCTATTTATTTTAGAGGAAGTAAGTACTAAGACAAATTAAATCACTTATTAACTTGCATCATCTTTTGACCAGTCTCTTCGTTACTCAAAGCCTTCCTAAGCAAAGGCTTAGGGCGGTTTTCGTGCCTCAATACTGATCAAAATCTAACACAATTTAATGG
>CALFBG010000109.1 GCA_937951685.1 uncultured Saprospiraceae bacterium | reverse complement strand
CTTGTCTCCCTAAATCGATAAATATTTACTATCCCTTAATACTTATTGGCTTATGCCAATGAGAAATAATATTCATCTCAAATACCGATTTATTTTTAATCAGATTGTTTAGATCCTTATTCTAAACTAAAAGATGCTACTATTTTATCCATGATAAAGCAGTAGTACGAAGTTGTTTAATAATTCTAAAAGCAGTTGAGCAGCAGATATTTTTGTTCAAATTGAAGCTCTTTTAGGAGTTCGTAGCAGCGCTACGGAGGATGAAAAAGCTGAAAAGTTGGACAAAAAGATCAATTCGCAAACATTTTTGGAGTTTTTAAACAACTTCCTAAATATGTTTTAAAAAGCCTGACAAAAGAAAAGTTGGAATCGGTCTAATGCAAATCGTACGAAAAACAGGAGAATTTCTAGCTTGTTTTAGTTGATTTTGCAGCAATTGTCACAGATGCGTTCGAAAGTATTCCATTTTTTTTGATAGCAGCAGAATATTATTATTTTTGTACGAGAAGTTGAAAGATTGCTTAATCAAGTATTTAGCCTTAGTACACGGTATTTAGGGCAAATGTCTAAACAGCTTCTGAGAAATTATACACTAGAAATGCTAACACCCCGCTTATATTTTAGCTTAATTTTACTATTCTTATTTTGTTCGTTGCAAGATGCATTGGCGCTTTCTACGAAGTATCGTTGTACTTGGCAAGATGATCCGGCTACGTCGATGGTTATTGGTTGGCACCAACAGAGTGGTAGCCAGCCGGTGGTTTATTTCGATCTGGTGGATTGGGGCAGCGACCGACAAAACTATGCTTATCAACAAAGCCCTGATCGAGTAGTGCAGTACCGAGGAATGAATAATCATTTCGTCCGGCTAAAAAACTTAAATCCGAATACCGTATACTATTTTATCATCGTCGATAGCGAAGGAAGTTCTAAACGAATGTCTTTCAAAACGGCGCCCGACCTTCCTAACGAACGACTGTCTATTATCGCTGGTGGAGATTCTCGTAATCATCGTACTGCTCGGAGAGCAGCCAACTTGATGGTTAGTAAATTGCGACCTCATTTTGTATTATTTGGTGGCGACATGACGGGAGGAGATAATACGGCGCAGTGGAGAAATTGGTTTGACGATTGGCAAAATACCATTAGCGCTGATGGTCGGCTGACGCCAATTATCGTTGCCCGCGGAAATCACGAATATTCGAATGAAACTTTAATCAATCTTTTTGATATTCGCAGCCAAGGGGTTTATTATGCCCTGAACTTTGGTGGAAATTTATTGCGGGTGTATACCCTGAATTCGCTGATCGCTAGTGGTGGAGATCAAAAAGAATGGTTAGCTGCCGATCTTGCTAATTATCAAGATCAAGTTTGGAAAATTACACAATATCATTATCCTATTCGGCCACATACGCGCAACAAACGAGAACGGAATGGACAGTTGCGACACTGGGCTTCCTTGTTTTATGACCATCAAGTCAACTTGAGTGTAGAATCCGATGCGCACGTTGTCAAAACGACTTATCCTATTCGTCCTTCCAGAGCGCCGGGTAGTGATGAAGGTTTTATTCGAGATGATGAGCGAGGTACTGTTTTCGTCGGAGAAGGTTGTTGGGGAGCTCCCATTAGGAGAAATAATGATGATAAAAAATGGACGCGGAATAGTGGTAGTTTTAATCAATTCAAATGGATTTTCGTTTCTGAATACGGAATGGAAGTCCGCACGGTGAAGACGGATAATGCCTTACAAATAAAAGAAGTTGATCCTTACGATATTTTTACGGCACCCACAGGCTTACAGATCTGGCAGCCGAGCAACGGTCCCGTTATTGAAATTCCTCGTCGATATTCGAGTACGCTACCACAACCGGTTTTTGTTTCTAATTCAAATAAACCTATGCCGACGGCAGAAGTTGTCGATCTCGTAGCAACGGTAACGGCTGACAAAGTAGTAATTAATTGGAATGCCAGAAATGAATATCACAATCGAGTTAGCTATCAATTACAAAGAAGCCTAGATGGTGAAAACTTTCAACCCATTGGTGATATTCCCGGGCAAGGGAAATCGGTTGGCAATTATTACGAAATTGCGGATGCTGCTACCATCAAAAGTTCACCTTCCACTAAACTGGCTTATCGACTAAAAATCACCAATGGTTACGGTCAAACAAGTTACTTCAATGCTAAAATGATTGGTGTTACGGCGCTTGGATGGGGGGAGTACGAAAAAATTGAAACGGATAATAATGGTTTGGTTAAAGTGCAATATAAATTGCAGGATGCTTCTCAGAAGGTACATATTTTTATGGTGAGTCCTATTGAAGAAGAAGTAACGAGTAGTATCTATTTGAATCAAAAGAAAGGAAATTATTTGAAATCTATTGATATGAGCCATTTACCAAGTGGACCTTATTTATTAAATATCAAATCAGATCAACATTTGATTGGTCAGTATCACATTGTAAAGTAGAAAAGGAGATGCTGATTCAAGTTTTAGTACATCGTAAACGAAGTATTTATTTTAAAACCCTTCTTTATCTAAAGATGTATTTAAGTACCAATACAAATTATTTTTCTTATTAACTTGCATCATCTTTTGACCAGTCTCTTCGTTACTCAAAGCCTTCCTAAGCAAAGGCTTAGGGCGGTTTTCGTGCCTCGATGCTGATCAAAATCTAACACCATTTAATGGCAAAGTAATTTTGTCTTAGTACTTTAAAATGGAGTTTGATGTTATTTTAAAACAACTTCATAATAAAAAAATGAAAAATGTAGTTATTTTTGCGGGTCAACTTGTGTTCTGGTTGATGGTAAGAGCTACTGCTAACGAAACTTTTTAGGAAGTATAAGCTTAAGTAGGTTTACCAATCTATTTGGTAAACCTACTTACATTTAATTATTGCCCAAACTAATTTAACATGAATAAAAATAATAACCGTCTCTTTCAGTGGACTTTTGCACTTTGCCTTTTAGCCATCAGTGCTTGTTACTTAGATGAAACTGATCCCGGGGTAATTACAATTGAATATAATAACTTGGCAGAATTTTACGAGGCAAAAGGTGTCGCCTTACAAACTTTTGACAAAGACTTAGATAGCGAATTAGTCGTTACGGGAAAAGAAGGAACCGTGATTAGAATTGAGCAGAATGACCTGATTACGCCTAATGCTACGATCGCTACCGGAAAAGTAAAGGTCGAACTACGAGAAATTTACACCAAAAGCCAAATGATCCTTTCCAATATGACAACGTCTTCGCAAGGCGAGGTATTAGAATCGGGGGGACAAGTGTACCTTTCCGTGACGAATGCTGCGAACGAAACACTTTCGCTCAAAAATGGCGCAAATTTATCCGCCATGATGCCTAAATCAAATTCTAGTACTATCGCTAATCCCGGCGAAATGACGGTTTTTTACGGTATTGAAGATCTCGGTTTTAGTTGGATTCAAGATCAAAATGGAACGGTTGACTTTGACAGTGTCGGAGATAGCTTCAATTTACTAACGAATCGTTTTGGTTGGATCAATTGCGATTATTTCTACCAAACGACTGCTCCCAAAACGACGGTTAGGTTCGGCGTCAACTTTCCTAATAATGCGAACCTCGAAGTCGCTGCTTTTATGGTTTTTTCGGACATTAATAGTGTAATGGGCATGAATTATTCGGCTACGGATAAGGAGTTTTTTAAAGCCAATATCCCTACGAATGAATCGGTAAGTCTCGTGGTAATTGGGATGGATGCAACTTCTTTTTACTTTGGACAAGAAGATATCGTTACCAGTACTAATCTCAACTTAAATATAGCATTGAGTCAAATTAGCGAAAGCACTTTGATTAATAACTTGAATAGCTTAAATTAGTCCTTAACTTTTATCGGTAAGCGGATCAACCTTGATGTTTGCTCATCGTAGTACCTTGTAAATGAAGTATTATTTATTTTTTAGTGTACTTTTTTTATTATTACTCGTTCTCCTAACGCGTCATTGGATTCGAGATCCTGCGTTAAGTTTCTTTATTCCAAGCTACACCCAACTTCCTACGGAAGAAAAAATTGTCGTGCTCAGTTTTGACGATGGGCCACATCCTCCTTGCACTCCCGCGTTATTAGATTTGTTAGCGAAACATGACGTACGCGCCAACTTTTTTCTGTTGGGCAATCAAATTGCAGCGCATCCCGAACTAGCCAAACGACTTTGGCAAGCGGGACACGAATTAGGAAATCATTCCTACCGGCACGATAAAATGATTTTTAAAACAGAGCAGTTTATCGAAAGCGATTTATTAAAAACGGACCAGTTATTAGCAAGTATCGGTGCGCCAGTTACTACATTATATCGCCCACCTTACGGATACAGTTTTCTTCAATTGCCATTGGTACTCCAAAAACACCATAAGCAATTGTGGACTTGGACGATCAATCCTCCTGCCCAATATCAATTTCCATTAAATGTGGAAAAAATTACCAACCAAATCTTATCAGAGCTGCACCCCGGCGCAATTATTTTATTGCACGACGGTGGTCGCTTTGCCGATCAAGCAACTTTGTTATCCGTTGTGGAGCGAGTGATTATAGATTTAAAACAACGCGGTTATCGATTCGTAACGATCTCGCAAAACTTAGGATAGCATTTTTAAATCCTCCATCGGCTGTAGCGGTTCGGGTAAATCCGCCTCTGCTAACATCTGCCGAATATTTCTTTTGATACCAATCGCCATCGAACGGATGGGAACATCATTGAAAGGACCTTCAAATGGATTTTCGCTGTAATCGCCGATCACTTCCATCATCCAAAGCAAGAACAAAGGACAGCAAATGGAATGGAAAACCAAATCCAACAATTTTGATCTAGTTTAGCAAAAACGGACAAGCTTCCGAGAGGCACTAAGAGGATAAAGAGAAGGAAAAGAAATCATTAAGGGTAGCATACTGCTGAGGAAAAGGAAAATTTTAATGCGTTTTGCTTTTCCTTAAATCATTATTTTATAATAGCTAGTGTGTTCCTTTGGTAAAGGAGGGAAAGCGTATCTCCTCAAACAATTAAGCAGGACAATACCCAGAGGTATCGCCTGCCTAAAACCTTGACTTCATAGCAATGTAAGTCTTGCTTTTTATTTGGACTTCTTGTGCAGTTTGACGGTTGTTCCTTCGTCTTCCGCTTTTACTTCGTGCAGCAATACTTTTTTTCCCGCTCTATTCACGCGGTAAAGTTTGGTACCAATGCTCCAACGCTCTTTTTTGCTAGAAAGCGGAAAAAAGTTTAGTCCATAACTGAAGTACTTTCCATTCGGTTTTGGTCCTTTGACGTAGGCGCGGATATTGGATAAACTGTTGTTTTTGAGTTTGAGGTCAATAAAACGAGTATCAATTGGAGTAGCTATGGAAGCGCTCGTAGCGGATTTGGCCTTGCCCGTAATCTCGTTAGGTGTTCCTTGATAGCTAATTTTTCCATCTTCACTAAGGCAATTGGCGACCAGTTTTTCGGAAGCATTTACGTAGATTTTTCCGCTTTTACTTACGGTAGCAATTACCGTCTTGGCGGCAAGTTGAAAAGCTTTGATGGTACTATTTTTCGATTCGACAATGAGTTCGGCTACTTCTCCTTTTAGTTGAATGGTACTAATCGAAGATTGGACGATCAACTTTTCTTGATTGATATTTTCTACGGTGACGGTCGACCAAGAATCGTTATTTAGGAGGTCTAGGCTTTGAGTATAAATATTGATTTGCACTTTTTGTGTGCCCTCAATCCATTTTTTCTGCGCAATTTCTAAGACGGATCCATTGCTTTCGGTCGTTAATAGATCAATGATATTTTCGTCGTAAGTGATTTCAATCTTGGCGGTAGGCGCGCCACAAATTATGTTTACCTTTCCATTAACATTAATCAATACTTCGCTGAGGTGTTCAATGACTCTCGTTTGGGTAATGATATTTCCATTGCCATAAATTTGGGCTTTTAGTTGGATGAATAAACAAATTGCGAGACAAACACAGCATAACTTTTTCATGATCTTAAATTTTAAAGTGAGTATAATTACATTGACTCCTCAAAGATGAGCAAGCTTTGTGGCTAGATCGCCCCAAACTAATTTGAAACGGTCTCAAAATAGAATTTGAGCCGATTAAATGACTGTAAATCAATGAATTAAAAAAGAGAGGACTATGCCTCTTTTTTTGTTGCTTTTTTTAGAAATTCGCTTGGAGATAGCTGGGTAAACTTCTTAAAGGTTCGGTTGAACGTGGCTTTGCTATTAAAACCTGCTTCGTAGGCAAGCGTAAGGAGCGTAAATTGATCCGCTTTGCCAGCAATAATCATTTGTTGCACTTCCTTAACGCGGTAGGAATTGATGAAATCATTAAAATTCATACCTTCTCCTTTGTTAATGATTTGGGAAAGTAAATTAGCATTTAACTCAACGGCTTGTGCCAGTTTAGCGAGGGTCAAACTAGGATTGAGATAAGGCTTTTCTTCCGCCATAAATTGATGTAAGCGCTTTTGACTTTCGAGATCTGCTGCGTTGAGCTGTTGCTGCTCGTCGATTTGGGCCAAGCTTTGCGCTCCAGCGTCGATATTAATATCCTGCAATTTTTTGATATCTAAGAAATAACCGTAAATACCGAGATAAATCAATGATAAGCCTGCCGCTAAATGAATCCACCAGAAATCTTTGTAGCCCATTTTAACGATGTTGTCATTAATTTCATTGAGTAGGATATCACTCAGGAATAAAAGCGTGAAGATGGCTAAAAAGTTTCGGAGCCATCTTAGCTCTACGCTATAAAGACTAGAAAATAGTTCCCGAATTTTTTTGCGGTAACGTCGTTCCATTTGTATCGCCAAAAATAAGTAAATCGCAATCGAAATATCTCCTAAAATGGCACAGAATAAATTAATGTACTGCATACTGAGCGTAGATACCAATTTCCCATTTTGAGTTTCCCAAAAACCAGCTTGGTTCGAATCGTATAAATAAACGCCTAAAGCGCCCAAGGTGAAGAGTGCTTGCGGTAAGAAATGCCAATAATCTTGTCGTTTAAATTTGAAACTGGTTTGGGTGATGCTTTTAACGTAAAAGTAAACGAAGGGACCAAAAATGAAGCTGGCGGGAATCAGGAAATAGTTGATTTTGGTTTTTGGGAAATTATCATACCAAGACAAAAAACCAATGGTATAAATCGTTCGCTCGTAAGTGTGGATGAACAAAACACCAGCCAGTAGTAAATCAGAAATATTTTTTTGGCGAAAATATCTCCATAACAACAAGAGGGTGAATACGAGTCCCCAAATGTAAAGAATTGTTAAAGGTGTGCTGTACCAACCAAAAGTGGGAAACATGAGTTTCATAAAATGATAAAAAGAAAAGAAAACTAGCAATGAAGTGTTATTTCATTTTCAAACAACTTCTGCCTTAAAGATACGATCAAGTTATGGAAGTGCCACTAAATTAGGGAAGATATGAGTTGAAGTTGGCAAAAAAAATAGCCATCTCTCAAGAGATGGCTATTTTTAAGCTTTGCATTAAGCGTATGACTTATCGCTGAACGATAATTTTTTGTGCAACTTGTGCTGTTCCTATTTTGATGATCGCAAAGTAAATACCATTACTGATGGCTGCTCCACCTTGATCTTGACCATTCCATTCGATTTGTTGCTTACCAGCTGCCAAAGACTGTGGCATGACGTTCCGTATATTTTGACCCAAGTGATTCACGATGCTTATTTCTACCGGCTGTGCTTTTGCTAATTCAAATTCAATTAACACTTGTCCACTCGTTGGATTTGGAAATACACTGAGACTTCGCTCGACATTTTCAATGGCCGTGGTGCTAACTACAAAATTTTCAACCAGCTTCATCGCTTCGTTCGCATTGACTCGACCGTAGCCCATTTCACTTGACCAAGCTCCAGAAGGACGAGTAGTACCATAGTCGTAACCACCTACTTTTTCACAGCTACTCTCTAGTAAGAAACGAACGTTGTCACCCGTCAACTGTTCATTGTAAGAAAGCATCAACGCTGCGATACCAGCCGCGTTCGGACAAGCAGCAGAGGTTCCATTGAAGAAATCCAAAGTAAAGTCCATATTTACATCATAACCATAAGGAGGCAACATATCAATAGTTGAGATTTTTACACCGGGAGCAGAAATACTAAGGTTGTCCCCAAAATCTCCTCCCCACCAGTCTTCTTCAGAACAATCATCGAAATCTTTCTTTTCGTCGCACATATTACTCGCTCCTACGGCGATAATTGCGGGGTGTCTCGCTGGCCAAGCAACGGTACTTGTATTATCATTTCCCGCAGAGAAAAATATAACTGTTCCTTTGCCATCTCTACTTTGTGGTAAAGCACTTTCGATTACCGCTTCGACAATGGCAGTATCTAATTGACCCAATAATAAAGTAAGATCATTAAGTCCTACGGATGCAGAAACTACGTCTACTTTGGCTTCCAATAGCGCATAATTAAAGGCAGCGATAGCCGCTTCAGCGGTACTGAAAAAAGTAGCTCCTCCGAAAACTTCAATTGTTTTATAAATCCGAATCGGCACTAATGAGCAATTCGGTGCAATTCCTGAAATGACAGTTTCATTATCTGCCACTGCTGATATGATACCCGCACAAGCCGTACCGTGAGCATCATCATTATAAACTAAAGCCGGATAACCTTTCGTACCTTCTCCTAAAGCATCAAATCCGGTAATTAAATTAGGAATTAAATCTGGGTGAAGCGTATCCACACCAGAATCCATTAAACCAATCTTAATGGAGGCAGATCCTTGGGTATAAGACCAAGCATCATCTACGTCCATATCAGCATCTGCGATACCGCCCGGACCTGAATTGATACCATCATTATTAATTGCCCACTGTGTTTCGTAATAGGGATCATTTGTGTGTTGGTTGAACGAAAACATGGAATTGTATCCCGTCAATTTAAACTGACCCGTCGCTCGAAAAATAGCAGCCATTGCCTTGGAATCCTTTGTGGATTTTGAAGTACTCAAGGTATACAAGTTTGCATTGTACTTTGAATTTCTAATAATTGGCGTTTGGTGAAGCGTCGCTAGAGCTTGTAGCTTTTCCAAATCACTTGGCTGCTTTAATTCTACATAAAATTCTGGGAGTAAACCACCGATTTTTCCATCCTTAAAGTAAAATTTATTGACTAAATTCACTGAAGTAGCCGATTGTAGTCGTTCCTCCATTGAAGCAATCTCTGCCGCAGTGTGATCTGGTGAAAAAGTTAAAATTGCAATTTGTTGTGTTGCCCAAAGTGGATTTCCTTCTACTACGGTAACATCTGATAAGGACTGAACCAAGCCTTCTAGGCTTTCGTCTGCTTGGTCATCTGCGATTCTTACAATAAACCCCGCGTGAAAATCAGCTATGTTTTGTGCTGACATGACCCCAGTTAAAAGGCACAGCATAGAAAAAATAAGACTACGTAATTTCATGATTTACATTTTTTAAAAATTAAAATAAGGTGTGAATTAGTGAAAACTAATTGTAATTTAGATAGGCGGTATTGTTTGAATGGCCAGTTATGCGCTGTTTTTAGATTAAAAAAACCTAGGGTGGTACTTGATATTGACCTATAGGCACATAAACCAGTATCAAATATACAACTCTTAATTATAATATTACAGGGATTCAAAAGGTTTTCTCAACAAAATGAGCCGCAAATACTGCGGCTAGATTACAGGAAAACTTTAAATTTAGACTTAGCAACCTGAGTATGCGTAGCTCAAAAAATACGACCCCGCTTTAACATTTTCGTTAAAACGGGGTCAGTCAGATATTGAAGTTGTTTTAAAACAACTTCAATGTTAAGTATTTACTTAAAAGAAATTTTTCGGGTACTAAATGATCCCATGCAAAGCTCCTCCTGGAGCAAAATGCTGATCTACAATTTTGTTGATTTTGCTATCCGTAATCAGCGGTGGTGCGTGGTGCGGTTTGATCCGAGCATCAATGACTAAGGCACCTTTGCATCCCCAATGTTTATGCTCTACGAAACTATTAATACCATGCACATCGTGCGAAGGATTTGCGCGCGTGAAGCAAGCCCACAAAAAGTTATTAAGTTGGGCACTGACAAAGTCGCTGTCGTCGACTAAAAGCAGCAATGGGATTTGGTCAAAATTATAAGGGCTGATGGTACGAATCAATTCTTCTACTTGTGCGATGCCTGATGCTGCATCTTTAAATGCGGGACCTTGTATCGCGAGTATACCTGCTTGCACAAATTTGGGATTTGAAAATCCAGTGGGTAATTTAAGGTTTTCCGGTAATTGAGTGCCTAGCGTTCTACGTGGCGCACCACAAGCCGCAACAACCAACTTAGAACCGGCATTCCAACCCGAACCAGAATAATCCAAAGTGTCAATGGTCGTCTTGGTTTGGAAATGTAAATCTCGCGTCCAATCTACCCGTTCTAACATATGCTGAAAAAAAGCAGGAATATCCTTAGTTGATAAGTCGGGGTTGTCATCCTTCGCAGCAATCCAAAGGAATTTTGCCAAAGAAGTTTGTCCAGAGCCTAAAATCCGATTGGCAATCGTCAGAATTTCTTCTGGCTTACGTTCCCGAAAAGGCATATATCGTTCACTGCCAATTGCCAGCAAAAGTGGATGCACGCCCGCTGCGTCTACCGCGTTGATATCCACCAAACCCGGGAATTCTTGTCCCGTTAAAGGTTTTACCAATTGATGAATCAGATAACCGAAACTAGAGTCTTCCTGAGGAGGACGACCCACGACGGTGAAGTGCCAAATAGCATTTTTACGGTAATATACTTTATCGACTTCCATTACTGGAAAATCGTGTTGTAAACTATAATATCCCAAATGATCACCAAAAGGACCCTCGGGCATTTTTTTATTTTTAACAATTGTCCCAGTGATGCAAAAATCTGCGTCGGAGGAAAGCAAATGTCCATTTTTCCACGCATACCGAAATCGTCGATTGCCCAACATTCCGGCAAAAGTCATCTCGGACAAACCTTCCGGCAAAGGCATAATCGCCGAGAAAGCATGAGAAGGAGGACCGCCCACAAAAACGCTGGCTTTAAAGGGTTGGTCGGATTTATTATATTCCGTATGGTGGACGCCGATGCCACGGTGTAGTTGATAATGTAAACCTATTTCTTTATTGGTGACGTAATCATTACCCGTCAATTGAATGCGGTACATTCCAAGATTGGATTCCATCATATTTTTGCTACCGAGTGGCAACGTACACACTTGAGGCAAGGTCACAAAGGCACCTCCGTCATCTTTCCAAGATTTGACCAAGGGCAATTGGTCGATTGTCGTTTCGCCGTAAGCAACGGGGACGCCAAACCTTGATTTCATCGGTAAGGCAGAGAGTGCGGTAAAAGGAGCCGAAAGATAACGCAGCGGATTTTTGAGTAAATTATCGGGGGATGCTTTTAGCTCGATTACTTTTTGTACTTTTTCTAGAGTATGTCTAAAAAGAAAATCAGTCCGGGCATAAGTTCCATAAATATTAGAAACGGCGGGAAAAGGGCTGCCTTTTACATTTTCAAATAATAGGGCAGGACCGCCAGCGTCAAATACTCTACGGTGTATTTCAGCCATTTCAAGATTGGGGTCAACCGGAATTTTAATTCTAACTAGGTGACCATTTTTCTCTAAATCAAGGACACAATCTTGCATGGAACGGTAACTCATTCGCTTGGGTTTTTATGCTTAGTCAAATACTCGCACTTAGGCACAGTCTTTTGCTCAGAAGCATTTTCAGTAACAAAAGTATGGAATATTGTCCCCAGGAATTAGGCTATTGTAAGATTTATATTTTACTAGGCTAATTTCAGTGGTCAAGATTCACCGTGCTAGTTTTCCAGACGAACGGCTTATTGAATAGCAACGATTCGTTGGAAAATAACTTCCATTAGTAAACCCTAGGGGGAAAGAAAAGTTCTTGCGTAGTGCGTCAAAATTTAAAATCGACTTTTTGTGGTAAAGGCTTAGTAAAAATATGGCGCATTTCGAATAAGCATTGGGGAACGAAGGAAAACTTACAATTCAGCGATAAAACTATACTTTGCCTTTTTATACTCTGAACGCTGTGTATATTCTTTAAATTTTTTGATGGATTGAACAGGACCTTTGT
Source organism: uncultured Saprospiraceae bacterium (assembly GCA_937951685.1). Taxonomy (GTDB): domain Bacteria; phylum Bacteroidota; class Bacteroidia; order Chitinophagales; family Saprospiraceae; genus CALFBG01. The sequence goes on along the minus strand of CALFBG010000109.1, from coordinate 17,841 downwards.
CGATTGTCATATTGATCAACCAAGCGGGAATATTGCCTCCGGGATCCGTTTTAAGATGATAGTCTAGTTCTATGGTGTTATCGCCTTTTGGCGTAAAACGCCAATGTACTTCTACCATTGGAATGCGAATCATACCTTTTTTATTCGCTTGATAAGTAGGAACACCAACTGATTTGGCGACGACGACCTTGGTTACGGGGTCTTGGGTAACCGTTGCGTGAAAAATAATATCTCGATCGGTTAAGGGCCAGGGAAAATCGGTAATGGAATAATAATACATTTCATTTTCATCAACGGCTTTGATTAGCTTCGTTTGCTTAGAGCGATAAATCCACTCTTTGTGCCTGGGAAGATCATCTAGTACCGCCAACATCGCGGAGAGTGTCCCTTTGATCGTTGTTTTGATACGCAACTCTTTGAGCGGAGAATCTGCGCGCTCCTTCAGATAAACTTTAATCCCGTCTTTATTCTTTTTTAGTTTCCACTCATTTTCTTGCGCTTGTCCTAAAGTGACAAAACTAAATAGCGCCACTAAAAAAAGCAGCGAATGCTTTAATGGTAAGGGAAGGAACTGTTTTGATAAGGACTGTTTCATAGTACTTTATATTTTCTATGGTATAATATTTTTAAGCGAAGAAGCCACTTTTCTTTCTTAATGGGAAAGCATTAACAGATGAATCATACGCTGAAATGCTTCAGAAGAATCTTAGTGTTACGCGAGCATTAAGCGTCAAACTATATAAAGACTCGATTTGACCGATAAAGTTGTTAAAATACTTAAAAATCGATCTTTTTGTTCAAAATTTCAGCTTTTTTCTCCTTTGTAGCAGTGATCTAAAGTCTCAAAACAGCTCACATAAATGCTCAAATGGAACGATCTCCAATGTTCTTTTGGTATTTTTTAATAACAAAATTAGCGATCGCTTCTCAACAATGAAATTTGTTCTTATTTTTGTGAGGAATTTGAGATATATGATGAAGTTATTTGATACAACTTCTATCAAAAAAGGAACGAACGAAAATCGGCTTAGTTTCTGATCAGGCGTTACACAACAAAGTTCTAAAATTAACTTTGAATTCTAGTCATATAAATCAGATTTTAACAAAACCATAAGCAAAGATGCTGTTTTATAAATGCTATAAATTGTTTAAAGCGGAATCGTTGCTTGCCTTACTTCTAAACTGAGTACACAACACGACTAAGTACTTAGTATTTACTTATATAGTATTTACTTATAGCTCTGCTCATATGAAACAATACCTACAGCTTCTTCAACATGTTATGGAAAACGGTACCGATAAAACGGATCGCACAGGAACGGGGACCCGCAGCGTCTTTGGTTACCAAATGCGCTTCGATTTAGCAGAAGGTTTTCCACTAGTAACTACTAAAAAGCTTCACCTCAAGTCCATTATTCACGAACTCCTTTGGTTTTTGAAGGGAGATACGAATGTAAAGTATCTACAGGAGCATGGTGTACGCATCTGGAACGCTTGGGCCGATGAGGATGGGGCTTTAGGTCCCGTTTATGGGAAGCAATGGCGAAGTTGGGAAACTGCCGATGGAAAAACGGTCGATCAAATCACTGACGTAGTTGATTTGATTAAAAATAACCCAGATTCTCGTCGGATGATCGTCAATGCATGGAATGTTGGGGAACTTCCTCAGATGGCTTTAAGTCCTTGTCATTGCCTATTTCAATTCTACGTAGCAGATGGTAAGCTTTCTTGTCAATTGTATCAGCGTTCTGCCGATTGTTTTCTCGGTGTTCCTTTTAATATCGCTTCTTATGCTTTATTAACTATGATGCTTGCACAAGTTTGCAATCTAGCTCCGGGCGACTTCATTCATACTTTCGGCGATGCACATTTATATAATAATCATTTAGAGCAAGCTGCTTTACAGTTGACGCGTAGTCCCCGAGCTTTGCCACAATTAAAAATTAACCCTGAAGTTAGCTCTATTTTTGACTTCAAATTTGAAGACTTTCAGCTAATCGGTTACGAACCACACCCGCATATTAAAGCTGCGGTTTCGGTTTAGCGTCGATAAGTTTTGGGTTTAAGTTAGTATTTAAGTTATTTAGAAATAATCTAAATAGTATTAGTCTACTAATTAATATTGTTAATAATGGATACGATTTGTACTTTTGCGCTGACAAAACGATGACAATAATTTTGATCGTTGAAAGTCAATCACATATAGTAATATTTAAAGATAATTGCGATGATATATAATCGGTTGGTATTTAGGTTTTTACTCTTAGTTTTTGTTAGCACACTCTCGCTCAACTTATCTGCACAAGCAGACTTGGGGGAAGGTAAATCTTTGTTTAAGGCAAATTGTGCTACCTGTCACAATAAAAACATGAAAGATAAGCTCACGGGACCTGCCTTAGGCGGTACGGAAGAGCGTTGGGCAGATTATCCGAGAGAAGATTTATACAAGTGGATTCGAAATTCACAAGCTATGATCGGAGAAGGGCATCCTCGTGCAGTGGAGCTGTGGAATGAATACCAGTCCGTGATGACTAGCTTTCCGAACTTAACGGATGTTCAGATTGATAATATCTTAGCTTACGTAAATGATGTTTACGTCAACGGAGTGAAAGTTCCTGGTGGCGGCACTGTTTTAGCTAATCAAGCGGTAGAAGAGAAAGGGGACAATACCTTACTATATGGTTTTATTCTCTTGGTACTCGCGATTCTTGCGATTGTACTCGCTAGAGCAATTTCTGGTTTGAACCACATGGTCGAGCTAGACGAAGGCGTTGCTAACCCAACACCACGAAAATCTGTCTTAGACATTTTGACCAGCAAAGGTGTGGTTGGATTCTTAATTTTTGGTCTAGTTGTTTTTGGTGGCTACACTACTGTTAATAATGCGATTGACTTAGGTAGACAACAAGGTTACCAGCCAGAACAACCCATTAAATTCTCGCACGCCACGCACGCAGGTATGCACAAAATTGATTGTCAATACTGCCACGATGGTGCTCGAAGAAGTAAGCACTCTGTCATCCCAGCTGCCAACACTTGTATGAATTGCCACAAAGCGATCAAAAAAGGTAGCAAATACGGAACCGCAGAAATCTCAAAAATATACGCTTCGATTGGTTATGATCCGAATACAGATAAATATATTGCGGATGATGAAAATACAGAAGCAAATATCGAAGCTGCCATTAGAAAATGGGTAGAAACAAATTATCGCGAGGATAATGAATTACCGAAAGGTGTTGCACTAAACGCACAAGGCACTAAAGCAATAGAAAAACAGTGGGATAATATCGTAAGTTCTTTGAAAAATGGTCAAAAGAAAACGGTAAAAGGACCAATTGAGTGGGTGAGAGTACATAATTTACCAGATCACGTTTATTTCAATCACGCTCAGCACGTCAGTGTTGGTAAAGTAGATTGCCAAAATTGCCATGGTAAAGTTGAAAACATGGAAGTAGTTGGACAATACGCGCCACTTTCTATGGGATGGTGTATTAACTGTCACCGACAAACAGAAGTTAAATTTGTGGATAACGACTACTATAATGCTTACGAGCAATACCACCAAGAAATGAAAGACGGAGATCGTAAAGGAGTAACCGTTGAAGATATCGGAGGTTTGGAGTGCCAAAAGTGTCACTACTAAAACACGGCTCTTATATATCCCAAACTTTGGAGAAAATAATTTTTGAAAATAATCACGCTTTATAATGAAGAATCAAAATAACGATATCTGGATAGGAATGGATGATCAATCAAATGATCCAGACTTTATAAAATCAGTAAACGAAGAGTTTACGGAATTACCAGTGATAGACGCACTTTCTGACGAAGAAACTGTAAATGCTGGCAGTAGCCGTAGAGACTTTTTGAAGTATCTTGGTTTCGGTGTCGGTGCAGCTACCCTTGCGGCTAGTTGTGAAGTGCCAATTAGAAGAGCAATCCCTTACGTTGTTAAACCAGACTCAATTGTACCGGGTGTAGCTTCTTATTTTGCTTCTAGTTTTGTGAATGGAGGTGATTATTGTGCCGTTTTAGTGAAAACTAGAGAAGGTCGGCCCATTAAGATTGAAGGGAATACCTTATCGGAAGTGACTAATGGAGGTACCAGTGCAAGAGCACAAGCTTCGGTATTGAGCCTTTACGATGTTAATCGCTTTAAGAATCCGGTTAGCCGAAAATTAAAGGAAGAAGAGTCCGGAGACAAAAAAGAATTCACTTGGGAACAATTGGATAAGGAAGTAATGGCGAAGTTAACGGCGGGTTCTTCTATCCGTATCGTAACTGGAACGGTACTAAGTCCTACTACAAAGAAAGTAATTGCTGAATTTAAGGCAAAATATCCTAATACAGAACACGTTAGCTTTGATCCCGTATCAAGTACTGCGATGTTACAAGCGAACGAGCAATGCTTCGGGGATCGCGTTATTCCTAATTATCAATTCCAAGATGCGAATGTTATCGTTAGTTTTGGAGCAGATTTCTTAGGAACTTGGATTTCTCCCGTTGAATATGCTTCGAAATATGCTAAAAATAGAGCCATCAGAGATGTCAATAACGCTAGAATGTCGCAGCACATTCAGGTTGAAAGTGGTATGACGATGACTGGTTCTAATGCAGATAATCGTATTCTCATCCGACCTTCCGAGCAAGGTGCAGCTATTGCGACTTTACTAAATGCTTTGGGAGGATCAGTTAGTGCGCCTAATTTAAACGCTAAAGCGAAAGCTGCGCTTAAGAAAGTAGCACAAAAATTACAAGCAAACAAAGGGAAATCACTCGTGATTTCTGCTTCTAATAACGTTGGAGAACAAATACTCGTAAATCGTATCAACGATTTATTGGGTAACTACGGAACTACCATCGACTTTTCGGAAGCTTCTTTGCAACGGCAAGGAGATGATGGTGCGATGAATCGCCTCGTTTCAGAAATGAATAGCGGTAGTGTGGATGCACTTTTCGTAATGGGCGCAAATCCTGTTTTCGAATACCCTGATACAGAAAAAATTACCAATGCGATCAACAAAGTAGCACTGAAAGTTTCTTTAGGATACACTAAAGATGAAACGGCTGCTTTGTGTGATTATATCGCTCCAAATCATCATTACCTAGAATCTTGGGGAGATGCGGAGCCAAAAAGAGGACATTACAGCCTTATTCAACCGACCATTGCACCTATTTTCAATACGCGTCAAGCAGAAGAGAGTTTGTTGAAGTGGTCTGCTAATCCAAATTATAAAGCTGCTGCGGAACAACCTTATTACGAATACTTGAAAAGTAATTGGCAAGAAAATATGTTCCCTGCTCAAAGTGAGTTTACTACTTCCTTCCAAGCATTTTGGGACAATTCGTTACATAACGGGGTCTTTATGGTAAGACAATCTGCAAGACCTGTCACTTTCGCTGGAGATGTGAGTGCTGCTGCGGCTAAAATTACCAAAGCGGGTGGGGCAGAAGTGGAAATTTCTTTCTACGAACCACTTTCAATTGGTAATGGTCAATACTCAAATAATCCTTGGTTACAAGAATTACCAGATCCAGTAACGCGTACCGTTTGGGGGAATTACTTAAGTGTGCCTACTAATTATAATGGTAATCACGATTTTGAGTCTTTCCGAGGAGTTGGTAAAAAGAATAATAAAAGTTCTGCGGACTTACTCGACGTTACCGTAAATGGTGCTAAAGTTCAGTGTGTTGCTATTCCTCAATTTGGACAAGCAGAAAATACTGTTTCTATTGGATTAGGTTACGGTAGAGAAGTTGTAGGACTTAGTGGAAAAGGCATTGGACAAAATATTAACGCTTGGATTAAGTTAGATGCCGACGGTAATCGTCAGTACTACGCGGACAACGCTGAAGTTTCTGAAATCGTAGGGTACGAGCACGAATATGCTTGTGTACAGTACCACCACACGATGGGGGTAACACAGGGCGTTGATGAAACGACAGGAAAGCCATTCAACGTAGATGAAGCTTCTCTAGGTAATAAAGGTTTCCAAGGCGCTTTGGTAAATAGAACGATTATCCGGAATGCGAACTTGAAAAACGTTGAACAATTTGTCGACGATTTAAAGCACGAAAGAGAACATCACCAAGGTTTAAACTCGAAAACACTTTATCCTGGTTACGATGATATCTACAAAAGTGGCCATCACTGGGGAATGCATATTGATTTGAATACTTGTATTGGTTGTAGCGCTTGCGCCGTGGCTTGTATGGCTGAAAATAATGTACCCGTAGTTGGTAAATTAGAAGTACACCGTCACCACGAGATGACTTGGTTGAGAATTGATCGCTATTTCTACGGTGATGTAGAAAATCCAAACACGGTTTACCAACCAATGATGTGTCAGCACTGTGATAATGCTCCTTGTGAGAACGTTTGTCCCGTAGCCGCAACGAACCACAGTTCGGAAGGATTGAACCAAATGACTTATAACAGATGTATTGGTACAAGATATTGTGCAAACAACTGTCCTTATAAAGTACGTCGATTCAACTGGTTAGATTACACTACGGCGGATTTATTCCCTGCGAACGAAGCTACGATTAACGGAGAAGAAGTTCCTTACGGAGCGGACAACCTTACGAGAATGGTTTTAAACCCAGATGTAACGGTTCGTTCAAGAGGTGTGATCGAAAAGTGTAGTTTCTGTGTACAAAGAATTCAAGAAGGGAAATTGACTGCGAAACGAGAAGGTAGAAGATTGAGTACGAACGACGTCAAAACGGCTTGTCAAACCGCTTGTCCTACGGAAGCTTTAATTTTTGGAGACATCAACGATAAGCAATCAGAAGTTTACAAAAAAATTAATGCACCATTGACTTACATTGCATTAGAAGAAATTAATACCCAGTCATCGGTTCGATACGGTGCGAAAATTATTAATAAGGATGAAAGTCTAATGGCTTAATTTCCTAGGGATTATCATGTATAATAAGGAGTGTTGCTCCAACTGAAAATAAAAATTAAATTATGAGTGCAGTTGTTTCTCCAATTCGAGAGCCCTTAATAGAAGGCGGAAAATCATACCACCAGATTACAGAAGATCTAGTCGGACCTACGGAAAAAGTGCCAGGATTTTCTTGGATACTTTGTATGGCAATCTCTCTTGGTCTGTTTACCTTAGGCATCGTTTCTATCTTTTGGACGATTTTCTTCGGAATTGGTACTTGGGATTTAAATAGAACGATTGGCTGGGGTTGGGATATTACCAACTTCGTTTGGTGGATCGGAATCGGTCATGCGGGAACCTTAATCTCGGCGATTTTATTACTTTTTAGACAAAAGTGGCGTACGGGGGTAAACCGGGCAGCGGAGGCGATGACGATTTTTGCCGTAATGTGTGCGGGGCTTTTCCCGGTGATTCACATGGGTAGAGTTTGGTTAGCCTTCTTTATCTTCCCTTATCCGAATACCCGTGGACCATTATGGGTAAACTTCAACTCTCCTTTACTCTGGGATGTATTTGCGATTAGTACTTACTTTACGGTATCGCTATTATTCTGGTATACAGGGTTAGTGCCGGATTTTGCGACGGTAAGAGACCGTGCTTCTGGGATTCGTAAGAAAATCTACAGCTTTTTATCTTTTGGTTGGACGGGATCAGCGAAGCACTGGCAACGGTGGGAATCTTTATCATTAGTACTTGCAGGATTAGCAACACCTTTAGTACTTTCGGTACACACGATTGTAAGTTTTGATTTCGCCACTTCGGTAATTCCTGGATGGCACACCACTATTTTCCCTCCTTACTTCGTAGCAGGAGCGATTTTCTCTGGTTTTGCGATGGTACTTACCTTGATGATCATTACTCGAAAAGCATTAAATCTTGAAGAATACATTACGTTACAACACGTAGAGTCTATGAATAAAGTCATCTTGGCTACAGGATCAATTGTAGGGGTGGCTTACTTAACGGAATTATTTATTTCTTGGTACTCTGGTTATATCTACGAGCAATTTGCTTTCTATAACCGAGCAGCAGGAATCTATTGGTGGTCTTACTTTGGTATGATGTTCTGTAATGTGATTTCTCCTCAATTCTTCTGGAGCAAGAAGTTAAGAAGAAATATCACGTTTACTTTCTTCATGTCGATTTTCATCAACATCGGAATGTGGTTTGAGCGATTTGTAATTATTGCCACTACTTTAGCAAGAGATTATTTACCATCAAGCTGGAGTTACTATACACCAACTTGGGTAGAGATGGGAATTTATATCGGAACGTTTGGTTTATTCTTCGTCCTTTACTTACTCTTTAGCCGAGTTGCGCCAGTAGTTGCCGTAGCGGAAGTAAAAAGTATTTTGAAAACGGCGGGAGATCAGTATGTAGGTGCTAATGCAACGCATACTCACCACGATAGACAAGAAAGAGCTACGCACATTAACGATTAAACCATTAATAGACATTTAATTTTAGGAAGAATTTCACAATTATCTTAATTATATGAAAAAGCAAAATAAAGAAGTTCTCTACGGCTTATACAATGATGAAGAGATTTTGTTGGATGCGATCAAAGTAGCCAATAAAGATCATTTAGACATCATGGACGTTTATACGCCCTTCCCCGTACACGGTTTAGATCCGTTGTTGGGCTTAGAAGAATCTCGCTTGCACATCGCTGGTTTCGTTTATGGTGCATTGGGTACCTTGACTGCCTTTGGATTTATGACTTGGGTATTTACGAGAGATTGGCCAATTATCTTTGGTGGTAAGCCTTACTTCTCCGCACCAGCTTTTATTCCAATTACTTTTGAGTTGACAGTTTTATTTTCAGCCATTGGTATGGTTGTCAGTTTTTATACGGTTTGTGGATTAGGACCCGGTACCGAAAATCCTACCTTGGATGATCGAATTACCGACGATAAATTCTGTATCGCTTTTGATACGGCTGCCTATTCTAATGATCAATTAAGTAAATTGAAAGATTTCTTTAAGCAAACAGGTGCTGAAGAAGTTAACACCAAAATGATATAATTTCAATTTAGAAATACCACGATAATGAATAAAAAAATCAATCATATCCTCGCTTTTACAGCGCTCTGTTTTGCTGTTATATTTAGTGCGTGTTCTCCTCCTACTGGTAATGAAACTGGAACGGAATATATGCCTGACATGGGGCACTCTGTCGCTTACGAAGCGAATTATTACGACTATTACTATTATAATACTTTTGGTACAGAAGACGAATACTATCGTTTTGCACAACCTCGTAAGCCCGTCACCGGAACTATCCCACGAGGAATGGCTGGAACAAAAGCGGCAAACACTACCGGTAGAGGTATTTCTGTTCCAATGAATGGAAGTGTTCCTTACTATTATAAAGATACCGAAGAAGAGCGTGCCCGCGCAACTGCTGAAATCATTAATAATCCTTATCCTATTACGGAAGATGGTTTAGTAAGAGCAAAAGACCTCTATAATATCAACTGTGGGATTTGCCACGGTGAAAAAGGAGATGGTAACGGTTACTTAGTAGCAGAGGAAAATATCAATGCTAAATATCCTGCACAACCTGCAATCTTGATCAACGAAGAATTTACGAATGCTTCTAACGGTCGACTTTACCACGCAATTATGTATGGTAAGAACGTGATGGGCGGATACGCGGATAAGTTATCCTACGAAGAAAGATGGCAAGTGATCCACTATATTCGTGGTTTACAAGCAAAAGAATATAAGAAAAAATATAACGAGCAAGAAAATACGCTCAACGCGATTGACGTACCTGGTAGCACAGTACCGTCACCAATCGCTCCAGAAATTATGAATCCGCAAGCAATTGCACCTTCGACTACAGATGTATCACATCCTGAAGGAGCTAATCACGATCACGAAGGTGATCATAAGCACGAAGGTGACCACAAAGAAGGTGACCACAAGAGTGGAAGCGGTCATTAAGAATAAATTAGGTTAAACAAACGATTAAAATTCATTCAACCAAAAAGGAAAAGGTTGAATTTTAAGCCAATAAATTAATAACAGATGAATCAATTTACATTTGAAGGAAAGCAAAAAACGGTGCTAGGACTATTTATTTTACTCGGTCTAGTTTGCATGGGGCTTACCTACTTGACTGATGATGAATTGCATACCCGATTTTGGTCTAACTTTTTGCACAATACTGTTTTCTTTACAGGAATTGCATTCGTATCCACTTTTGTAATGGCTGCCTTTACTTCTGCTTACGCAGGATGGCATACTATCTTTAGAAGAATTTGGGAAGCTTACTCGCTCTTCTTAATTGTTGGGTTGGGGCTTTTAATGGTCCTCATTGGTGGGGTATGGTTACATTACCACCACTTATATCACTGGACGGATGTTACTGCTTTACAGCCTTACGTTAATGATGCTGGAGTATATTCTGATGTTATCAAGGAAGGTTTCAAAGAGAATCCCAACTACGATGTCGTCTTAGGTGGTAAATCGTCTTTCTTAAACAAATACTGGTATACTTTCGGAACGATCATCACGGTAGGTGTTTGGTATTTATTTGCCAAACGATTGAGAAGCCTCTCTTTGAGTGAAGATGAAAATGGTGATACGTCTTACAGTCACCACAAGAAAATTAAATTTGTTTCTGCGGTCTTTTTACCGATAGCTGCTTTTTCTAGTGCGGCGATGATTTGGCAATGGGTCATGTCTTTGGATGCACACTGGTACAGTACCATGTTTGCTTGGTACGCAACGGCAAGTTGGTTTGTAGCGGCTTTAGCCTTAACGATCTTAATGATCATCTATTTAAAATCAAAAGGTTATTTAGAAGAATTGACGGGAGAACACATTCACGATTTAGGTAAATATATGTTTGCTTTTAGTGTATTTTGGACTTATTTATGGTTCTCTCAGTATATGTTGATCTGGTACGCGAATAACGGAGAAGAAACGGTCTATTTCCACACGAGAATGCGACAATATCCCGTTTTATTTTATGGTAACTTAATCATGAACTTCGCCTTACCTTTCCTCATTCTGATGAGAAACGAAACGAAACGAAAATTTGGTACCGTTGGTTTTACGGCAGCACTTGTATTTTTTGCACACTGGTTTGATTTTTTCCAAATGATTAAGCCTAGTGCACGAATTAATGCAGAACACGCAATGCATGCACACCACAGTGCAGGTGGTCACGATCACGAAGCGGGTGGACACGCAGTAGATGCTGGTCACCAATTTTTAATGGGTTTTGATTTTCCAGGATTTCTAGATATTGGTACTTTCTTAGGGTTTGCAGCACTGTTTGTTTTCTTTGCATTCTCTAGAATGGCACAAGCTTCATTGATACCTAAAAATGATCCTTATTTAGGAGAGAGTTTACATCACCATGTGTAAGAACAATTCTTGAAAATTATTGTTTATTATTAAAGAGTTAATGAGCGTATTTTCGCTTGACATAAGTAAATAAAGTAGAAGAGAAATGACAATCTTAATTATTACACTCTGCTTAATTCTAGCTGCTGTTTTGTTGGTTCAACTCGGGAAACTGAGCGACCTGTCAACAAAATTAAAGGGAGAGGTAGAGTCAGAAGAAGAATCAAACAGTTGGAACGCAAATCTTGGAATGGTTTTTATGCCGCTTTTCTTGATTGCCTGTGTAGCTTCTGCGTTCTATTACAAAAATTCAATGTTGGGTTACGGTCCTCACGAGGCTGCTTCGGCACACGGTAGTTCTTTGGATAGTTTATTCAACGTCACGTTAGCGTGTACCGGTATTGTATTTATTCTTACTCAAATTTTACTATTCGTTTTTGCTTACCAATACCAAGGTAGAAGAGATCGAAAGGCTTCTTTCGTTTCTCATAATAATACTTTAGAGTTGGTTTGGTCCATCATTCCCGCCATCGTAATGACACTTTTGGTAGTGGGAGGTTTGGATGCTTGGAACGAAGTAATGGCAGATGTAGGTCCAGATGAAGATCATATTGAAATTGAAGTAACTGGATCACAATTCTTGTGGTACTTGAGATATCCTGGTCCTGATGGTAAATTGGGAACAAAGAATTTTAGAAAAATTACACCTTCTAATCCACTAGGACAAGAATGGACAGATACGAAAAACTTAGATGATTTTCAGCCGGGTGAAATCGTACTTCCTGTAAATAAGAAAGTACGGGTAAGAATTACGGCAAGAGATGTGTTGCACAATTTCGATTTGCCTCACTTCCGAGTGAAAATGGATGCTATTCCAGGTCTACCAACTTATTTCGTATTTACACCAACTACGACTACGGAAGAATACCGCGCTCGTTTAGGAGCATTAGATGAAAATGATGAACCGCTTTATCCAGAGTGGCACGAATTGTACGATCCAGAGGATCCAGAAAGTGGACCACGGTATAAATCTTTCGATTACGAACTAGCTTGCGCAGAACTTTGTGGAAAAGGTCACTTTAGTATGCGTAAAAAAGTTAGAATCGTTACTGAGGCAGAATATGAGGCTTGGTTAAAATCACCTGATCAATCTTCTTTCTACCTAAGAGATATTCGAAATACAGACGAAGACCCTTATAAAGGAAAGCTTTTAGACGTAGAAATTAAGGAGCGTTCTAAAGCTTTCAAAACTAAATTGTCAGATGCCGTCAAAGCGACTAAACCAGAAGATAAGATTTTGCGTTTAGAATATGTAACCTTTAAGACAGGCTCGGCGGAGTTAACGAAATTATCTCGTTACCAATTGAAAGATTTAGCTGATGCCATGAGAGAGAATGCGGCAATGACCATCGAATTAGCAGGTCATACCGATTCGCAAGGGGACGACGGTAGTAATTTATTATTATCACAATCGCGTGCGGAAGCTGTCTACAACTACTTAACCAACAACGAAAAAATTGACGGTACTCGAATGAAAGCTGCCGGTTACGGCGAAGCTCGACCGATCGATTCCAACGATACACAAGAAGGACGTAAAAAGAACAGACGAACAGAGTTCCAGATCTTAACGTACTAATTCTTAAATCTTAGCATACTGAAAAAAATTGCTTCTATAGTGGAGCATTAGCTTATAAACTATTTATCATGGCAACTATCACGACAACACCAATTTACGATGAAGATTCCTTGATTGAGGAATATGGATATGAGGATCATTTTCATGATCATCATCATGGTGATAAATATCAGTCTAATTTTATCACACATTATATTTTTAGCCAGGATCATAAGATTATTGCCAAACAGTTCTTGATCACAGGAATGTTCTGGGCAGTTATCGGTGGTTTGATGTCTTTAGTTTTCCGTTTACAATTAGGTTTTCCAGAGGAAAGCTTAGCTTGGTTACAACCCGTTTTAGGAAAATGGATCAACGTTAACGAAGCAGGAATTGGTACTTTAGACCCGCAGTTCTATTATGCTTTAGTCACGATGCACGGTACGATTATCGTTTTCTTCGTTTTGACGGCAGGACTGAGTGGTACCTTTAGTAATCTGCTGATTCCTTTGCAACTGGGTGCCCGAGATATGGCTTCTCCTTTACTGAACATGCTTTCTTACTGGTTCTTTTTCTTGGCTGGTGTAATCATGTTTGCTTCTTTATTTTTAAATACAGGACCTTTCTCCGGGGGATGGACCGCTTATCCACCACTGAGTGAATTACCACAGGCTTCTTCTGGATCCGGTGCGGGAATGACACTCTGGGCGACAAGTTTGGTCTTCTTCGTAGTATCAGTACTTTTAGGAGGGGTTAACTACATTACCACGGTTTTGAATTTACGAACGAAAGGTATGGGGATGTGGAAAATGCCATTGACCATTTGGGCTTTCTTTGTAACGGCAATCATTGGTTTATTATCTTTCCCCGTATTAGTTTCTGCTTTCTTCCTTGTCCTATGTGATCGGGAATTAGGAACGAGTTTCTTCCTTAGTGAAATCTTCGTCAACGGAGAAGCTTTAGAAAGAGTAGGAGGTAGTCCAGTATTATATCAACATTTATTCTGGTTCTTAGGACACCCAGAGGTATATATCATTATTCTACCAGCGATGGGACTCGTCTCGGAGGTATTGGCCGTCAGCGCAAGAAAACCAATTTTTGGTTACAAAGCGATGGTTTTCTCCATCTTGGCAATTGCCTTTTTGTCCTTTATCGTATGGGCTCACCACATGTTTATGTCAGGTGTGAATCCATTTATTTCTAACTTCTTCGTAGTCTTTACCTTGATTATTGCAGTACCTTCAGCGGTAAAAGTATTCAACTGGATTGCGACGATTTATCAAGGAAACTTCCGATTTACTTCGGCTAGTTTGTTTGGAATTGGTTTCGTATCTATGTTTATCTCTGGTGGATTAACGGGTATCTTTTTAGGAAACTCTGCGATTGATATTCAAATGCACGATACTTACTTCGTAGTTGCTCACTTTCACATTGTAATGGGAGTTGCGGCATTCTTCGGAATGTATGCAGGGGTTTATCACTGGTTCCCTAAGATGTATGGTCGCTTCATGAACGAAACTTTAGGAAAGATTCACTTCTGGGGTACAATGATTGGTGCTTACGCTATTTTCTGGCCAATGCACTATCTTGGAATGGCCGGTGTACCAAGAAGATATTACAGTTTTGAGACGTTTGATGCTTTTAAGCATTTCGCAGATATGAATAAATTTATCACCGTTGCAGCGATCGTAGTATTTTTATTACAATTACTGTTATTGGTTAATTTCTTCTACAGTATCTTCAAAGGAAAATTAGTAACAACTAAGAATCCTTGGGGAGCAACGACACTAGAATGGACGACTCCAATCAACGCAGGACATGGTAACTGGGAAGGTAAGATTCCTTCTGTTCACCGTTGGGCGTACGATTATGGTAAGGATGGAAAAGAATTTATTCCACAATATGTACCGCTGACAGAAGAAGAGAAAGCGAGCGGGGACATTCATTAACGAGTTTAATTAACTTTAATTTAGAATTAATCGAAGTGCAAACCAAAGTAGCAAATAAAAGTACCGCTGTTTTTCAAAAGTTGGAGGATTATAAGCTTTTAGTTAAGTTTAAATTGAATCTACTTGTGGTATTTTCGGCAGTAATGGCATACTTAATTGCTGCTACGGGAACGACCAATTGGATGGCAGTCTTTTGTCTAGGCTTGGGTGGTTTTTTAGTAACTGGTGCGGCGAATGCGCTTAATCAAGTACTAGAGCGCAACTTCGATAAGGATATGAAACGTACCGAAAATCGTCCACTAGCTACGGGTAGAATGACGGTTTCGGAAGCGGTAATGGCCGCAGGATTTATGAGTCTAGTAGGTATCACGATACTTGCACTCTTTAATCCTTGGACTGCATTTTTAGGGACGATTTCCATGATGATCTATGCTTTCATCTACACACCAATGAAAAGAGTTTCTAACGTCGCAGTTTTAATCGGCGCGATTCCAGGAGCATTGCCAATGATGATTGGTTGTGTTGCGATTCAGGGAGAATTAACAGCTTTAGCACTAGTTTTATTTGCAATTCAATTCATGTGGCAATTCCCTCATTTTTGGGCCATTGCTTGGGTTGGTTACGACGACTATGCGAATGCTGGTTTCTACTTGCTACCTTCTAAGGACGGCGCTAGAGATAAAAATGCAGGTTTGCAGTCTTTATTTTATGCCTTGCCATTAATTCCACTAGGTACGATGCCCTATTTTATGGGCGTGACGGGTTTGGTTTCAGCCATTTTATTAAGTTTACTCGCAATCGCTTATGCTTATTTTGCTTGGGATCTTTATAAAAAGTGCACCAAAGAGGCGGCATTGAGGTTAATGTTCAGTTCCTTTGTTTATTTGCCCATGGCTTTAATCGTTTTATTAGCGGATAAAATTTAAATCATTTAAGCAATGAAAGTGGCAGTAGCAGATAACGTATATCGCAATAATAAAATTCATCCTCAAAAATTTGCAATGCTTTTGGGCTGTGCAAGTATGACGATGATGTTTATGGGATTCACAAGTGCATTTATTGTACGACAAGCTGGTGGAAACTGGTTAGAATTCCTTTTACCAAACATGTTTTTTTACAGCACCGGAGCAATTGTTTTGAGTAGTATTACCATTCATATTGCTTATCGTGCTTTCAAGAAAGGAATTACTTCTGTTTACAGAAGTTTTTTAGTCCTTTCTTTTTTATTAGGATTAGCCTTCGTCGTGATGCAGTATTTCGCGTGGCAGGAAATGGGAGAGATGGGCGTTTTTATGGATACGAATCCATCTGGCTCTTTTGTTTATGTCATTTCAGGGGTACACGCCGCACACGTTTTAGGAGGAATCGGCGTCTTAACGGTAGCTTTGGTACACGCATTTGCGTTGAAACATAAAGTAACCGAAAAACGTAAATTGCGCTTTGAATTAAGTTTAATTTACTGGCATTTTGTGGACGTTTTATGGTTGTATATTTTGTTGTTTTTTATATTACAACAATCCTAATTAATAGCTTTTACAAGTAATTTTGTTCAATAAACGAAAAATCAATTCGATTAATTTAGATATTTAATAATGGCGACAGACACAGCAGTACACGAAGATTTACACACCGAGCAGGGTGGTGAATGGGATGGTGGAAAAGCACCATTCAAGGCGAGTTATGGTAAACTCATGATGTGGTATTTCTTACTCTCAGATGCTTTTACTTTTGCAGGCTTCTTAATTGCATACGGAACTACTCGTTTTATGATGCCTTCTTGGCCCGTACCTGATTTTGTATTTAGTACGGCTCCGTTGGGCATCCACGAATGGTTTCCAGGAGATAAAGCACCTTTAATTTTCGTAACTTTCATGTCCTTTTTATTGATCGTGAGTTCGGTAACAATGGTGAGAGGAGTACAAGAGGGGCATCGAGAAAATAAACGAGGGGTCATCTTTTGGATGTTGCTGACCATAATTGGTGGAATTGGCTTCTTGAGCTGTCAAGCTTGGGAATGGAATAATTTAATCAATGAGGAGCATATGTCCGTCACCCGTAATCCATTCGGTACACACACCGAAAATGGTACTTATTTACATGATGACGGTAGTGAATCCACCGAATTAGTAGAAGCAGGTAAAAGTTACCTCATTCATATGGCAGGTCACGGACACCACGGAGATCACGACGAAGGGCACGCTGCACATGCGGATAATTTTGAAATCCCAGCAGTTATTCCCGCAGCAGGAATTGATCGCCCCGGTTATTTTTTAGACCAAGAAGGATTTAAACATCGAAAATATAAGCTTACTACTGGTCCAGATGCGGGCAGTATCGCGGTCGAAGAATTTGGCCCTAAAGGTTTTGGTGCACTTTTCTTCTTTATTACGGGATTTCATGGGTTTCACGTACTTTCAGGAGTTGTCTTCTTACTGATTATCCTGATTAACGTAGCAAGTGGTGTTTACGTTAAGCGTAAGAATGGTTACGAAATGGTTGAAAAGATCGGTTTGTACTGGCACTTTGTAGATTTAGTATGGGTATTCGTATTCTTAGTATTCTACCTAATTTGATTGGTAAGGAAAGTATCTTTTAAAAAAAAACATTCTTCTTTCAACGTGTTCAAATTATGCACGGAAAGAATAAAAATATAAATTGATAAATTATTATGGGACATAGATCATACGAAGACGCTAAAAAACACGTATTCACAGGATTCTGGATCTTATTGGGAATTACCCTCTTAGAAGTATTTGTTTCTTTAGCTGGTAAAGGGCATATCCCAGGTATGGGATGGTTAGAGGATTACCCGATTACGGTTATGCTCATCGCTTTAGTAATCATTGTATTATCCGTATACAAGGCGTATTACATTATTTATGAGTTTATGCACATGGGCGCAGAAGTAAAAGGATTGCGACTTAGTGTATTGATGCCTACCTTATTATTGGTATGGGGAGTT
>CALFBG010000108.1 GCA_937951685.1 uncultured Saprospiraceae bacterium | reverse complement strand
CGCTCAGCATACTTCTAATTTATTTGTAATGACTTGTTTTTCTATTCCGAATGCCTACGCATGAAAATCTAGTAATATTTGTATATTTTTGCGTCTTATTTAGCAACAATCAGCGAGATGCCTTGTTGCTAAATGAAAAGTAAAAGGCAATTTAATTTGCATTGCTACTTACGTCTATTTAAATTATTAAACTAAAAGAGTAAGGAGATCTTAGTATGCTATAAGATATATTCCGATCTCTTTCAAGCTATAATATGTCAGAGAAAATATTAGAAAATGTCGTCCAAGAACGAATCTTAGTAATGGATGGTGCCATGGGGACCATGATCCAACGATATAAGCTTAAAGAAAAAGATTTTCGGGGAAGTCGATTCGTAGATTATCCGCTTGATATTCAGGGGAATAACGATATTCTTTCCATCACACAACCGCAAATCATTGAGGACATTCACAAAGAATACCTCGAAGCCGGTGCTGATATCATTGAAACCAATACCTTTAGTGCTACGTCCATCGCTCAGGCCGATTATAAATTGGAAGCCTACGCCTATGAAATCAATCTAGCCTCTGCCAAAATCGCTAAGAAAGCAGCCCGAGCATATACGGAGAAAAACCCGGATCAGCCAAGGTTCGTCGCCGGAGCAATGGGACCAACCAACCGTACCGCTTCCCTTTCCCCAGATGTTAATAATCCCGGTTATCGAGCCGTCACTTTCGATCAGCTCGCAGAAGCATACTACGAACAGGCTCGAGGTTTAGGGGATGGAGACGTTGATATTTTCTTGATTGAAACTATCTTTGATACACTCAACTGCAAAGCGGCACTTTTTGCCCTAGATCGCTATTTTGAAGAGCAGGGGCGCAAATGGCCGATTATGATTTCCGGAACGATTACCGATGCTAGCGGTCGAACCCTCTCTGGACAAACGGTCGAAGCCTTCTGGATTTCAGTCAATCACATGGATTTGTTTAGTGTGGGCTTAAATTGTGCCTTGGGTGCCGCAGAAATGCGACCGCACATTCAATCCCTTTCCAAAATTGCCGATTGCAACGTTAGTGCTTATCCCAACGCAGGATTACCCAACGAATTTGGCGAATATGATCAATCGGCTGACGAAATGTCGAAGTTCATTGAAGATTTTGCAGCGAGTGGTTTGGTTAATATTATTGGTGGATGTTGTGGTACTACGCCCGATCACATTCGAGCAATGGCAAATGCAGTAAAGCAATTGCCAACTAGAAAAATTCCCGAAGTAGATAGCTTTACCGAGCTGAGTGGTTTGGAACCACTCGTCATTCGACCAGGTCTAAACTTCATCAATATCGGAGAACGAACCAACGTAACGGGCTCCCGCAAGTTTGCACGACTCATTAAGTCCGGTGATTTCAACGAAGCCCTTACGGTAGCACAACAACAAGTAGATGGTGGTGCACAAATTATCGACGTCAATATGGACGAAGGCTTGCTGGATTCCAAAAAAGCCATGGTGGAATTTTTACATATGCTGATGTCAGAACCAGACATTGCGAAATTGCCCATCATGATCGATTCTTCTAAATTTGAAGTGATCGAAGCAGGACTCAAATGCGTGCAAGGAAAATGTATTGTCAATTCCATCTCAATGAAAGAAGGAGTTCCGGAATTCATTCGCCAAGCTAAGGTTGTCAAACGGTACGGCGCGGCCGTTGTCGTTATGGCTTTCGACGAAGAGGGGCAGGCAGACACTACCGAA
Source organism: uncultured Saprospiraceae bacterium (assembly GCA_937951685.1). Classification (GTDB taxonomy): domain Bacteria; phylum Bacteroidota; class Bacteroidia; order Chitinophagales; family Saprospiraceae; genus CALFBG01. The sequence goes on along the minus strand of CALFBG010000108.1, from coordinate 4,350 downwards.
CGGAAAATTGAAATTTGCGAACGAGCCTATAAAATTCTTACCGAAGAGGTCAACTTCCGACCCCAAGATATTATTTTCGATCCCAACATTTTTGCCGTTGCCACGGGAATTGAAGAACATAATGAATATGCGATCAACTTCATCGAAGCCACACGTACCATCAAAGCTAACTGTCCCGGTGTAAAAATCAGTGGCGGCGTTAGTAATATTTCTTTCTCTTTTCGAGGAAACAATGCGGTACGAGAAGCAATGCACTCTGCTTTCCTTTTTCACGCGATTAAAGCGGGGATGGATATGGGAATCGTCAATGCGGGGTTGATTGAAATTTATGAAGATATTCCTTCCGAACTCTTGACGCTCGTGGAAGATGTTTTATTTAATAAAAATTCAAATGCTACCGAAGCATTAACCGATTACGCAGAACGCGTAAAAGGAGGTGGCAAAGTCTTAGAAAAAGATCTTTCTTGGCGAGAAGAATCCCTCGAAAAACGATTGATTCATTCTTTAGTAAAAGGAATTACCGTTTATATCGACGAAGACGTAGAAGAAGCACGCCTCAAGTACAAGTCGTCCTTGCTGGTCATCGAAGAGCCTTTAATGGCTGGGATGAATGTCGTGGGAGATTTATTCGGAGAAGGTAAAATGTTTTTGCCACAGGTTGTCAAAAGTGCTCGTGTCATGAAAAAAGCCGTCGCCTATTTGACGCCCTTCATTGATGCTGAAAAAGCAACTGGCGCCAAATCTTCCCAAGGAAAAATTTTGATGGCTACCGTAAAAGGAGATGTTCATGATATTGGTAAAAATATCGTCGGAGTAGTCTTGGCTTGTAACAATTTTGAAATCGTCGATCTTGGGGTGATGGTTTCTTGTGATCAAATTTTAAAAGCAGCCATCGCAGAAAACGTAGATATTATCGGACTAAGCGGTTTGATTACCCCTTCTTTGGATGAGATGGTCTTTGTAGCTAAAGAAATGGAGCGCAGAGGATTCACCATTCCACTCATGATTGGTGGAGCAACTACTTCCAAAACCCACACTGCCGTAAAAGTAGAGCCTCAATATAGCGGTCCTATTATTCACGTTTTGGATGCTTCTAAAAGTGTATCGGTAGCGCGGGCGTTAATGGCAAAAGATGAAAAATACCTCAGCGCCGTCACTGCGGAGTACGATCGTGTACGCGTAGCGAGAGCGAATCGCGTTTCCAATAAAAAATACCTTACGCTTACTAAAGCGAGAGCGAATAAATTGCAATTGAATTGGGAAGGATATACGCCACCTAAACCTAGTTTCCTCGGTACCAAAGTCTTTGACAATTATTCTTTAGAAGAACTTTCGGAATACATTGACTGGACGCCATTTTTCGCGAGCTGGCAATTGCGTGGAAAGTATCCCGCTATTTTCGAAGATGAGATTATCGGTGTAGAATCTAAAAAACTCTTTAATGATGCGCAGAGTTTATTGCGTAGAATTATCGACGAAAAATGGCTGACCGCAAAAGGTGTCCTTGGATTTTATCCGGCCAATAGTGTAGACCATGATGATATAGAAGTTTATACCGACGAAACGAGAGATACCGTAAAATATACCTTACATCATCTTCGCCAGCAACGACAAAAAGCGAGTAATCAAGTTAATCTTTGTCTAACCGATTTTATGGCACCTAAAGAAACGGAGCTCGTAGATTACATCGGTGGTTTTGCTGTTACCACGGGGATTGGCATTGAAAAATGGGTTAAAAAGTTTGAAGCAGATAACGATGACTATAATGCCATTATGCTCAAAGCTTTGGCTGATCGTTTGGCAGAAGCATTTGCGGAACGAATGCACGAATTAGTTCGGAAAGAATTTTGGGCATACGCACAAGAAGAACACTTGACCAAAGAAGAGTTGATTAAAGAAACTTACACCGGAATTCGCCCGGCTCCCGGCTATCCTGCTTGTCCTGATCATACGGAGAAAGCTACTTTATTTGAACTCCTCGACGTTACGAAAAATACAACGATGGAACTCACCGAAAGTTTTGCGATGTATCCCGCTGCTGCCGTTAGTGGCTGGTATTTTTCTCATCCGCAGGCAAAGTATTTTGGCTTAGGAGAAATCTCTAAAGATCAAGTATCCGATTATGCGAAGCGCAAAGGCTTGAGTTTCCAAAAAATGGAACAATGGCTCGCACCGAATCTCAACTATGACGTATAACAGAAGATAATTACTATGGCTGAACAAACAAACTATTTTGCCCACGAAACCGCCGTCATCGACGAAGGTTGTCAAATCGGAGCGGGTACCAAAATTTGGCATTTTAGCCACGTAATGAGTAACTGTATTATTGGAGCCGACTGCAATATTGGTCAGAATGTTGTTGTCTCTCCGCAGGTCGTCCTCGGCAAGAATGTCAAGGTACAAAATAACGTTTCCATTTATACTGGCGTCATTTGTGAAGACGATGTCTTTTTGGGTCCTTCGATGGTTTTTACCAATGTCATGAATCCACGCAGTGCCGTCAATCGAAAAAAGGAATACCGTCAAACCTACGTTCGCAAAGGAGCAAGTATTGGGGCCAACGCAACGATCGTTTGTGGTCACGAAATTGGTAGCTATGCTTTCATTGGCGCGGGTGCTGTTGTGACAAAACCCGTACCCGATTTTGCCTTAGTCGTTGGCAACCCCGCCCAGCATATTGGTTGGATGAGTATTCATGGGCACCGTCTCCATTTTGACGAAAATAACCGCGCGACCTGTCCAGAAACACACGAAGCTTATATTTTAGAAAACAACCAAGTTAAACTCGCTCAATAAGTGAAAATACAAACCCAAGATAAACTCAAATTTGCTGTTGTTGGCTGTGGACACATTGGCAAACGACACGCTGCCATGATCCAGCGCAACGAAGAATGTACTTTAGTGGCGCTTTGTGATATCAAACCCCGAGCAGCATTACAACTAGACAATTTTGAGGCTGCTTTTTTCACTTCCATTGAAGAACTTTTAGCTGCGCCAATCCAGATTGATATTGTTTGTATTTGTACCCCGAATGCTTTTCACGCTCCGCAGGGAATTATGGTACTCGAAGCCAAAAAACACTTGGTTTGCGAAAAGCCAATGGCGCTGAGTAAAGCCGATTGTGAGGCGATGATTTTTAAAGCGTTGAATGTATCTAAGCAAGTATTTTGCGTGATGCAAAACCGCTATTCACCACCAGCAGTTTGGTTGAAAAGTATCATTGATGAAAATCGCTTAGGTAAAATTTTTATGGTACAAATCAATTGCTACTGGAATCGAGATGATCGTTATTATTTACCGCATCAAGATGCCACTTCTCCCGCAGAAAAACGCCACGCTTGGCATGGCAGTAAAGCCCTAGATGGCGGTACCTTGTTTACCCAATTCTCCCATTTTATTGACATCATGTACTGGCTTTTTGGAGACATCCAAGATGTTAACGCCCAACTGGCCGACTTTGCGCATCAGCATTCTACCGACTTTGAAGATTCGGGTATTGTAAACTTTCAATTTGTCAACGGAGGAATGGGATCAATTAATTACTCTACGGCGACATGGGATGCGAATTTGGAAAGTAGCATTACCATTATTGGTGAGAAAGGAAGTATCAAAGTGGGCGGGCAATACATGAACGAAGTCGAATACTGTCACGTTAAAGATTACGAATTACCCGAATTACCAGCTTCTGGTCCTGCCAACGATTACGGTGGATACAAAGGATCAGCGGCCAACCATCATCACATTATTCAAAATGTGGTCGATGTATTGAAGGGCAGAAAGACCGTTACCACTAACGCCTTGGAAGGGCTGAAAGTAGTAGAAATTATTGAAAGAATTTACCGTAAAGCACGTTGGATTGAATCGTAATGACCGAACAATTCGTCCGTCTACCGTCAGTTTAAGTAAAGTTATACACTGCTTTTAAGATTCTTCTTACCGAGAAACAATTGCGGAAAGATTTTTGTATATTAATAGATATTGTAACGTGAGGTTCCGCTAAGTTCCTGATAAATAGGCTAAAATGACCGCTTTACGCCGAAAATAAGGCGATTGTTAAGGCAAACCCAAGAAGGGAAACACGTATTTTGTACGGAGGCAATTAGTTTTAAACCTAGGCGAGCAACAAAATGCTTAATCTACTCGTATTTTATCCCGAGTAAGACCATATTTTATCTAAAAATCAATACTTAAGTAGGTTTACCAAATAGATTGGTGATTTTGACGGAAGAAAATTTTGCTTCAATCGAGGCGAAAAATGCAGGAAACCATTGGTTTTCAAGGCTTTTTAACGAAGAGTGAAATAAAATTTACTCGTCATAAATTAGTGAATTTATTAGGTAAACCTACTTA
>CALFBG010000107.1 GCA_937951685.1 uncultured Saprospiraceae bacterium | reverse complement strand
AAAACGATATCAAAACCAATAATGTCGCGCCAACCTTCTGCCCGTTGCGTATCGGCTAAATGAAAAGGCGTAACGTGGTGCCACAAATCGTTACCATAGATTAACTCCTCTCCCGTATCCGCTTGAAAAATAAATTCTCCTGGAGCCAAGGTATACTTGAAAATGATTTCTTTTTGACCATCTTCCAGTTGTTCTAATATCTGACTTTCGCCACCGGCAACGTTGAATCGGTTGACGACCAAGGCGGAGACAATGAAGTCTGCTCCGTCTTCGTGTGCTCCTTCGGGAGAATTATCACCCGGCGCTTTTTCGGTAGCTCGCACACTCATGAAGTGACTGGTAAGGTGAATTTGATGAAGATCCGGTCGTCGTGTTTTGACAACTTTAAAGATGGCGCGGAGTAAATCGTAAAATAAGACTTGTTCAACGTGGGCGGGATCCGCTTCTGCAAAAATGCGCGGCCAAGATCGAAAATCTTCATCGGCTACTTGTTGGCTAAACTGTTCCACCGGAGTACGTTCGATCTTAATTTTTCCTGCTTTTTCCGAAAGGTAAAACCCTGCGACGGATCGTCTTCGCCAAGCTTGAATTCGTGCAAAGTCGGCTGCTTGTGCTGGCGTTAACTGTTGAATCCAAGGTTCAAATGCCGTTAAAGAAATTGATCCTTGATAGTAAGCTTTAAAAAGGCTACGAATTTTTTTTTGTGCAGCGGGAAATATATTTTCTAAAAATTCAACTCTCAATCTCCGAGCATCGTAAGGATCCCACGGAAGGGTTTGAAAAATAGGAGTAAAGAAATTTAAAAATCCAGTTTGATCCAAGCCTAAGGTCGTTAAATCCCCAACGAGAATAGGAGCGTGAATACTCCGACCAATGCGTTGAGAGATATCTTTTTCTGTAATGGGGAAAGTTAATGGTTTCATCAATGTTTTTTATGAAACATTAAGATAGGTGTTTTTACCTATATTTCATAAAGGGTATAATTGCGCTGTAGGAAACTACTATAATATAGTAACTTTGTAATGTTCTTGGATTTTTGCACGATATGTTATATATTTATGTAATGTTAAATTTGAACTATTCGTTTGCAATATTTTTTTAGGGCTAAATAAAAAGCATTTTCAAACTGAAAAAATCTTGTCAGACTCAGTGAGTTTTACCGTAAGATGAGCAAGACTTAGAAAAACGATGACAAAGCTTTGTATGACACTCATGCATTTCTTGAATTTAACTACTCCGAACCTTAAGTAAATACATACTATAATATTATTATAATTTAACAATTTTACAATTAAAAGTAAAATAACAACTTATTTGTATAAATGGCTAGCTATTTGTACAAAAGTATACTATATATGAATTACTTTTCATACATGCTAGATGCAGTGTGTATGTTTTTATTAACCCTAAAATATATAAAAGAATGGAACCTGTTTTTTTGGCTCAAGTTATGATGTTCGGCGGTAACTTCGCTCCACGTGGCTGGGCATTTTGTGATGGGCAATTGTTGCCTATCAATGCAAATCAAGCGTTGTTTTCTATTCTAGGAACAACTTATGGTGGAGACGGTCGTACGACTTTCGCTTTACCCGATCTAAGAGGTAGAGTTGGTGTTCATCCTGGAACTGGTCCTGGATTGCGAAACTGGAGACTTGGAGAAAGAGAAGGAAGTGAAGAGAACTTTATGAATACACTTACGATGCCAACACACCATCACCTTTTAACTACCGGAACAATTAGTGGAACTGTAAATGTAGGTGTTAACGAAGAAGATCCTGATACGGATTCTCCTGTAGGAAGTACGCTAGGAACAACTTCCTCTGGTAATATTGTTTATAATAGCGAGGCAGCAAGTAGTTCTGAACGGTTAGCAGGAAGTTCGGTTAACCTTAGTTTAGGAGGAAGTTCTGCTCTTACTGGAGCAGGTCAAGGCATTAATAATATTAAGCCTTCACTTGGTGTTAATTATATCATTGCCTTACAAGGACCTTTTCCTTCAAGAAGCTAATTTTTTAGTTTTTATAGAAAAATTCACATTAAATTAATCAACCCTAAAATATTTATCAATGGAACCTTTTATTGCAGAAATCATCATGTTTGGTGGAAACTTTGCGCCACGTGGCTGGGCATTTTGTGATGGACAATTATTAGCTATCGCTCAAAATACTGCACTTTTTTCTTTACTTGGTACTACCTACGGTGGTGACGGTCGAACTACTTTCGCTTTGCCAGATCTTAGAGGGCGAACTCCTGTCCACCCTGGAAATGGTCCTGGACTACAAAACTGGAAACTTGGACAAAGAAAAGGGACAGAAACAAATACACTTAACTTATTACAATTACCTGCTCACGGTCACGCTTTAGCTACGGGAACAGTTGGTGGAACAGTAAATATCGGTGTTAACGAAGATGATCCTGGGGCAGATTCGCCAGTAGGTAAAACTTTAGGAACGACTTCTTCTGGTAATATTATTTATAACAGTGCTGGACCTAGTGCAGGCGAATTCTTAGGAGGAGTATCGCATAGTCTTGCTTTAGGAGGAATGTCAGCCAATACTGGATCAAATCAGCCTATTAATAATATTCAGCCTTCTTTAGGAATTAACTATATCATTGCTTTGCAAGGTATTTTCCCTTCAAGAAGCTAGTCTTAATATAAAAAATTAATACTAACCTAAATTCCATTTATTTGGAGTTTAGGTTTTGTTATAAATAATTATTTACGATACAACCAAAGGGAGATAAAGTTTTATTTGAAAATAGGCTAAATAAAAAACAAAAACAAGTAGGTTTTATTTTACATAATTACTGTTATATTTGTGCTTTGTTTTATTATAAATTTATTTCATAGATTGAGCATTCTCAAAACTATATTACTTCAAACATAATTCATATGAAAAAATTATTACTCATTTTAGCATTAGTGTTGACTGGTGCGAGTTATCAATTGCAAGCACAAGGAACAGTTTTAAATGCTGGAGATCTTGCAGTAATTTACGTGGAAACTAATGGTACGCCAGACGGAATTGGTTTCGTTCCATTTGTAGACTTAGCAGCGGGAACGGTAATTTATTTTACAGACTGTGGTGCAGATGGTGCTGGTTTTAGAAGTCCAGCTTGTACAGAAGGGGCGCAACAATATACCGCTCCTGCCTTGATTCCTGCGGGAACTTTTGTACAAAATCCTGGTGACGCAGGTTTCACTAGCTATACCGATAGTCGTATTACTGGATCTTTCAGCCTCGCTTCTTCGGGAGATCAAGTGCTTGTTTTTCAAGATTCAGATTTAGGAAACGCTATTGATCCTGCGCAAGAGCCCAGGTTTATTTTTGCGATTAATACGAATCAAAATCAATTTACCGGCGATAAAAATGACTCTAACGAAACTAGTTTACCGCCGGGCTTATCTACCACTGCGCCAATTTCTGCCATTGCGATAGGTAGCGGTCCCAATCCAAATGATGAATGGGATAATGTTGTTTACGATGGTTCGGATGGCTATGATTTCCCAGATATTGCCTCAATGAAAGCATCTCTACTCGATGCTAGTAATTATCTTGGAGAGGATTTTAGTACACACAGTGCGGCTTATACTACTGCATTAAATGCTTTAAGCGGAAATTTACTTCCAGTAGAATTAATTAACTTTTCTGGTCAAGCGAATGCCAAAGGAGTTGAGTTACGATGGAGCACGGCCTCCGAAAAAGACAACAAATATTTTTCAATCGAAAAAAGCTTCGATGGGCGACGTTTTAGCAACATCGGCTACGTCGAAGGAAATGGTAATTCTTTTACTGTTTTAGAATATGACTTTTTGGATGCTAATCCTTCAAAAGGATGGTCTTATTACCGATTAAAGCAAGTTGACTTTAATGGTAGTTTTGCTTATTCGAATACAATTGCAGTACGATATGATATCATTGCAAATGAGGTAAATATGTTTCCTAACCCTGCTTCTAATGAGTTAAACTTGCAAATAAATGATGCAGCAGCTTTCGAAATTGACGGAGAGGCGCGCGTACAAATTTATAATGCAACTAAGCAAATGGTTAAAGAGCTTCATTTAGGAAATGGCTTTAACGGTGCTACAAACTTTTCGATCAGTGAATTACCAACTGGTATTTACATGGTTCGATTGCAAGTAGGTACACAAGAGTTTTTCGAGAAGTTAGTCATTAGTAAATAAGAAGTTGATCCTATTTTATTAATTGACTTCATTACATCAAAAAGCCACGACGCAATCGTCGTGGCTTTTTGATTTTAGACTATTTGTAAGAAAATAAGGAGCGTCACTTCACGATCAGAAATGTTACTCGCCTATTTTGTTGCCTGCCTTTTGCCGTAAGATTATCTGCAATCGGTTCCACTTCTCCCTTCCCTGATATTTCCAATCTACTAGCCGAAATTCCCCGTGCGATCAAAAACTGCGCAACACGATTAGCTCTTTGTTGCGAAAGCAATAAGTTCTGCTCCGGGCGACCAACGTCGTCGGTATGCCCAATGATACGCAAACGATAGTTTTCATTGGTTTGTAGCATTTCTAATAATTGCTGTAAAGCAGGGTAGGCGAGTTCAAGTAGCACCGCGCTATTATGCTCAAAACGTACATCTGGTAAAACAAAGCTTTGTGCAACTGGAATCGTAGGTGGAAGTACTGGCTTTTCTATTGCTAACGTAGGAATGGTATCACTCGGAATCGAATCCTTTAGTTGTACTATTGGAACAGGTAAATCTGCCAAAGTCAAGGGTTGATCTTGGAAAATATGTCGGGTGGTATCCGAATATAAAAAGATGCGATTTGTTTCGAGATCACAATCTCCAATCAGACTATCTTTTTCCGTAAGGCTTAAATGGTCAAAACTGTAATAGGTAATACTCGGTGGTGGATTGTCCTTTAATTGTTTGCGACTCAGTTTTTTTAAAACTTTGGCAGAACTTGTGGCATCGTCAAAGAAATTGCCAATGATAATTCCCTGTTCTTTGCCCGTTGCTACAAAACTACCACTTCGTTGTTGCCAAGTATTGACGGGCATCTGTTCGTCTCCTGAAAAGACAAGCTGTGGCTGGACATTTAGTAAGGCATCATTATTTTTTAAAATCTTCAATTCCTGTGGAAAGTAAACACCAAATTGTTGAACGACTTTATACTGCGTTTTAAACTGTAGGCTAAAATGGTAAGTCCTTCCAGCAATCAATGGACAAAGTAGCGCCGCTTGAATGAATTTTCGGTCGTTGGTACGCGCCGCATGGTGCATGATGAGAGTCACATAGCGATTACCATCCGGTGGTTTTACACGATGCCGATCGCCTAGAAATTCATTGTATCGAAAACTTTTCAAGGTAGTTGGTCGCCAAGCTTTGGGACTGCAAGGCTCTTGGTATTTAAAACAAGTATTGCTATCTTCAAAACTAGGATTCGGTAATAAATTTTGACTCCACGCAGCTTGATACCAGCAAAGTAGGAGTACAACAAAAAGTATTTTCATAAGCAGGCAATCAAATTTTGTTTAAACTTGATACGTAAATTAAGCTCGCTTATTGCTTTAGTTGTTTTTTAAGGACAGTTTTTTGAAAAACTTTTTCCTGTTTTCAAAAAATGATGTAAGTTAATAAGTGATTTAATTTGTCTTAGTGCTCAAAGTACAGCTTTCCTAAGGTCGGATGTAGACCAATTCATTTTCTTTCTTTTGCGCTCGTGCTCGCAACCAGCGCTTTCGTTTGAGTCTTTTGTGTTGATAAGAACCTAAACCAATCGCCGCTCTGCGCTTATTCACTTTTTTGATGCTCCTCCGTTTGGCCCGATCATCTTTATGCCATTGATTATAATACTCGTAATCGCCGTATTTTTGCTTACCATATTTAGCTTGAAAATCATTAATCGCGGCGTAATGCCCCGGTGGTAAGTTTCCTTTTTTGACTTCTTCTAATAATAAATCATTAAAATCTTGGTGCGGATCACTGAAATAGTGGACCGTCATGAGAAAGGCCATTTTTGAATTGAGTAAAACATTTCTACCAATTACAGGCAACTTTGGTGGCATCGCAGCCATATCATAGTCAACACCCAAACACTCATCTAAACCAATAATTTTTTCTCCAGGAAAACCCTTCTCTTTGATCATTGCTAATAAAACTTCCATGTTCCGGCGAACCTGTTTTCTCCACTGAGGATAAACGATTTGTTCCCACACAAGCGAAGCGGCTTTAAGTTCTTCCGTTTTAGCCAAATCAATTTCATACAACTTTTGCACCTCGCGGCATAGTTCCTGATCAATTGAGTTTTCGTATTTCATCCGCAGCTCAGGATAAGCAGCTTTTAACTTCAACCATTCTTTTTCGGATTGCAAGGGGTTAAGTATGCCATTTTCTGCAATTAAATCCCAGCTTAATCCGCGCAAAATACCTTTTTCTAGGAAAAAGAAAGCCTGCGTTGGTTTCGCTTCCAAGGTTGCTAATTGTGCTGCCGTAAAGCAATCAATTGCGTAGACAAACTCGTATTGTTCGAATAAACTATCAAATAAAACCAATGCCGGAGCGTAGGCGTCCACCAAAACATATTCTTCAATCTGGAGAATACTACGATGATACTCAATATAGTTTTGGGCTTGAACCCAAACGAATCCACTGATCACCAAGAAGAGTGCTAAACTAAACTTTTTCATAGAGTTACTCATAGAGTTACATAGATTTTCAATGCGAAATCATTTGCGGTGACTTCCGTAGGGCAACATAAAGCGGGGGATGCTGATGAAGCTAATGCTTATATACTACAGAAAATAAGCCAACTTATTTTTAGTTAAAAAACTAATATTTAGTTGTATAACTAAAAAATAGTTTATACATTTACTAGCATGAAGAGATTAACGCATAAAGAAGAAATGATCATGCAGATTCTTTGGCGACTGGAAAAAGCTTTTGTAAAAGAAATCATTGCTGAGATCATTGCCTTAGGAGAACCTGAACCTCCTTATAATACAATTTCCTCGATTGTACGCAAATTGGATACAGAGGGAATTGTGGGACACGAAGCTTTTGGAAAAACATATCGTTACTTTCCCATTTTAAAGAAAGAAGCTTACCGCAAATCTTCTTTTCGTCAATTTATCGATAATTATTTTGAAGGTTCTAAAGCGCAAATGCTTTCCTATTTCGTTTCGGAAGAAAAAATTGACCCCGCCGAACTAGATGAATTGTTGGACCAAATCAAAAATAAAGAATAAGCATGAATCTTCCCGGATTGCCTCAATATCTGTTGGAGTCGAGTTTCTGCCTCCTGATTTTTTACGGATTCTATCATATGCTACTTCGTCGTGAGACTTTCTTTCAAATCAATCGTTTGTATTTGATCGTCACGCCAATTTTAGCCATTTTTATTCCGATGCTACACATTGATTTAGAAGCACCCGTGGCGGCGGAGCAAGCTAGAGGAGCGATGGAAGAGTTTATTATTCCAGTGATTTCTAATGCCGCACAACTCAATTCGGACATTGCGAGCCAAATCGAACAGCCAAGCCCACTTTTCAGTCTAACTTTTGGCGATGCGGTTATTTTCATTTATTTATTGGGGGCTTTGGTAATGGGGTTACGATTAATTGTAGGGCTGTTGCGTTTGTTTCGAACCATTCGGGCGAGCAAGCAATCGAACGAAGAAGCGTATACTTTGATTGAGATGGAAGGAGATTTTCCAGCGGCTTCTTTTTTTAGTTATATTTTTTGGAATGGCGATAAAAATGACGAAAAACAGCGTTGGATTTTGGAACACGAATTGGTACATTTTCGCCAGTGGCACAGTTTGGATGTCTTAGCGATGGAGTTGATCGTCATTATCAAGTGGTTTAATCCATTGATCTATCTTTTTAGAAAAAGTTTGAAAGCCACGCACGAATACATTGCGGATAGCTACGTGGTTGCTCAGCTTGGTTCTGCCCCTTCTTATGCTAAAGTATTGATTCACCATAGTAATATCTCAGTTCAAAACCGATTGGTCAATACCTTTTCGGCCTTAATCAAAAAACGATTGATTATGCTAGGGCAGGATCCATCTCAAGCTTGGCGGAAGATCAAATATTTCCTGAGTTTGCCATTGCTCGCTATTTTAATGATGTTGTTTTCTTTTAATCTCGTAGAGCAACTGCCAAATGAAATTACTACGCAGCTTTCAGAAGTCAATACTTACTTAGAAGACTTGGGGGCACAAGACTTGATCGTAGTAGATCGCATTGCTGAAAAACAACAAACTTGGATCAACTGGGGGAATGAAGAAATTCAGCTGACGCCATTTGATGGGGCGACGGAATCCTTAAAGCTGGTGGCAATGAAGCGTGTAGATTTTGAAAAAAATAAACTAGCACATTTTGAAGTATACCAAGGAGGAACAGCCGTTGCGACGAAGTCGATGGAGTTTCGAATTGTGCCAGAAGGGGAAGATTATTTTATCAAACTTATTCCCGAAAAGGGAGGACTGGAAGAACTCTATCAAGTGACCTCGGCGATAGAAACGGATTTCAACTTAATGCTGAAAGTAGACTTGCCCAGCGGAGAAGCATTACTGGGTGTTTTAGTCGTGTCCGAAGCGGGTTTATTGAATATCAATGGTCCTGCTCAAGCTTTTTCGCTTCCACAAAAAGAACGTTTTCCAGCCTTGGCGGCAAATGAGAAAAGCTCAAGCTACTATTTCGATTGGGGAAACATCCATTTCCCATTACAATCGGTCAATACCACTCGCAAAGAGCAGGAAGTTGCAACAACTAAAGTGGGGACAGCTAGTTTTCAAAAAAGACTTGGACATCGTAAAATTGATTTAGCTAGGCTACAAAATTCTTTTCGGGATATTTGTACCATCCTCAACGAAGAAGGTATTCCCGTTGCCATGGATTCGTTAAGTTTCCAATTCAAGAAAAATGATACTGCGCAGCAAGCTATCTTTTCTTGGGCGGAGATTCAAAGCCTCTGGGAAACACCACAAGCAATCGCCGATTTATTTGGTAGTCTAGCCGTTGGAGATCAACTGCTAATCCGTCAGTGGAATCGGCAAGAAAAATTACTGTTTGCTTCGGCACTAGAAATTGTCGCTTCTCCCGAATTAAGGTCTTCGATGGTTCGATTTAAGATTGGAGAGATGGAAGTGCCCTTGAAACTAGCGGGTGCAGTAGCGAAGGACCAGTTTCAAAAAAAATATTCACGGGAACAGATTAAATCAATATTGAGCGGAGCATTTGCTTTTTATAAAAATGATACGCGACTACCGATTAAAAATCTAGTTTTTCAACGGAGCAAAAACGGTGCGGAAATCGCAGTAACTAAATTGGTCCCATTAGATGAAAAGCAAGTACTATCCAAGGAAGCGATCGCCGATTTATGGGCAGCACTGAGGCCCGGCGATAAGCTAACTTTGAGTGAATTACAATTGGATAACCAAGAAAATTACCCAGTAAGTTTTCGGATTGCGACCAATGAAGTCAACGCAACAGCGTTCGTGCAAGCGACCAACGATTACATTCGCTGGGGAAAGATTCAAACGCCAGTACACGTCGTAAATACTTTAGATCAATCAGCTAAGTTTACGGTACAATCCATTAACGCTTCTGTTTTTACCGCTTCGAAAAATCAAGGCTTGTCCGTTTACCACCAAGGGGTAAAGCAGGCTATTGAGAAAGTATACATCGCGGTATTAAACGAAAAGGAATCTCCCTTATTTTGCGATGGCGAATCGGAATGTTTCAAAACCTTGTTAACCAAAATAAAAGCAGAGTCTTCTATTCAGCTGTTGATTCGGACGGAAGCGCAACAAGTGTTTTATGCTGTTTTCTCTATTTCGGATTCCCCAAAAAGTATTTATCGTTACAACCAGCAGGTGAGTGACTTTATCACGCAAGGTATCCAAGCGTTATCTTATCGAGTGGTTAGTTCCATTGCGACGCCAGTAGCTACGTTCCAAGAAGAGCCTAATTTGTTTGAGTGGGGGAGTATTAAAGTACCGTTTGGCGAAAGTGCTAGCCGTCAGTATCAACAAGAAAGGATTGTAGTTGATTACGACGATTTGGTTAAATCCATTAGTAAAGATATCAAGATTTGGATGGCAGATGATTTGATGAAAGAAGGCATGGTATCAATTGTTCGTTTTCCTAATAACCTACACGACTATCCCGATGAGCAAAAAATATCCTTGGAGCCAGTTACGATTAATCTTGCTCGACAAGAAGAAAGTCAAGATCAAAAAATAAACTTACTCCTTGATCGAGTGGTAAAAGGAGACGACGTTTGGGTTTCGGCAACTTTAGATAGCTTTAGTTTTAGATTAAAAATTTCAGTTTTTGATCCGCAAGCTGCTTGGCGTCCTGAGGTGAATCGAACAGCTTTATTATTGGATCGCGCGATTTACAAATTTCAGTTTATACACCAAGAAGGTGAGCGAACCCGAATTAAAATGGATACGACGGATGCGCGCTACCGATGGATGTACGAAGCATATAAAGATGGGAAACAATTAGATATTATTCATATTCCCAACTTCAAAACAGTTAAGCGGATCATCAATGAAACAGACGAGGTTGTTCCACGGGCAGAGATTGATCAAACCTATTCTTTAGATAAGTCCTTTGTAGATCAGTCGGTAGATTTGTTTCCTGAGTTTTATGATTTTACTGATAAAGCGGTCGTTTTGAAATGGAGAGGGCTAACGGGAAAACTAGATAACAAACGAGATGCCCTTGCTGGCTTTATCGCGTCTTCAGAAAAAGACTTGGCTCTTTGGGTGGGAGAAGCGCAACTGGAAATTGTTCACTTCAATATGACTTTATTACCAAAAGAAGGTGCCAAGGTAAAAGTGATTGCCAATGATATTCGTCACGAGACCATCGAAAAGTTAATCACTGAACTTCAACCGAAAACGAGTATCTATTTTGATCGCATTGTAGTGAAAGGACCTAAGGGGGAGTTTTTGCGATTCCCGTTGGCCTTGGTCTTCAATCTTGAATAAAATAATTTGAAACCATGAAAACGATGAAAACAATTTTGAGCATATTTTTTATCAGCTTATTAACGACGATGAATGCCCAATCTGCCAAAGCGTGGCTTACGCTCGCAGATGAGAACTATCAAAACAAAGCATATAAAGCGTCGGCGGAAGCCTTTGAAAAGGCTTTCGCCCTCCAAACGCCTACTGCCTCCGCATTGTACAATGCTGCCTGTTCTTGGGCCTTAGCGGGAGAACCAACCAAAGGCTTAGATCAGCTAGAAAAATCAGTAGCTGCGGGCTGGATGAATTTAGCTTGGATGAAAAAAGATAGCGATCTCGAAAGTTTGCGGGGTACAGATCGTTGGGAAGCCATCACTGAAAACTTAGCGTCGAAGTTAAAAAAGCTAGAAGAGACTCAAAATGTTCCTTTAAAGAGAGAACTAGAAACCATTGCCGAAAAGGATCAACGCCATCGCCGACAGAATCGGGCAATCGGCGAAACCTTCGGCTGGGACTCGAAAGAAATGACGGAGCTTTGGGAGAAACAAAACCGCTTAGATTCGATTAATACCTTACGAATTATAGAGATTATTGAGGAATTTGGTTATCCCGGTAAAACGATGGTCGGGAATCAAGCCGGAACTGCTTTTTTGGTGATTCAGCACGCAGACCTTGCCGTACAAGAAAAGTACTTGCCTATTCTACGAGCTGCTGCCGACAAAAATGAATTGCGGTGGTCTTCTTTAGCCTTATTGATTGATCGAATTAATATTCGCAATGGAAAAAAGCAGATTTACGGCTCGCAAGTTTCTCGTGATCCAAAGACGGGGAAATCTCGCTTCTCCCCAATCGAAGAAGAAGCCAAGGTGAACGAAAGACGGGCTGCAATCGGCTTAGAGCCCATCGAAGACTACGCCAAACGATTTGGCTTTGATTACGAACCACCAAAGCCAAAAGAGAAATAAGACTTTTCATTATTATAAAACGTGCCAAACGTTAGTGTTGATCGTAAACCTGAGGGAAATCCTTGGGTTTATTTTTTTTGGGACTAATTATTTGCAAGCTATTAATAAGAATCATTAACAGCCTAGTTCACTGCGTTAAGCGATTCTTTTAAATAAAGCGATTCTTTCACAAAAAGAAACTCAAACAAAAACCCAAACAAAAACAATAAAAATAGCGCAATCATTAGCACTTTCTCGGTGGAGCTAAATATATTTGCAACAAATTAGAACGAATCTCAAGGTCTGCAAAAGTACAACGCATGAGTCAAAGTATTAAAGTATTCAAATTTGGAGGAGCATCCCTGAAAGATAGCGCAGCAATTAAGCACATTGGGGAAATCCTACAGCGGTATCAAGAAGAAAAATTGATGATTATTGTCTCCGCCACGGGGAAAACGACCAATGCTTTGGAAAAGGTAGTCAATGCCTATTTTTACCAAGAGGGAGATGCATTCGCAGCGTTGGATACCGTACGAAAAAATCATTTTCAAATTTTGGATGACTTATTCGAACCCAACGCAGAAGTTTACGCCGCAATCAATGATTTTTTTACAGAGATAGAATGGGTAATTGAAGATGAAGTGCAAGATAGTTACGATTATATCTATGACCAAATCGTTTCGATCGGGGAAATGGTCTCTTCCAAAATTGTGGTGGCTTACTTGAATAAAATTGGTATTAAAACGAGTTGGTTAGATGTGCGGGACGTCATCCTTACGGATAATACTTTTCGGGAAGCGAAAATAAATTGGGCACAAACTACCAAGAATGCAACTGCTGTTGTACCGGCACTTTTTGAAAAAAATCAATTTGTGGTTAGTCAAGGGTTTGTCGGTGGGACTTCCGAAAACTTTACGACAACATTAGGAAGGGAAGGTTCCGATTTTTCTGCCGCCATTTTTTCTTTTTGCCTCGACGTAGAAAGTATGAGTATTTGGAAAGATGTACCGGGCATTCTTACAGCGGATCCAAAACTATTTAAAAATGTCATGAAAGTAGATCGTTTATCTTACAAGGAAGCGATTGAAATGACGTATTACGGTGCCAAGGTAATTCACCCTAAAACGATCAAGCCTTTACAAAATAAAAATATAGGTTTATACGTCAAGTCCTTTGTCGAGCCTGAGGGCAGTGGTACATTTATCGGTAGCGATATTTTGGTCGATTATCCCCCCGTAATTGTGGTGGAAAAAGAACAAGTTTTGCTGCACATTGCCGCTAGAGATTTTTCTTTCATTGCAGAGCATCATCTTAGTTTCTTATTTGGCTTGTTTGCTACGCATCGAATCAAAATCAACATGATGCAAAATAATGCGATTAGTTTTGCCGTTTGTGTGACCAATAAGCCTAAACGCATCAATGCGATTATGGATGCGTTAAAGGATGAGTTCCGAATTACCAAAGATGAGCACTTGGAATTGATTACCGTACGGCACTACGAAAAAGGAATGCTACGGAATCTGCGGGAAGGAAAAATCGTGATGCTAGAAGGAAAAACTCGACAAACGATTCAACTGGTACTAAAAGACATTCCATTGGTGGAACGTATTGATAAAGTCGTAGTTTAAAGAAAGCTGTAATCGCATTTACCGAAGAGGCAATTTATTCATCCGCTGTCACCAGCTTTATCCAATACCATGTCCGTAGAACGATCTCAACAATTACTAAGTATCAGACTTACTATTCCAACGGCTACTGCTGACGTCGTAACGAGTGATAGTGAACGGTTTCAGAATATAACCTTGCGGCCAATCCTCAAATTTCAGCATGAGTTATTGCTACAATTATTTCGGCACTATGCGGTAAGAAAAAAAAATGTATTTTTCCAATTGGCAATGGAAAGACGTAGCTCGTACATCGAAAAAGTCCTTTCTACCGATCTCAATTTTCGGAATGAATTGAAAGGTGTTATCATCGGTCATTTTACGACGGAGGAATATCTTCTTTACACCGCAAATACTACTGCTTTGAATAAGAGAATCTTCGGAATGATTAAAGAACGCTTATTAAGCAGTGTAACCGAAATCTAAACGGTGTTCATTTGTTAAAAAAAACTTCCAAAAGAATAATTTAAACGTGTAGGCGTTTTACTTAGGTGCTGCTTTCGTAGCTACCATCACTCCCTTTTGATATTGGCAAAATTTTTGATGTAATTCTAGTGAAGTAAACTAGCTAAACTAGCCTTTGGCAATGCTCTTTTGAGCACCAACCTCATTGCCGGCGGATCCTAGTAATAGATGAATGAGCCATGAAAGTGACGATTTAAAGACTAGGAAACAAGCACGACTTCGGTGACTAATTCCCATTACCGCAGGATAGGAATCAAACTTAATCATAAATACGGCACAAGATTGTACAAGTAAAATAATTTGTATTGGTACTTAAATTACAATGTATTAAACTCTAAAATAGATAATTATGGATAGTAATGATTTTAGAAGGTTGAATGGTCTTTTAGCAAAATTGATTTCAGCAACCAACAAGGCAAAACAAACAGATGGTACCTTCAGAAAGTATCACGCAAGATCTGTGGAGAGTTTGCAAGACTTACCGTCTCAATTGGCGCGGCTAGAGCAAGATTTGATTACGGCTAAGATTATTAAGACTTAAAAATATATCCTTGGCTGAGGCAGACAACTTGGAACCTCAGCCAAGGATGTGTTTTAGGATAAGGATTAAATAACCCCTAAAGATTTACCTACTTTGGTAAACGCTGCGACGGCCTTCTCTAAGTGGTGTCGCTCGTGACCTGCTGAAAGTTGTACTCGGATTCTTGCCTTTTCTTTCGGTACTACCGGATAATAAAATCCAATCACATAAATTCCTTCTGCTAATAATTGTTGCGCAAAAGTTTGCGAAAGCTTAGCATCGTACAACATAATCGGAACGATCGGATGTACGCCGGGTAAAATATCAAAACCCGCATCGGTCATTGCTGCTCTGAAGTAAGCTGTATTCTCTGCTAGTTTGTCTCTTAAGTCTGTAGAACTACTCAATAAATCCAATACTTTAATGGAAGCCCCAACGATCGCAGGCGCCAAAGTATTAGAGAAAAGGTATGGTCGAGAGCGTTGGCGTAAGATATCAACAATTTCTTTTCGAGCGGCAGTAAATCCACCAGAAGCACCACCTAAAGCTTTTCCGTAAGTTCCCGTAATAATATCGACGCGCCCCATCGCATTACAATGTTCGTGTGTACCTCTTCCCGTTTTGCCAATAAAACCAGTGGCGTGGCATTCATCTACCATGACCATTGCATCATATTGCTCCGCGAGATCACAAATTTTATCAATCTGCGCAATGGTACCGTCCATCGAAAAAACGCCGTCCGTTGCAATCATTCTTCTACGCGCACCCTGTGCTTCTTTCAACTTCGCTTCTAAATCCGCCATGTCGTTCGTATTGTAGCGATAACGTTGTGCTTTACAAAGTCGGATGCCATCAATGATCGAAGCGTGATTCAAGGAATCCGAAATAATTGCATCTTCTTTATTGAGCAAGGGTTCGAAAAGACCACCATTCGCATCAAAGGCTGCCGCGTACAAAATCGCATCTTCCGTTCCTAGAAACGCTGCGGTCTTTTGTTCTAGTTCTTTATGAATATCTTGCGTTCCACAAATGAATCGGACGGAAGACATTCCAAAACCATGCGAATCAATCGCTGCTTTCGCCGCTTCGATAACGTCAGGGTGAGCGGAAAGGCCTAAATAGTTATTTGCACAGAAATTTAAAACTTCCCCTCCGGCAGTAGTTTCAATCGCTGCTGCCTGTGGAGTCGTAATAATTCTTTCTTCTTTATATAAACCAGCTTCTCGAATTTCATCAATTTCTTGCTGTATTTTTGGACCAACATTTTTAAACATAGGTAATTATTTTATGGAATGAGCTAATTTGGCGTTTTAGCCGATTTTAAATACACTAAACGTTAATGCTAACTTAGTGTGGACTAAACAGCTTCTTTGTATTCTTTGTATAAATTCTCAAGCATATTTTCAGTCATGCTATGTAAATCATAATCTGGTTTCCAACCCCAATCTTTACGCGCTTCTTGATCGTCGATACTCTTCGTCCAAGAATCCGCAATTTTTTGTCGGAAGTCAGGCTTATAGCTAATTTTAAATTCAGGAATGAATTGCTGGATCTCCGTTGCAATTTCTGCGGGACTAAAACTCATGCCTGCTAAATTGTAACTCGTACGGGAACGAATCTGATCCGCAGGTGCTTCCATCAGTTGCAAGGTGCCCCGAATCGCGTCCGGCATATAAAGCATGGGCAATTCCGTATGGGCACTTAGAAAACATTCGTATTGTTTGTGCTTGATCGCTTCGTGGTAAATTTCTACGGCGTAATCGGTTGTCCCTCCACCCGGTGCAGATTCGTAACCAATGATCCCCGGATAACGCACAGAACGGACATCCAAACCGTAACGTTCAAAATAATAGTTACACCAAAGTTCTCCGGCTTGTTTGCTAATTCCGTATACCGTAGTGGGATTCAAAATGGTATCCTGAGGCGTAGCGATACTGGGAGATTTCGTTCCAAAAACGGCGATAGAACTCGGAAAAAATACTTTATCTATCTTTTTGGCAATGGCAACTTCTAGGACATTAAACAAGCCTTCCATATTGATGTTCCACGTGCCTCTTGGATTAGCTTCTCCTTTGGCAGAAAGGATCGCTGCCAGATGATAGATTTGCGTGATTTTGTAGCGATCAATAATCTCCGCGAGTCGATCAGCATCTAAAATGTTGAGTAACTCAAAAGGAGCTTGGTCAACCGCATTGCGAATATCCGTAGCAATCACGGCATCATTTCCAAACGCAGCCCGTAGCGCTTTGGTTAGCACAGAACCAATTTGTCCATTGGCTCCAATGACTAAGATTTTATCTTTTCTCATAGTAAAAAGGAGAATTTTTTTGTAAAACTCAAACAACTTCAAAACGACTTTCAAATATAAAAAGATGTAAAACAGGCTTTTAGGAAAATGCCTAGCGGATATTTGCTAGTGTAACATCTTTTAGTACACGGTAAGCTAAGTAAGATTCGACTGCTCTAAAATGGAGTTTATTTAGCTTATCTGGCACTTAAGATCACAAATTAATAATTTTAGCTCAGATTGCGGGGAATATCGGCTAGAAAATAGTCTTCCTTTTGGCAGATGGGGGAGTCGTTTAAAATAGATGCTTGCTGCTTATACCTTCTTGGGGGTAGACTTGCTTATTGATCAATTCACTCGGACAAAAGTATTCCCCTTTTGCGGTCTTCTCTTAGTCAAGTCTCTGTCGAGTCTTTCGCAAGATTAAAGCGTGGGGTACGGGGGAATATGGTCAAGAAAAGTAAAGCTTTGCGTATCGTAATGAATCTGGCAGCAATAGGTTTTAATGCCGTTGGTAACCATGAGGAAAGGCACCTGGAGTGGCATATTGTACCGCGCAATTTGCTCAAAGGTCGCTTGGGTAATATCTACTTTTGGTGCTTTGCATTCTACTAATAAAAACGGCTGAACCGAACTATCATAAACTAGAATATCGCACCTTCTCGCTAAAGTGTTGACTTTCAATCCCATTTCAACTTTAATTCGATTTTTATTATAAGCGAGTTGTTGAATGAAATAGAAAATAACTAATTGTCGCACCAATTCTTCTGGACCGGCGACTAAGTATTTGCGACGCAACGGATCAAAAATCCAAGATTTGCCGTCGGCGGATTTGACGGTCAGTTGGTCTTGAAAGGCGAGGTAATTAATTGTAATGAGCATTCGGAGGCAAGTATTTTTTGAGTTGATGATAAATAGATTTCGCCGAATGTTGTAGCAATTGAATCTTAGCGTGAATATCGACCCAAGAATATTGTTCAAGGGCTATTTGTTCCTCGATGGAGGAAGCCGTTACAGCTTGTGGCTTTAAGCCAAACATTTGGTAACGACTTTTAACTTTATGTGCAATTTTTCGGATTTGCTCCAAGTCTTTTGCCTCCAGCGCCGCTTGTAATTCCTGCATATCAACAGGATCTTGCGCTAAAAAGGCGATAATAATTTCTCCGATGGCATCTTGATTATGATCAAAAAGTTTGGTCAATTTATCTAAACTTATCTTTGGTCCTTCTTGCGGCAAATCCGTCGCGCCAATTTGTTGGGTAGACGCTAGATTGGTAGCGGTATCGAGCGGTAAAATACCTCGAATAATGTTGGGGAGCGCTTCTAAATAATTGAGGGTTTGATCCTTTCGGATAAATTTAGCCGCACCAATAGATTTTGCCTGTTGTACCAAATCCTCGACGCGTAAACCAGTAATCAAAATTAGCGGAATGTGTTGAATGTATTGTGCCAAATCCACCGCCGTACCATCCGCTAGATGATAGTCTGAGATGATAAGATCAAAGCTTTGCGTTTGCAACCGCAGTAGCCCTTCGGCAATATTGTTGACGTTATGTACTTGCAAGTTTAACTTTGCTTTTTTCAAAACGCGCATGGCTGCCATTTGATCTACCAGATCATCTTCAATAAATAACACACGATACATGATGGAAAATTTACGATTGAATACACTGTGTACTAAGTAAGGTTCAATTTTGAAGGCGTAGCTAAAAAGATCATTTGGTTTCCATATCAACTTTCTAGTCATAGAATCATTAAACAACTTTATAAAGTCTACGAATAAACTTAATAAATTTTATACAATAAGTCTACTAAACAGTAGTCTTTTTTAAACTGAACTCAAAGACGGTATAGGCACCTAACTTCGATTTGATCGAAATATGACCATCATTCAGCAAAACAACTCGTTTTACAATTGACAAGCCGATACCTGTACTCTCAATATCATCTCTCGGGTGCAAGGTCTGGAAAATTTCAAAAATTCGCTGGTGGTGCTTTTTCTCAATACCCGGACCATTGTCTTTTACCGAAAAATGATAATGCGTGTTAGTGCTTTTATGTTTAATTGTAATTTTGCACTTCTTTTTGTCATTGTATTTAATGGCGTTACTAATCAAGTTTTGGAAAAGCTGTTGAATTTTGATTTTTTCACCGTAGAACTGTGGCAATTTTGTTTTTAATTTGATCTGCACCCTTGCCGGTGGATCTAAATAATCGATGATGTTTTGGATGAGATGGTGAAGGGAAAAACTTTCCTTGGGGTTGCTAATTCGCCCAACTCTGGAATACGCTAAAATGCCTTCGATAAAATTGTGCATACGATCTACTCTTCCCTGTAGCAAACGCATTTTTACCATACCTTCCTCGTCGAAGTGAACGGCGTAGTCCTCCGCAATCCATTGTGCGAGTGAAGAAATTCCCCGTAAAGGTGCCTTCAAATCGTGGGAAACGATGTAGGCAAAATCCTTGAGTTCTTGATTGGCTTTTTCCAATTCGGAGAAAAGTTCCTCCCGTTTCTTTTCTGCTTCTTTCAATGCCGTAATGTCTCTGGCAATATCTCTCGACCCCGCAAATTTCCCATTCTTATAAATAGCATTGGAACTCACTTGCAAATATTTTACCTGTCCACTTTGGGTAATGATCCGTCCTTGATAATTACTGTAGTAACCATCTTTTAATAATTTTTTTAAATAGCGCGCAGATTTTTCTCGATCTTCGGGATAAACAATGCTCGGAATATAATTATTACACAATTCTTTTTTTGATTTAAATTCTAGCAATTTCAACGCCGCTTTATTGCCATCAATAAATCTCCCTTTTTCGTCCGTCATCAACAAAGCATCGTACATATTCTCAAAAAGATCAACATATTTTTCGTTGGTGACCCGCAGTTGATTTTCTGTCAATTTGGTTTCTGTGATATCTTGAATGGTACCAAATATCTTGACAATTTCTCCTTGCTCAAAAAGTGCCTTTCCATGACAAATGGTATCGATTATCTTATTCTTGATCGTTAATTGTCGGAGCTCAACCCGATTGGAAACGCCCTTGCGAATCGTGTTGTTAATCCCTTTCATCAACTTGGGTAATTCTTCGGGTAATACGCGTTGAATATATTCCCGGAAGGTCGGTTCTTTGGTCTTAGGACTCATCCCGAAAATCCTAAAGGTTTCATCAGACCACTTTACGCTATCCGTCCGCAAGTCGTATTCCCAACTTCCCGTTTTTGCTAATCGTTGCGCTTCAATCAGTTTCGATTCGCTTTCAATTAAAGCTTCTTCGGCGGCTTTCTTTTTAGAAATATCTTCTACGAGAATAATTAAACTAGAGCGATGATTCAACACAGAGAAAGGATGAGAAATGGTAGTGTTGACCCAAATTATTTTTCCACTTTTAGCAAGGTAACGCAATTCGTAACTGATCGATTTGACCTTACCCGCCATTAGCTTTTTAAAGTCAGCTTTGTTTTTATTCAAATCATCAGGGTGGGTAATATCTTTTCTCGTTAGCTGCTTTAATTCTTCTTCCGTATAACCCAACATTTTACAAATTTCTGGATTGGGTTGAAAGACATTTCCGTCCTTGAGAATATCTACCACAATTACCCCTAAAGGACTTTGCTCAAAGAAAGTTCTAAACTTTTCTTCGCTCCGTTTCAATGCTTCTTCTGCTTTTTCTTTTTCGGTGATATCTTCTACCGTGGCAATGTGGGTGATCGTATTTTCTTGTTTGTTTTTAAATGGAATGAGATGTAAATTTCCCCAGGCAATGCTACCATCTTTACAGATATAGCGCTTTTTCATTTTGATGACGGAGAGTTTGTTTTTATCCAGTAACTTTATTTTATCGAGCAAAATCTGTTCATCCTCCGGCGGCGAAATATCATTAATGGTCAATTGGTTAAACTCTTTTTGCGTATAGCCCAACATTTCACAAAACTTATTATTAACGGTCAATTGTGAGGTGCCTTTTTCGTGTATGGCTACTCCGATTGGACTTTCTTCGTAGAGACTTCTAAATTTTTCTTCACTTTCACGGAGTACTTTTTCAGAGTGAATAGCAGCAGAAATATCGGCAATGACGGCAATCATACCGACCATCTTACCGTGCCGGTCGTAGAACGGCGAAATCTTTAAATGACACCACCACTTTTTCCCTTTTTGCTTTTTTTCGTGTTCTAGGGTTAATTCCGTTGACTTAGACTTATCTCCGTTGATGATGTAGGAAACAACTTGATCGATCTGCTCTTTATCTTTATAAAAAGGGATCGAAGCGGTAGAATGTCCAATGATTTCTGCTTTGGAGTACCCTGAAAGTTCTACTATTTTATCATTGGCAAATGTAATTTTTCCATTCAGGTCGCTGAGTAAAATGCCTTCTGAAATATTTTCGACGACCATTCGATATTTCTCTTCACTTTTACTAAGCGCTTCTTGAATCTGTTGTCGTTCTTTTTGCTCTTCCAACAATTGATCGTAGTATAAGGACGCTTCGATCGAGTTGGCAAATTTATCAAATACTTCCTGTAATTGCTGAAGCACAATTGGATCGAATCCACCAGAAATTTTGGAACTATGCATTTTTAAAAAGCCCAATTCCCGAATTTTGAAAACGGCGTAACTACCTTGCGTAATCTCTTTTTCTTGGACAATTTTTTTGAAGGCTGCTTGTTTGGCGTGAACGGTTATAATTGCTTTTTGCTGTAATTGTTTGCTTAAATAATGGCGATGATCAATACTTTTTGCTAAGGCTTTAGTACGCGGACTCGCAAAGTACAAATCGTATTGTTTATCTTGCTCCGTATTTTTTAGCCACAGGGCTACGTAGTTTAGTTTTTGCTTACGCGCTAAGGTTTTTAGAAAATGCTTAACATTTTCTTCCAACGAAAGTCCAGTCCCAATTGCCAAGGACAACTCGTAGAGCAAGGTAACTGTGGCCAGCTTTTGGGAAGGAGTGGGTGAAATTGCCATAAGGTAAAATGCTTTTAAGGCGCGGAAGAATTGAGTCTAATCGAAACTATTTATTTTCTTTCAAAATTCGGTAAATCGTAGATTTGCCAATGTCCAATTTTTTAGCGACTAGCAGGACATCATTATTGTACTTACCCAAAAAGTGATAAATGATTTTTTGGGTATAATCCTTTAGCGACTGTTCCTGAGAAAGAAAAGCTGCTGTCTTTTTGGGACTATTGAATTGGATATCTTCCGCTTCAATTTGTTCGCTCTCTGCCATCACCGCCGCCAATTCAATAATCGCTTTTAATTCTCGGACATTACCTGGATAAGCATAGGAGAGGAGCTTTTCTTTTGCCGCACTCGTAAGACTTAGTTTGGGAAGATGATTGCGTTCACAAGCATCAATCAAAAAGTTTTTGGTTAGCAATAAAATATCATGACCGCGCGCGCGCAAGGGCGGTAAGAAAATGGGTAATCCTAGCAGACGGTAATAAAGGTCTTCCCGAAAATTTCCTTTTTCAACCTCGTCCGCCAAGTTCTTATGCGTTGCGACAATCAAACGAATATCAAACTTAATCGTCTTGTTGCCACCAATACGCGTAATTTCTCGCTCTTGTAAGGCACGGAGTAATTTGGATTGCAAACTCATATCCATTTCCGCGATTTCATCCAAAAATAAAGTGCCTTTATCTGCCAACTCAAACTTACCAATCTTTTGTGTATTCGCTCCGGTAAAAGCACCTTTTTCGTAGCCAAATAACTCGCTTTCTAGCAATGCTCTCGGAATAGCCGTTACGTTGACGGGAATAAATGGTCCCGATTTTCGACTAGAATCATAATGGATCGTTTTGGCAATTACTTCTTTCCCCGTGCCCGTTTCGCCCGCAATTGAAACCGTAATACTTGTTCGGATGGCTTTATGGAGCATTTTAAAAACGGATTGCATGACTTTGCTATTGCCAATTAATTCTTTATTGGAACTGTACTTCTCTCCAAGGGCTTCTTTGAGCGATTCTACTTCTTTTTTTAGCTTAATATTTTGCTTGATCCTACTCATGGTATTGAGCAGTCGCTGTTTGATATCTTCTCCTTTCTCGATATAATCGATGGCGCCTTTTTGTAATAATTGTACTGCGATGGAGATGTCTTTTTGACCCGAAAGAATGATGACGTTAATCTCGTGATCGAATTGAATAATCTTTTTGAGCACCTCGGCACCATTCATGTCTGGCAAGCTATAATCCAAGGAAATGATCGACGGCTTGAGGTACAAGTTGGCAATACACGCTTTGCCCGTAGCGAAAATTGAAATTTCGAAACTCGGGTTCATCTCCATCACGTATTTGACTAACTTTACGTGTACAGGATCGTCCTCTACGATGAAAACTCTAATTGGGTTTTCTTTTCTTTTCATTTATTGCGCCTAGATTGTTTTCCCAATTTGGGAAAAAATTCCCAGATTCCGAAGGATTTGGCTAGAAAAGTTTGTCGCTACGCAAAAATAGTGTTTGAATTACTAGTATTAAGGAATGACGGAGGTTGACTGAGTGCAAAAAAAAGATTAAGTAAGAAATCTGGCTAAGTTTTTGCAGCTAATATAGCTACTTACCATAAGCAAAAATTTATTCAAATACCTTGGATAAGTTTATCCACTATTACAAGTACTTATTTATCACGCAGAAGTTTGCAAAAGCTTCCACGATAGTAACAAAAAAGATCATTAACGGTCTTGGCTTTGCAGTTGTTCGCATTCCTAGTTTTGCGGTACATTGTATTTGCTAAGCGCCATTACTTTGGTCTATCCCTCCTTTTTGTCATAAAAAAACCCGTCCCCCAGCTTTATTGAAGTTGAATTAAGCGGTACTTAAAAGCGATAGCCGATAAGCGCCATTTTAAAACAGCCTCGTTTGTATAACCATGAAAATGCATGATCTAATGACACTATTCAACGTATTGTCTCTTGGGGGATTTATACCTACTAAGGACGTAGAAGTCGCAATGGAAGCATTTGCAAGTTTTTACCATCAGGTAACGAATAAGCATCAACGCCGACTGCGCATCACTATCATTGATAAGGGCGACAATCAAAGGCATTTCGAAGAACTTGCTCGCACTTTAGATATTCAACAAGTGTTGACGATCATCAGTTGTAACCAACAAGAAGGCGTAGAAGCGTTTTATGCTAAAAGTGCTACGATTCTTTTACCCACACGTCAAAGACTAGGAATGATTATTCCGGAAGCCTTGTCGTTCGGTCTTCCGGTCTTGAGTTTGGAAGAAGAACATACCAAAGAACATATTGATAATTCTTGTGGAATGTTGATCCGTTACCAAGGTCGAGAGCAAAGTATCGAGGAATTTTCTCGCTGTTTGAGAATTTTATATTTTGATCCGGAAGCGCTAAAGATTTTAAAGAAAGGAGCGTTCAATCAGTATGAGAAAAACTTTACTTGGGCGAGCAAACGTTCCGTTCGAATTGGCGCGTAGCGAAAAGGCATAAAAGAGGCATTGAGCTAAAGCTAAAGATTAGTTGCTGTTACAAACTATTGAATGTGAGATGTTTAGTAGTTTGTGCCTCCGTGCACTTATTGTAAAAGAAGTCTTTTAAAAATGAAGGATAGTTGAAGGCAAAAGCTACTCGGAGATGGCTTATTTAATTTCCTTCACTTTAACTTCCACGTCGTGTTCAATTTTCAAAAACTCAATCATTTCCATCAATTCCATGCGTTGTTGCGGTGTATTGATGTCTAATTCACATTTGAAAATACCTTTTTGCGTAGGAATTTTCATCCAACTACCACCGAAGAGCTTATCGGAATCCTTTGTTTTGCCTTCTGGCAATTTTTTAATTTCAAAATCAAGGTGTTGCAACTGTGATTCTGGAATATCGTATTTGTCGCTACCGTAAACAATCTTGAGGCGTTCTTCGTTGAAGGCAACTTCTCCACCAATGACTACTTTTTTCTTGAAAATGGTATAAATCGCAGAAAGTACCAACAAGAACATACTCACCAATAAGGTCAAATAAACCCAAGTAACATACTGCGCAACACCTAATTGTGCCATAATTTCTTCGATCAAAGGAATTTGACCAAACTGGAAGTAAGTGTAGCCGCCATAGACCAAACCGGCTATGCTGAGCAAGCCAAAGAATAAAGACGTTTTACTAAATCTTCTGCGCTTGACAATAGGAGATCGAAACGAGAACATAAATACAAATTTTTTGAGATTGAAATAGGAAATAATCTTCCTTACAAAAATAAGAAAAAACGTTTGGTACTACCCAGTTTTTCTACAAATCATATTTAAATGAAGACGAATTCAGCGGAAGCTTAAAAGACTTTCAAATTATTAGTTAATTTATTCGGTAAACCTACTTAAATGCTCAACTCACCAAATAACTTCAAAACATAAATACAACTATCCGAGTTAGGAATTGCCCCGCTCAAAAAATGGCTGTTTTACGCTTAAAACAAGGTATTTGTCAAAGAACTATGATTTTAAAACCAATTTCACCAACTTATTCTCCAAATGACTCGCCTTTTGTCGGCATTTAATGGAAATAAAGCGATTGCCTTGTGTAAGATTTTCTTATTTTAGCCGAGCATTTTTAAATAATCACAGTGAACAGCGTTCTTGATCTATGGCTTACTCGATTTCTCTTCCCTTTTTTGCCGTTAAATTACATTTCCATTCCGGGGGAACGATGCTCACGCCTTTGACCGACAATGAAGTCATTCACGTCAACCAATCCATCCCCATTTTAGCGGGTAAATTTGCGGAAGCTTTTCAACGCAAAGTGCTGAATCAAGGAACGTTAATTCCTTTGATGGATGAATTACTAGAAGGGGATTTTTTTAAAGCCTCCTTCCCAGTAAGTTTCGAAGCGGCTAAAGATGGTCGCTCTTTTCCTCGTTTCGAGTTAGAATTTGACTATTATTATCAAATCAAACCACATGGTACTTGGGCTTACATCCCTGTCTTAGGAATTGAAAGTTTTGCCGAAGAACCCGCAAAAATAGATAAGGTACTCGCCGAAAATGTACGCCTAGAGTTTGCTAGAAATAAAAGACTGCTCTCGGTACAAGGTATTGTCTCCGCCATCTGGTTTGATACGATTGAGTTACTACAAACGACAATCGACCTAAAAGTCCTCAATCCCCAAGAATTAGAAGATGCACCTGAAAATGAACGCGAACGCTGGTTGCCTAAAGTGGCGAAAGTGTTGCAGTTCGAAAATCGGGTCGTGTACGGTCGAAAAAAAGAATTAGCTGCGGTAACCAAAGCATTAGAAAATCAGTTTAATAAAAATTTCATCTTAGTCGGGCCTTCGGGAAGTGGTAAAACCGCCATCGTTTGGGAAATTAGCCGTTACCTCAAAACAACATCACCCGAGCAGCAAATCTGGGAAACTTCCGCCTCAACGATGATTAAAGAATTAACGGCAGACACAGGATGGTGGGAAGAAAACTTTTCTACGTTCTGTAAAGAATTGAGTAGCACCGGACAAATTTTGTTCGTTAGAAATTTGCTCGAATTATTTGAAGTCGGTCAATCAGAAGGAAATGCCATTAGCATGGCAGAGTACTTACGCAATTACCTCAGTCGCTCCGAGATTCAGCTTATTTCAGAATGTACCGAAGAGGAATTGGCGAGAATCGAATTGCGCAGTCCTTCTTTTTTATCCCACTTTCAAATCATTCGACTGGAGGAACCCCGAGCAGAACTGGAAGAAATTATTATCAAGAAAGTCAAGGACTTAGCCAACTTGAGCGATATTGTTTTGGAGCAAGATGCCATCGAAGAAACCATTCGGCTGAATCGCCGCTATACGCCTTATTCGGGGATGCCCGGCAAACCTATTCGCTTCCTAGAAAGTATTTTACTCAATAGTAAAGTACTGCGGAACTCACAAGAAGGTGCTAGTTTTCGAATTGATAAGTCGGAAGTCATTAACTACTTTTGCGAAGAAACGGGAATGCCTAAGTTTATGGTTGACCCTAATATTCCATTAGATTTACAAGAAATAAAAAACCATTTTAATCAAGAAGTTTTTGGTCAGAAGCGAGCAGTAGACGACGTAGTCAATCTTTTAGCGTCGATTAAAACGGCTCTTACGCGCACAGGGAAACCAATCGCTTCCTTCTTATTTGTAGGCCCTACCGGCGTCGGAAAAACGGAATTAGCAAAAGTCCTTTCCGAATTCATGTTTGGCAGTCGACTGCAAATGACGCGTTTCGACATGAGTGAATTTTCTAGCCCTTACGCTGTGCTACGGCTCACGGGGACGAGTTATACCCAAGATGGTCTCCTAACTTCGGCTGTACGCCGCACACCTTTTTCTGTCTTACTTTTTGATGAAATAGAAAAGGCACACGCGAACTTTTACGATCTGTTACTCCAAATCTTAAGTGAAGGAAGACTGACGGATAGTCAAGGGAAGTTGGTTAATTTTTGTAGTACGATTATTATTATGACTTCGAATATCGGTGCTGCAAACTTGCAAGGAAATCGAATTACTTGGAAGCAAGGTATTGACCACGCAGAGATCAACGATTACTTTAAGACAGCGGTGGAAAAGCACTTTAGACCAGAGCTGTACAATCGTATGGATAGTGTGATTGCTTTTGATCCGCTTTCTCCTGAAGTGGTGCGTTTTGTAGTAGATCGAGAGATTAATTTGCTCAAAAAAAGAGAAGGCATTCGCTTTCGGAGAATGGACTTTAAAATCGGAGAAAAAGTATTCGATTTCCTAGCGGCAAAAGGATATGATCATAAATATGGTGCTCGACAATTACAACGAACGATCCGAGAACGGTTGATGATTCCTTTGGCAAAAGTGTTAAACCTAGAAGATGTAGACGATCAATTGTTGGTCAACGTTGAAGTAGTAAACGATGAGATCAAAATCGAAGTTGGCGCCGATCCATTGGCTTTGGAATTATTGATCGAAGAATTGGATAAAATTAATTACGCGGATCACGCAAGTGAATTAAGAAGAAAAATAAACCGCCTGAAAGAAGGTCAATTTTATATTCAATTGTTGAGTCGACTCGATATATTGGAAGCCGAAAAGCGAAAGAAAGCGAATCGTTTTTGGGGCGATGTACCGAAAGCAAATCAGTACAGCTATTATTTAGAAACAAAAGTAAAAGTCGAGGAGCTTTGTCAGCAAATTGAAAAATTGGAAATGGATTTCTCCCTTTCGTGTATCAATGTACAAGCTTATCAGCCCAATTTGACGGATACGCTAGAAACGTGGAAAAAAGATTTTCATCAAATGAAAATTGAAATATTTTCGCGATTATATCCTCAAGCAAATTTAGCTTATTTAGCCATTTATGGTTCAGATATAAAGCGAATCTTAAACTTTTACTTAGATTTATTCGAGACTCAAAAATTTGATTTTACGGCAAACCTAGTCTGGTTTCGAGAAAGTTATTTCAATGAAGAAATTCTGGTAACCGTCGAAGAAATAGGAGCAGAAGGCGAAGCGATCTTGACGGAACGGAAGCAAAAACGCCAAGCGTACCTCAAACGAGCATATACAGGAGAAACCAGTATTGATTTCGTACCGGAAAAGAAAAAAGATTTTCTCCTTGGTATTGAATTTATGATTACGGGCGTTTGTGCACATTTATATCTCTCGGAAGAAACGGGATTACAAGAATGGAAGAAGGAGCAGAATGATAGTCAATTCTATCAAGTCTTTGTCTCCGAAGAATTGATTGAAACGCCAGTAAACATTAATCGGAAAGATTTTTTTAAGAAAAAAAATGTCAGAAGAACAGTGGCGCCCGGACACCTCAAGGACACCGTCCTGAAGATTAATCGGGAAATTACGAAAACCGGAATTGTAGCACTTATTAAAGAAAAACTCGATGAAAATTTTATCCTTAAGTTAGATGCTGTTTTGTTGTAAACCTACTTAAGTACTACAATAAAATTAATTTGCTTCAGGACTTGCAAGCATTTCATCGTCAAGGATTAAATACAACAACAGAAACATCATGAACCATAAATTAATCTTACTTTTAGTTTGTCTTTTTATGACGAATGTTTTAGCTGCTCAACAAACAGCAAAATACTGGATTACCTTCAAAGACAAAACGGATAGCCCTTACAGTATCAATAAGCCTTACGAATTTTTATCGCCGAGAGCCATTGAACGAAGAACCAAACAGGGCATCGCCATCGAAGAAAATGACCTTCCCGTAAACCCACAATATTTACAGCGCGTACAAGCACAAGGTGCCATCATTCATAATACTTCTAAATGGTTGAATGCCACGACGGTTATTGCCGATAGTATCTCTTTGGAGCGTATTGAGCAATTGCCATTCGTCGATAGTATTGCTTACGTAGGAGCCTATCGTGACAATCAGATTAAATTGAAAACGGGAAAAAAAGAAAAAGATACTTGGCAGAATTATAAGAAAATGCAAAATCGCTACGGTAAGGGCGCGCATCAGATTAAGATGATCAATGGTCATCAATTACACGATTTAGGCTATCAAGGGAAAGGAGTCATGGTCGGTATTTTAGATGGTGGTTTTACCAATGTAGATATTATGCCTTTTTTTGATAGCATGAGGATGGAAGGGCGATTGTTACCCGGCTGGGATTTTGTCGGTAATGATGCCTATGCTTACGAGTCGAGTAATCATGGTTCGAACGTACTTTCGGTGATGGGCTCCAATTTGCCAGGTCTATTTATTGGCAGTGCTCCAGCGGCAACTTTCGTCTGTATCAAGACTGAAGATTCGGGTTCAGAGTACGTCGTAGAGGAATGCAACTGGGTCGCGGGCGCTGAATTTGCGGATAGTTTGGGCGTTGATGTGATTAATAGTTCTTTAGGATATTCGGCCTTTAATGATAAGGCTATGAATTATAAGCACAGCGACCTTGACGGCAAAACAGCACGAGCTTCGATCGCGGCAGATATTGCATTCTCAAAAGGAATGATTGTAGTGAATAGTGCTGGAAATTCCGGCGATGGTTGGTGGAAATATATTGGTGTACCCTCCGATGGTAACGATGTCTTAGCAATTGGTGCGACCGATGCGGAGGGCAACCGTGCTTCGTTTAGCTCCAAAGGCGTACCGGCAGATCCTCGCATCAAACCTAATGTTTCGGCAATGGGGGCAGGAATTACGGTGGCGTCTATCTACGGTTATGTTACTTATTCCTCGAATGGTACTTCTTTTGCTTCTCCGCTCGTAGCAGGTGCAATTGCTTCGCTGTGGCAAGCTTTTCCAAATAAATCAAACCGAGAAATTACCAACGCCGTAGAACAAAGTGCGAGTCAAAGTGATGCCCCAGATAAAAGCCTCGGGTACGGCATTCCTGATTTTTACAAAGCTTACCAATTGCTCAAAGCAGAAAGTACCGCTGAAACCATGGAAACGGAAAAGTCAATTAAAGTTTTTCCAAATCCTTTTAAAAATAGCTTCGATGTATTGCTCAGCGCAGGGAAAGAAGCATTGGTAGAAGTACAAGTTTTTGACCTCTTAGGTCGCTTGATTTACCTCAAAAGCTTTTCCGTACAAAGCTTCAAAGCCAATCAGTTAAATATTCAGCTTAATCCTAATACCCCCGCAGGTTATTTCTTTTTAAATCTAAAAATGGGGGAGAAATATTTTCAAGCTAAACTAACGAAAGAGCCTTAAGTTTAGTAAGTTGTAACTTAGAATGATTGATGCTTACTCGTCAATTTAATTCCTACTAAAAAAGCAAAAACAACTCCTATCTTGAGTAGTTAAAGTGTTATGTTTTGATTTCGCTGCTTTTGTCCAACTAAAAAGTGGTTTCAGTCGCTTTAAAGCCAATTAGTTTCGTTGAATTTCAATTTTATAGGTATATTTGATAAAATTAGAGTAGCACCTGATTTTCTGAGTCATCCCATGACTTTTTATCATTTTATTCTCTTCAGAAAAGCAAGTTTGGTGACTACTCGCGAGTATAGCTAAGAACTTTTGAACGGCTTTTAAGTATAGTTCAGTCCTTACGATTTGCATTCGCTTGGAGGTATGAAACAAATTCAGCATTCCGTTTTAAACTGAAAATTTGTTTTATGGCCAAACTTCAAGGAAATGCCAAGGTTTCAAACAATTTAGTTGTTTATACAGTTTTTAAGTTCATCGCTACTACTTGCAAACTAGACTTGCTGATCACGATCTTACCATACTTATTTATTACAATTATTAGAATAGTGATAAATTAAAAGTTCCCGTAAAAATTATTAGGCAGGTCTTGTGAATCCAAACATTTTGCAAAATTTAAGACCGCCAACGATGAAAAGAATTTTTACTGCCCTCCTTTGCATTTTACCTTTCTTAATACAAGCCCAAATTAATGATTGCGTTGGCGCAGAAGTGATTTGTAGCGATAGTCAAGTTGCTTTCAATCCTCAAGGTCCTGGAATGGATGACTTTGCCAGTTCTGCCAACGATAATGGTTGCCTAAATGGAGATGAGCACCAATCGGCTTGGTATTATTTTGAAATTAATGATAACGCTCCTCCGGGATTATCACTTGGTTTTACCATTACTCCCAATGCAGGAAATGGAGAAGACTACGATTTTGCTATTTACGGACCTGATGTTCCTTGTAATGCTTTAGGAAATCCGATTCGTTGTTCTTATGCTGCTTCCAATTGTGCACTTTGTCCTGAAACAGGTCTCGGAATGGGCGCCACGGATATCTCTGAAGGTGCGAATGGAAACGGATTTGTTGCCCCCATGATTGTCGAGCCTGGACAGGGGTTTTACTTGATCGTTGACAACTGGCTAACAACTTCTTCTGGTTTCTCTTTGGATTGGACGGGCCCTGCTGCTCCATTTCTTAATTGTAATCCTGATTGTGATGTAGTGGCAGACGCTGGCCCTGATATCCAGCTTTGCGAAGGTGCAACGGGTTTTACCTTATCGGGTACTGCGACGGCAACTTCTGGTTTAGAGACTTACCTCTGGACCTCCGATCCTACAGGAATCTCTTTTTTAAATGATCCAACACTGCTTCAGCCCACGGGGACTTTACCACCTGGCACTACAGGTAGTTTCGAATATATTTTTACTATCACTGATACAAGTTGTATCAGAACGGATACTGTAATCGTCGAAATCATTCAGCATACGACAACGATTGATCCTGCGGGTCCTTTTTGCGAAACAGATGGTGCGGTTGTCTTAACGGCAACTCCTGCCGGAGGAACTTGGGGAGGATCAGCGGGGCCAGGTGGCACTTTTGATCCTACCGCTTTGGGGGTTGGAATTCATACGGTCACTTATACCCACACGGATGCTAATGGCTGTATCGCCATGGACGATTTAGACATCGAAGTATCTGCTAATCCAATTGTCACGATAGACCCTGCTGGACCTTTTTGTGAAACAGATGGCGTACAAACCTTAGTAGGTACGCCACCAGGGGGCGTTTGGACAGGAGCTAATGGTGCTGGACAAATTGACCCCGCAGTCTTAGGAAATGGAACACATACGGTCACTTACGAATTTACGGATGCTAGTGGTTGCACAGGTATGGCTTCCATTGATATTTCAGTTTTACCACTTCCAAGCGTTGCCATCATCCCGGCTGGTCCTTTTTGCGAAGACGCGGGTCTACAAAGCTTAACGGGGGTGCCAGCAGGAGGGGTGTGGAGCGGTTCTGCTGATCCGAGTGGACAAATCGACCCGACTAGCTTAGGCGTAGGAAGCCATCCCGTTACTTATACTTATACCGATAGTGATGGTTGTAGTAATTTTGAAACAATTAATATTGACGTAGTTGCGCTGCCGGTTGTAACGATTACTCCCGCCGGTCCTTTTTGTGAAGATGCAGGCGTACAAACTTTATCGGCAACTCCGCCGGGAGGTATTTGGACCGGAGACGTGAATGGTGCTGGACAAATTGACCCTGCGACTACTGGCGTAGGAACTTATACCGCAACGTATACTTTTACCGATGCAAATGGTTGTACGAATATGGATATGGTTACAATTGATGTAGTCGCACTTCCCATTGTAACGATTACTCCCGCCGGTCCTTTCTGCGAAGATGCAGGCTTACAAACCTTATCGGCAACACCCGCCGGAGGCGTTTGGAGTGGAGCGGCAAATGGTGCCGGACAAATTGATCCAATGGCACTAGGTGCGGGAACGCATGGAGTGA
The DNA here is from genome assembly GCA_937951685.1 of uncultured Saprospiraceae bacterium. Lineage (GTDB taxonomy): Bacteria > Bacteroidota > Bacteroidia > Chitinophagales > Saprospiraceae > CALFBG01. The sequence continues at coordinate 3,518 of CALFBG010000107.1, read as the reverse complement.
ATTACGAATACACGGATGCCAATGGCTGTACAGGAATGGCGATGATAGATATTGTAATTTTGGCTTTGCCGGTTGTAACGATTACTCCTGCTGGTCCTTTTTGTGAAGATGCAGGGATACAAACTTTATCGGCAACACCCGCCGGAGGAATTTGGGGGGGCGTAGCGAATAGCGCTGGACAAATTGATCCAACTAGCCTAGGAACGGGGAGTCATACGGTGACTTATACTTTTACCGATGCGGATGGTTGTACAAATAGTGAAATGATCACGATTGACGTGGTACCTTTACCTGTAGTGACGATTAGCCCTGCTGGTCCTTTTTGTGAAGATGCTGATCCACAAACCTTAACTGGAAATCCTGCGGGTGGTAGCTGGAGCGGAGATGTTAATGCTGCTGGTCAGATTAACCCTACAACTTTAGGCATTGGAACTTATACGGCGACGTACACTTATACCGATAATAATGGTTGTACGAACAGTGACATAATCACGATTGACGTAGTCGCCTTACCGGTAGTGACCATTACGCCTGCGGGACCCTTTTGTAATGATGCTCCAATCCAAACTTTAAGTGCAACTCCTCCCGGAGGTACTTGGGGCGGTGTAGCCAATGGCTCGGGGCAGGTTAATCCATCTGCACTAAGTCCAGGTCCAAATACGGTAACTTATAGTTTTACCGATGCAAATGGTTGCAGTAATACTACCCAAATAGATATTGTGATTTTGGCTTTACCTACTGTAAACATTGATCCAGTCCCTCCCGTTTGTATAGATGCGGGAATACAAAATCTAACGGCGAATCCAGCTGGTGGTATTTGGGGTGGGGTAGCCAACGCAGCCGGACAAATAGATCCAGCTACGCTTGGTGTTGGCCTACATCCAGTGACCTATAGCTTTACCGATGCAAATGGTTGTACTGGAGTGGATCAAATTATGATTGAAATTGTTGATCTACCGGTGATTAATATTTCAGGTGGCCCTTTCTGTATAAATAATGGATTTCAAAGTTTGATTGGTAGCCCAAGTGGTGGAACGTGGTCAGGCGTCGCGAATTCATTTGGACAAGTTAATACGAATGCACTTGGGGTAGGTTTTCATCCTGTAGGCTATACTTATACCGATGGTAATGGCTGTACGAACAGCTTAAATATTAATATTCAAATCCTAGATTTACCAGTGGTGAGTATTAACCCCATTGACCCACTTTGCGTGAATGATGGCATTGAAACCTTAGTTGGAGTACCCGCCGGAGGTATTTGGGGCGGCGTGGCTAATGGAGCTGGACAAGTAGATCCGGCGGCGCTTGGTACGGGGACGCATACCGTCACTTATACTTATACCGACGCCAATGGTTGTACCAATAATACAGATATTACAATTGAAGTACTCGATATTCCTGCTGTTTTTATTATCCCCGCAGGTCCTTTTTGCGCTAACGATCCTGTTCAAACTTTAGCTGCAAATCCTACAGGAGGAATTTGGAGTGGTGCAGCGAGTCCCAACGGAGATTTCGATCCTACCGCTTTGGGAACAGGAATCCATACCGTCATTTATACTTATACCGACCCAACTACAAATTGCACGAATACAGTACAAACAACCGTTGAAGTCATTGAAATTCCGACGGCAGATTTTATTGTGACCTCTCCTATTTGTATTGACGATGCAGCTACGATTACTTACGTCGGAAACGCACCAGTTACCGCTAATTATAATTGGAATTTTAACGGTGGTACGGTTGTGAGTGGCGCAGGACAAGGTCCTTTCACCGTAACGTGGAATACCAGTGGAACTAAAACGATCACCTTATCCGTAGATGAACAAAACTGTAGCTCTACGATTGAATCACAAACCATTGAGGTAGAACCTTCATTAGTCCCGCCTTTAATCAATTGCAATAGTTCGACGAGTAGCGTCGAATTTACTTGGGATCCGGTACTGAATGCCACAGGATATACGGTAAATGTATTGTCAGGACAATCTGGAGTACTCAATGGCAATTCTTATTTAATTACAGGGTTGACAGCAAATACCGTTGTCACCATCGAGTTGATCATTAGTAGCGGCAATAGTTGCCCTGATATCGTAGAACTCTCAAGTTGCACGGCTTTAGATTGCCCAGATATTAACGTGAGTATTGATCCTTTTGCGCCTTTTTGTGCAGGAACTAGCACTGGAACGCTGGATTTGTCAGCAAACCTAATGATTACGGGAGGCGATGGTACAGGCACTGGATTCTGGGTTGGAAATGGAATTACAGATCCCATCGCAGGAACTTTCGATCCGACTGATCCTTCGGTTACTTCAGGTTCAAATCAAATTAATTATCTTTTCTCGGAAGCGGGTTGCGATTACATCGCAGTTACCTTTATTAATATATTTGCTGCTCCGACAGCAGACTTTACCCTTAACTCACCAATTTGTTTCGGGGAAGATGTTTCCGTAAGTTACGTGGGTACAGGTAGTACAAGTGCAACGTACGATTGGAACTTTAATGGTGCTACGATTATCTCTGGTAGTGGTCAAGGACCTTATGTTTTAAATTGGGCAACTCCCGGAGCAAAAACGATTAGTCTTACCGTCAGCGAAAATGGATGTACTTCTGCATTGAATAGTCAAATAATTCAAATCGACGAAGCCTTACTTCCTCCTACGATCAATTGTGTAAGCACGATTAATAGCGTAACTTTTACTTGGGATACGGTACTAAATGCAACTGATTATCAAATCACGGTTCTTGCGGGTCCGATGGGAGTTCAAACGGATACGAGTTACAGCGTGACGGGCTTGAGCGTCGGGGAAGCAGTAACGATTGAGTTAAGTGTTTTGAGTGGAAATGCTTGTCCAGATGTAACCGTCATTGCCAACTGTGCAGCAGAAGATTGTCCAACGATAAGTGTCGCACTTGATCCAGTCGATCCGATTTGTTTAAGTACTGGTTTAGCACCAATTAATTTGGTAGCGACAGTGATTGGAGGGGATGGTACAGGAACGGTAACTTGGTCTGGAAATGGAATTACAGATAGTAGCATGGGAGTTTTTGATCCCAATGCAAGTGATGTCATCCTGGGTATTAACGTCATTAATTATACTTATACTCAAGAGGGCTGCACTTATAATGCTGCTCTTAATATTGATGTATTACCTATTCCAACGGCGGACTTTACCGTCGTCAGTCCTATTTGTTTAGATGGTACAACGCTTGTCAGTTACACTGGAACAGCAGGCGCTGCTGCCAATTATGCCTGGGATTTTGATGGTGCGACTATCGTTTCGGGGACGGGAGCTGGTCCGTTTACACTTTCGTGGAATACTGCAGGTCTTAAATCAATTAGCTTATCCGTAAACGAAAATAACTGTACCTCCACTAAAACAATCCAAACGGTAATGGTTGATGCACCATTATTAGCACCGATAATCAATTGTGCGAGTACGATTAATAGCGTAACCTTTAGTTGGGACGCCGTTGTCAATGCCTCAGGTTATAAGTGAATGTATTAGCTGGACCTTCAGGCA
>CALFBG010000106.1 GCA_937951685.1 uncultured Saprospiraceae bacterium | reverse complement strand
GTAGCATCCCAAGTCAAAGCGTTCGTCGTATAGCCTGGGTTCAAAGTCGTTAAGGTTGTTTCAAAAACAGAAGCGTACGCCGCGCCCATTTGAGAAGGAATCGTTTTGTTGAATGCATCTTTACTTCCCGAAGGAACAAATACGGTATTAACAGCTGGTCTACCTTTTTGATCTGCTTGTGTGTACTGTCCAGAAAAGTCAACGGTTGTTGGCGTAGGCGTTGTCGTTGTATCATCGTCTTTGTCGCAAGAGATAACAAATAAACAACTAGCGGCTAAACAGAGACAAAGAGCAAAAGACTTATATTTTATAAAATTCATGATAATATTTTTTTATTGTTGAATGAAATGATGGCAGTTGTTACTTTCAAACTGCTTCGAAGTAAAATGGGAAAGAGCGTCTAGTTTTTAATCTTAGTTTCTACCCAAGTATTTACGGTATCAGCGTTACCCAAACTTGATTTAGGAACTTCTACTACTACTGCTAATACGTTTGTACCCGCAAAAGTATCGGTACCTGGACTAGAGAATGCTGTTGCGTTTCCTGCTAAGATCTCAGAGTAAGCCCCTAAGTCAAAAAAGAAAGGATCATCTCTTGGTCCTGCAAATAACTTGCTACTACCGTTTGTTCCGATCTTCGCCGTTTCACCGTAAGCCGTAATGTCCGCAACGATTCTGGTAGCGTCATCATCAATGCTACTGACCAAACCCGTATTACCAGGTGCATAAGGACCAAAAGCATACATTTTACCATCTCTAGGAATTAGTTGGATCACTAAATCCTCAACCGCGTCTCCATTGTTGTCAATGTTGATTTCAATTAATACATTTTCGTCAAAACTGGCGTTACCAGTAGCCGCGGGGCTTAATAAACCTTGAATACTTACTGCAAAAACCATATTCTCACTATTTTCCTTACTTTCAAATGCGTAGTAGTCCGCGATATCCGCAGTACCATTTGAAACAGCAGGTGCATCAATGTGATCGGCAGACATTAAGAAAATACCGATTAGGGCAAAGGAAAATAATCCTGCTAAAAATTTTAAATTATTCATTTTAAGAATGTTTTGAATTAAAAAAATAAACGCTTTGCATACTTATATTTTTTTTAGTAAGTATTTTTTAAACACAACGTTTTTAAATTAGATAGTTATAATAATTGTAAGCAATTGCTCATCTTCATTGTATCATCAAGTACGGTTAAACACGCCCTAAATTTAAACGAACTTCCTTCCGATCATCGGCGTAGCTTGCGCCGCAGAACGAAGTACGTAAAAATTTAAAAGCTTGCAGTATTTAGAGATTAACTTAAAATGATTAGCTGCTTATAATGATTTACGGGGGTAAAGAAGCGTTTGGTTTTTGAAAGTTGATTTTTTTATTTTAAATATCAATCTTCACCAATAACTTCTTTATGGATTCAAGACTCGTGAAATTGTTTTGAAAAATTAGCAATGAGTTTTTTTCCTTCTGTTGCTAAGATTCCTTGCAATACTTCTACCTGAGCATTTCTTAGTTTTTGAACGCTCTTTCCCGCCACCAATGGATTTGGATCAATGACACTGATGACGACACGAGGAATACCGTGACGTAATATAAGATCGACACAAGGAGGGGTTTTCCCAAAGTGGAAACAAGGTTCTAAAGAGATATACAAAGTAGCACTAGTTAATAAATTGGAGTGAGCCGCCGAGACCGAATTAATTGCATTGACTTCTGCGTGTGGTCCGCCGTATACCTGATGATATCCTTCTCCGATGATTTGTCGCTCGTGTACGATAACGGCACCAACTTTTGGGTTTTCCTTTACCGCATCGCCACCTAATGCAGCAAGTTCAAAGCATCGTCTCATATATAACTCGTGATTCAAGGTATTATCTTTTTAGTTTAGATCCATAAAACGTAATCTACGTTGAGGATGTTCAATTTGTGTTCAATAGTAGTTACGAGGAAGAAAAAGACTTTGGTTTTTTGAATCTGCTTTTTTTTTTCTTTTTTATTAAAAATAAGAGGAAGGGTTACTGATTATAGCTTTGAGCTTCTGTTTTTAAATGGAAGTTGTTTTAAAATGATGTTAGAGGTGGAACCTGCCTATCGGTCAAGCAAGGGTAAAGGCTTGTATTCCAATAGTTGCTCCTTTCATCAATAATTCCCAACGCTTAAAAGGAACTTAGAATTTATCAGTTGGAACTTGTTTTACTGCTAATGTATGATATTTTTAAAACAACTTCAAAAGAGGCTTTGAGGTGAGCTACTATTTCGACTTTTTATCCTGTAAATTCCGTATTAAACCTTCCTGTACAACCGAAGCAATTAAGTGACCTGCTTCGTTGAATACATTTCCTCTACTAAAACCGCGCGATCCACCCGCAGACGGACTATCCATCGCGTAAAGCAACCAATTGTCAATCTTAAAGTCTCGATGAAACCAAATCGCGTGGTCAATACTCGCAAAAAATAGATCGGTGCGGAGTGCCTTCTCCATGTGTGGAATCGCTGCCGTAGTTAATAAGTTATAATCGGAAGCGTAGGCGAAAAGTTGATGTTGCATCGGTAAAGAAATAGGGGCGGGTTCTCTTGACTTAAACCATACGTGTCGGTACGGACGGTGGCTTTTTACTTCGGCTTGAAACAGGTTTTCGACGGGGCGAAATTCGATGGCATTCGGATGGATGATCGTTAGCCGTTTGTACAACTCCGGCTGCGTTTCCTGCAGCGATTTGATTTGGTCATAATCGTTCAGTAAGGTATCTGGTGGTAAAACATTAGGCATCGTAATTTGATGGTCAAATCCTTCTTGTGGCAATTGAAAAGAAGCTGCCATCGTAAAAATTGCTTTACCGTGTTGCTTGGCAACGACGCGGCGGGTCGTAAAACTTCTCCCATCTCGAATCGTATCTACTTCGTATAAAATCGGCGTATTAACATCTCCCGCTAAAATAAAATAGCCGTGCATCGAATGGGCAAAACGGTCTGCTGGCACCGTTTGGTAAGCCGCATGGAGAGCTTGCCCCAAAACTTGCCCACCAAAGACTCTTTTCCAAGGTGTAACGTAATTCTCTCCTCGAAATAGATTCTCGTCAATTTTTTCTAGCGTAATGAGTTCGATTAAGGTCTTGATGTTTTTCATGCGTGTATCTTCTAGCTTGTGGCAAACTCCTAGTACACAGTGTGCTAGTAGAGCTCAACTTAAAAATCTGCCACGAAGATACAACGGCTACCCGAAGTCACAAAAATAAATAAGGATTTGAAGAATACTTTGAAAAGGAAGGTGTGGAGCCCTGAGGAGTCTTAAAAAAGAATAGCCTATTCTTTTGGACTAAAAGTGCAAAAGGATAGGCTGGCAATAATTTTTATTAATGAAAAGCAGTCCGTTAAGCTTGCTCCGAAGGTATTGGTTCTAGCAAATCAACTCTCAAGGCTTCTAAGTATTCAACCTCCAAGGGTTTACCAATAAAGTTGTGGATAATATCAATTTGATCCGCCTTTTCAACATCTTTAGAATAGAGCGAAGTAGTGAGCATAATAATTACGGGAGATTCTTTGATCCCTAATTTCCGATAATTTTCAATGAATTCCCAACCATCTAGCATCGGCATATTGATGTCCAAAAAGATAGCATCGGGCCAAGTAGGATTCACTTCTTGTTTCAAGTTCTCAAAGTAGGCTAGTGCTTTTATCGGAGAACTAAAGAAAAGATGTTGCTCACAAAGATTAGATTCTTGTACAATTATCTCGTGAAATACATTGGTCGCGTGGTCATCATCAATAAATACAAGGAGTTTGAATTTTTTCATCGGGTTGCATGTTTTACTTAAAGGGGGCAATTTGAATTTGTATTCTATCACCGACTGGAAGAAAGTCGCTTTCTTCAGTAGTCTTTAGTCTCTTTATTTAAATCATGCAATTTAAAAGGATTGATGCGGGATGATCGAAACGAACCTTAAGTCGAAACGAATCTTAATCAATCATTTTACTAATCATACTACAGAAAAAATTATGCCAAGACAAGGTCATTTTGCTTGTCACAGAATATCCTTTTGCAAAATAAAACTAACAATGGAACTGGCCTGCGGTTAGCGATAGCTCAAAGCTTTCTCTTTGGAAGATTGGCGTAGTTAGAAAGCGAAAGGAGAAGAGTTGCTGGCAGGCAGTGCTTTATAAATAGCTAATAAAATAGATTTCAGCAGCAGATACAACCGCTTACTCAGTCGTTTTTTCCCCTCTTTTGTATCGGTGTTATGGATAGAAAAAGAATAGTTTTTTGAAAAAAAATGCTTAAATGCTTGTCTTGATATGTCAGAATTATGCTAAATTTTATCAAAATTATGTAAAACTTGAGACTAAAATAATTTGTATCTTTGTAAAGCATGACTAAAAAAGCTAAATATCATCCCTTTCGGTTTGTTGCCTTCCTAATGGCGATGCTGATTTTTTTTGGCGCAATGGCGGACTCTATTGATCTGCATTATTGCCAAGGAAAGGTAATGTCTTTTAGCTTTTTTGGAAAAGCAAAGTCTTGCTATCAATTGGCAGACGCGACTTCTCTCAAAGACTGTACGCATCAAGTCTCCCGCGATAACAAGAAAAAAGATAAGTATACGCATAGCCTAAGTAATCCTCCTTGTTGCAAAAGTCAAGTTCTAAAATATGCTTTAGCTGAATGCCCGGCGCAACAGCTTACTTCATTTGCTGCGCAACAGTTAACGCAATTTATTGCAACTTACGCCTTAATTGCTCCCAATTCCTCCATCGTAGCGCGTAAGCCGACTCCAATTGTTTATAAACCGCCTTTAATTACGAGGGACATTGCCGTCCTGTACGAATCCTTTCTTATTTAAACATCAGCTCTTCTGCTAGATTTATTGCTTATTGCTTTCCCAACAGAAATCTATTGCTGTTCCGGAAGTATAAAATTAAATCTACCCATCGCAGCTAATCTACCCTTAGCGATAAGTTTTAATTTCTACGCTCATCGACACGGTTTTACGCTGCGCTTCATTTAAATAAACTTACTTACCTTCGAAAGTATAAAATAATATGCTTGCTCGGTTAATTAGATTCTTCTTGGAAAATAAACCCGTTGCTTACTTGCTACTGGGTAGCTTTGTCGTCTGGGGTTTAGTAACGGCACCTTTCGATTTTGGAATTGAGCAATTACCACGGGAT
>CALFBG010000105.1 GCA_937951685.1 uncultured Saprospiraceae bacterium | reverse complement strand
TTTCAGGATTCAAAAATACGCCGGTGGTATTTTCGTAACCACCGACAATGTCAATTCCTAAGTGCGTTGGAATCTTAATCTGTGCTTGCAGGTGGCGATAGTATAATTTACTATCAAAAGCTTTTTGTTGAAAATCAGCACTTAAAGCGGGATCTAATCCTCCGCGTGCGGCCAATTGCGCCACTTCCCCACCCTGAATTTTCAACTGCGCTTGTTTTGCAATGGGGTGATAAGCTAAAACATTATCTAGATACGATTGGAAAGTCAAAATGGTGGTGTCCTGTTGTGCATGAACGACAACAGCCAACAGGGTCCAAATCAGCGTAAGATAAGCGATCTTATGAGTCTGCATACATTAGCGATTAGAAGGCTGTTGAATAGTGTTTATATCTTGTCCGTGAGCTTGCGGCTTACCATGTTCATCAACGTGGACAAAAACGATATTATCGATTTTAATGATGCTTTGTTTGGTAAATAAATTTCGTACTTCACAAGAAAAACTAATGGAAGTTCTTCCTACGGCGTTGAAGCCCAAACCGATTTCGATGACATCACCTTGTGCTGCGGAACTAACGAAATTGATCTCTGAGATAAACTTAGTAACGACGTGTTTGGAGTTCAACTTGGTCATTGCGTAGATGCCCGCTTCTTCGTCTATCCAACGTAGTAATGCACCACCGAAAAGGGTATTTCTAGCATTTAGATCTCCTGGCTTGATGAGTTTTCGAGAATAAAATTTCATTTTACTTTACGGATTTTAAAGGTGCTTTTCGTTTTATAGTAGCCTTTGGATTATCGTTCATTTGATAAAAATCAGGTGGAAACCCATTTAACTGTCGCCATACTTCGTACCAGATCGGCACGTCTTGGAGTAGAATAAAAGCATTCACACCCGTACCCACTCGCAATTCTTCTGGCCAAGTTTTTTCGTCGTCGCTATTGCTTGGGCTAATCATGGTTCGGTAGTAACCATTTTCGCCGATAAAGCGATCTAGTGCTACGATGTTCCCCATAAAAATACCCGTGGAAGATTCTGGCCAACCTGTAATGACAATCGCTGGCCATCCATCAAATCTTAGACCGACTCGATCTCCAATTTTCAGTAAGGGCAAGTCTTGTGGTTTCAGGTATAGCTCAACGGCCAGTTCATACGCTTCCGGCATGATACTGACGATATCACTCCCCTCTTTGATCACTTCTCCAATTCCTTTCTTGATTGTTTTGGTTACGTAGCCCGATTGCGGTGCGGTAATTTGATAGAACTGCTGTCGTTCGCTATAGTTACTTAGCTTGTTTCTCAATTTCGAAGTGGCGGCAACACTTTCCAGCTTAGCGGTCAATGCAGACTGTTGATCCGATTGCGACTTGGCCAGTTTCTCTGCGTAGAATCTTTCTGCGACGGAAAGGTCAAGTTTTAGATTTAGCATCTCATTCCGTTGATTCAGTAACTTGTTTTCTTGCACCGTTACTTTGGCCTGAGTGGATTGTACTTTCAGCTCTTTCGCTTGCAATTCCGTTAAAGATTTCAGTCCTTTTTCGTAGAGTTCTTTCGTTCGCGACAACTGGTTTTTTGCAATTTCAAAATTAGTCTGATGAGCAACTAAATCCATACTATCAATACTGATTTTATTTCGCCCTTGAATAATTTTGTTCTTAACCTGAGCACGTTTGAGGATCAAGCTTGCTTCGAGGGCTTGGTATTGTTTTTTTAGGGCATTCACTTTATCTTCGTACGCTTGAATACTTTGAGATTTTGCATCTACCTGTTCTGAAGTTCTACGAATGAGGTCGGGATCAAAATACTCACTTTTGACTTCCGAGAGAAAAACAATGGTATCTCCTTTTTCCACAAAATCTCCTTCACGCACGTACCATTTTTCTAGCTTTCCCGAAATGACAGACTGAATGGCTTGTGGTCGTTGTTGGGGAGAACGCGTAGTGACGTAACCTTTTGCTTGAATATTTTGTGTCCAAGGTAAAAAGAGTGCTAAAAAGAGACCTAAAAATAAGGCTAAAATTAGCAACAACGTCAATCGACGAATACGACTTTTCTTCAGCAGCTTGAAAGAAGTAAAATCTTTCAGCTGCACGACATCTGAGATAGAATTTTCTGAAATGTTTAGCATAATCGACGCTTACTTTTTTAATTCAATAACCTGAGTGGCTTTTTCTTTCCAATAGTAGAAATCAGAAACGAGGACAACGGTCCAGCTACGCTCTGGCGACATCAAATAGTCAATGATTCTACGTTTTTCACTTTCTTCTACAAACTGTAATGGATCTTCTAGTAATAATAACTTGGGTTCTGCTACGATAATTCTAGCAATTAATAACTTCTGAATAATGCTTCTTGGTAATCTCCGACCACCGCTATCTACCATGCTATTGATCCCTTTGGATTGGTTAACAAAGTATTCTTCTAAGCGTAAAACCGATACAACTTTTTTGATCGCGGTATTAGAAAGCTCCCGGCCTAGCGTAATGTTTTCGAGGAAACTTCCTTCGAATACCTCATTGGTAGGAAAAGCTACCCCTAAGCTTTCATATAACTGATCTCTATGAAAATTAACGAAAGGGGTATCATTGAAGTAAAGTTCACCATCTTTTAAGGCATAAATACCTGACATAATATGGAGCAACAAGGTTTTTCCACTTCCGGAAGGACCAGATAAGATCACCTTTGCACCGGGCTGAATTTCAAAAGAAAGGTTTTCGATGATATTCTTACGTTCATCTGGAAATCCAAATTCTAACTCTACTGCTCTTACACCGATGGCACCTGGTTTTTCAATCACCGCCGTTCCGGTACTCCGATCAAGTTGTAAATCTGTTACCAATCCTATTTTTTCTAGTGCCGTCAAGACATCATAAATAGAATCAATGATTCTTAATACTTTTTCTACCGAATTGATAATTAAGATGATAATGATTTCCGCTGCGACAAACTGTCCAATATTCATTTGTTCTTGAAAAACTAAGTAGCCTCCCAAGACCAGTAAACCTGCTGCCACAAAAACTTTAAAGCCAATAAAAAGCTTGAATTGATTAATCAAAATCTGGAAGTGCTTCTGCCGTGCGACCAAGTAACCATTCACAATCGCATCCGTTTTATGGAGGTGAAAATTACTGGACGCATTCATCTTGAAACTGCGATTGATTCTTGCCACTTCTTCTAACCAGTGTACTAGCCGATATTTATATTTACTTTCTTTCAAACTCGTTTCTAACCCTCTAGGTCCCGTAATTTGAAAAATTAACCAAAGTACAAAGACTAAGGCGATTCCAAGAATAATAAAATAAGGGCTATAAATCGCCAGTAAAAGCAGTCCAAAGGTGATTTGAAAAGCAGCTAAAGAGAAGTCGATTAAAATTTTGGGCAATCCTTTTTGAATCGTTAAGGTATCAAAAAAACGATTGGCCAATTCGGGTGTGTGTATTTTATCTAACTGTAGGAAGGTAATCTTAGGCAATCGGTAAGCAAATTCTAAGGCGGAGCGCGCAAAAAGATCTTGCTGAATATTCTCCACGATTCTTAATTGCAGTACTTGTAGGACGCCCGTAACCGCAATTCCAATGAGGACAAAGCAAACGAGGACAACCCAAGAAGAGCTAATTTCTCCTGTTTGTATATAGTTGATGATGGCTTGAATACCAAGCGGTAAAGTCAAGTTAACTAAACCAATAAAAATGGCGTAAGTATAAATTTGTCTTAATTCGTGTCTATACGATCTTAATAGACGCCAAAATCGTTGTATCGGAGTTAGGATCATTATGATGCTCTATTCAATTATTTAATTCCAGTCAGCTCGTTAAGTACTAATACAAATTAAATCACTTATTAACTTGCATCATCTTTCGAGCAGCCTCTTCGTTATTCAAAGCCTTCCTAAGCAATCGGATATCTCTTCATTACTTTCTTCATTACTTAAAGCCTTCGCATAAAAGGGCTTTCGTGGTTCATGCCGATCAAAATTTACACACAAAAGTTAATGTTGTCTTAGTAAGTACTTGATCGATCAAAGATACAGCTAAAGCAATAAAGAAAGACATCTAGGTCTAATTTTCGGAAACATTTTATCTTTCAAAGTAATGTTTCGGGTCTAGCCTTTTTTTAGCCTTAAAAATTTCGTTAACTACTCATTTAGGCGTAGTAAATTCTACTATTTATCTCAACTTTATTTTGCTGTCTTACACTGCAAGTAGCCAATTCACAAAGCACTCCACCATGTACTACAGCATTTAATCAATAAACGATACGTAATACAGGAAAGTTTAAGAAAGCAGTAAATATAATCGTAGAGACTAACAACAACTAAGGCTAGACACTGGGTTCGTCAAGTGTCTAGCCTTAATAATCGGGAAGAGCGATCTATTTGTAAACAACTTCACAGGCTATTAATAAAAAAAGCCGCGGAAGAGCACATGAATCATGCTTCATTTTTCCAGCCGCAATATTAAATTACTGCTTTTTTATAATTTCAAATTGAGCCGTAGGCATTGCCAATAATCTTTCTTCGCGGATAAGTTGATTGGTGCGGGTGCAGCGACCGTAAGTACCATTTTCAATACGACTTAAAGCTGCGTTCAACGCTCGGGCTTTATTTTGAAAGCGACGAATCAATCGCTTATCTTTGGCTTGCTCCTGAAAATGTTTACTGTTTTCGTTAAAATCAGTATTCGTATTGGCAACTTTTTGCTTTTGCGATTTTAAGTTTGCTTTGAGATTAGCTAACTCATTCGTAGTATTCTCTAATTTTTCCGTAATGATCGTCTTGAATTTTTTCAGCTTAGCGGGGCTATAGCTAGGGACGTTATTTTCCATTTTTAGTTTTTTTTATTTGTGATAAGCGATGCGGAGTCGTTGCTGACACCATTTATGTTTTGCAAAGCTTCTAAGCGTAGCCGTGTCCGCTACTATTACTAAAAATGATCAAGCCCTCTTTTGTTCAAATCTACTGGAATCACCGTCAAAAAAACGACTTAATACTTGCTTCAAGTATCGGATAAACGATCTGATGCTAAGTGGCTGATTTGTTCCCAGACAAAGCGAAGGAGAATTACATATATTTTGTAGTGAATAATATTTCCTTTTGAAGACTCCTATTTGTGTATAGTTCTGCTAAACCGGAGCATTACCTTGGCTTGACGTTGAGGTAAACGCACGCCAATCCGCTCACCGACGAACCTTTATCCTTTAAAAATTTACGAATTTAATCCCCTTCAAATTGCGTTAACCAAGTGTCTGATTCGCCTTTAAAGTCAAGCAACACACCATTCTTCAAAATCAACTCGCAACCGTGTTCAGCTTCCCAGGGCGGGAAAAAACACATTTTGACGTAGCGGTATTTCCGTTTTTCTCGGGCGTCATCCTCAATATTTACGTAAGATAAATTTGCTTGTTGCCAAGCATCTTCCGCGTTTGTAATGCCAAAATTCCGTAGACTAGCTTGTGTTTCCGTTTCTTCTTCCTCTACATCAAAGCCATAAGAAGTGTGTTCGCAACATTCCAGACAATGTTGATACAGCAAGCTTTTCATCAAAGGCAGATACTTTTCGTCCAATGCTAAAAAATCATTAATGGTTTGTACCATCGTCGCAGAAATAATCTCGTCTTTGATATGTCGCAGACTCAGGTGGTGTGCAAATAGAAATAGCGTTACTTCTCGCTGAAAAAAGGGGGAATATAAATTTATCTTAGCAGTTTCCCAGATGCTATTTTGTAGAATTTCGGCTCTCGTCATGGTTTTATTGCTTATCTTAATACTGCCGTCCCACCCGCTCCGGCGCACTCAAGTCTATCCAAAAAATGTGAATCGGTTCTTCGTATTCCATTTGCCCATTTTTATTTTCATCCAACTGCGCAAAAACGTACATATAATCATTCGCGGAATCGTATTCTGAACTCCTCACCGCGTAATTTTTAGGTACCAAAGCACCTTGCTCCTTTCCATTAATATCAAAATAGTAAAACCGCCGCAAATCCCGTAAGGAAATGTAACCGTCCCGATTGGTATCTTCGTCGTAGCACGAGATTAGATAGTAATTTCGACTTATCGCTACTCCGTTCAACGTATCTCTAGAAAAAGCTGGATAGTATAAGGTTTTGATTAATACGGGCTTTTCAAAAAACAAATTCGTCGTTTGTGCTTCCAAATTGTAGTGCGAAAGATTGACAAAATTATAACCATAAACCGCTGAGAAGCCCGGCATAAAATTGTTGTTCCAACGATTCCCCAATTGGTCTCCTGCACGATCATAGTTCCGATGCACTCCGACCGTGCCCGTGAATGGTTTTTCCGTTTTGGGATGAAAGTTAACTTTAAAAATTGGCGTCAAGCGATGCGCTGCATTTTTGGTCAGTAGGATATTGCTAGGCCTCGTCGCAAAACTTAAAGTATCATTTCTTATTCCTTCTATCTGCTCCGCCGTATTTGCGGTGCTAGAAGTGCTCACGGGAAATCCCTTTTCGACCAATTCGTTATTAGAACAAGCCGTTAGCAAACTCATAAGGCAGAGCAAGATCGTTATTTTGTTCATAAACTTTATTTTTGACAAAGTTGAAGCGCACGGTCAGGGCTACGTTTATTTATTTTTTATATAAAAGGAAATTACCACCTATTTTTAAAAACAAGTATTTTGAATACTTCGGGCATCAACCCCAAAAACCGCAAAACATTGATCCAATAGCTGCTTACTACATAATTTTTCAGGAAAGAAAACCACCAACCATCCTCCCTACTCTTGCACACAACGGCAAGAAAAACCACTTTTACGACTAGCGTTATTGTCGCGGTGCAACATCATACTTTGTTGGGACAGGAAATAATTGACGGCTGCGCCTTTGGAAGAAAGCGTCGAGGTCCAGTAAACGCCTAAGCTTCCGAATGCTTTGTACTGAGCTTTTACATCTCTCATCCCCGCCATTGTTCCACCGAAGTTCGTTTTACCTCCCGCACGAAGTTGTTGAAAAGTTTTTTCAGGTTTACCAATCGCGTGTCCTTTTTCCGAATAGCCTCCTAAGTAGCTGGCTAGGGCTTTAAATTCTTCGTCGGAGGGTAGCCGCCATCCTTTGGGACAGGCTACTTTTGCGGCGCGGTAACTGTAGAGTCTGCCCGCTGTTGCACAAGCGGTTGCGGCCTGATAGCACCAAGATTCGGGCGTTGGAAAGCGTAGGTTTTCTGCCATCCAATATTTATCCTTGATGCGGACAATTTTATATTTTTCGTTGTCGCGGTGATCAATCATCCAACCCAACGCAAATTCTTCGGTAGGTAGTCGCTCAGAAGTCACACTTGGTTTTACGGGCTTTTCAATCGGTGGTGCCGTAGTGATTTTCTCCCTTATCGTACTCTCCCTTATCGTACTTGGGCTAGGTTCAGAAATATTTTTTGTAGGCACTTCGGTGGTTGGCTTAGGGGGAATCGCTGGGGGCGCTTTCTCGGGCAAAGGAGTATTTTCGTCAGGGCTTGAGGTCTTCTCATCTTTGGGGTCTACAGCATTGAATATTTCTAAAGCTTCCTGATATTGTTTAGAAAGCTTGTTCGTGGAATGCTTAATCTGACCGGAGGCTGGTAATCCTTCCTCTGCCTTTTTGTTCATTTTTATGATATAATTGAAGGCAAAAGTTACACTTAACACCAACATCATTGCCGCAATTACCCCGAGCCAGCGTTTTCGATCTTGCTTCGCAGGTCTTCGAGTAGGCAGCGTTTGATTCGTTACCGTTTGATAATTCAAGCTAATATTTGCTGGTTTAAAATCAGTTGGATTGGCTTGCTCAACCATTTCGGTCGATACCAATACCTGCTCTTCGAAGATAATGTTTTTGAGTCGTTCTTTATTTTCAATAACTTCGACGATCGAAATTTTTAAGACCAATGGGAAATAGCCATCGCGCAACGCTTGTACAAAGAAAACCCATTCGGTATAATCATCCGTTTCAAGAAACTGCTCTTGTTCATGATAAGTACGAATCAAAAAGTTTTCGCCAGCTTGATGATCAATTAGATCTACGTGCATGATTTTAGAAATCCGTATGTTGGAAATCTTAGTTTCGGGCGTTAACTCAATATTTTGGATGATCTTTGCATCGTCATGAGCAAGTCGAATGATACATTTCGTTTCCAAACCAACTTTCATCTTGGCAGGTACTTGGTACAAAAGGCTACCATTTTTATGGGAAGCATTCGCTTTACCAACCCGAAAATCCTGCTCTGCTAAGTCATCAATCAGCGTTAGCAAAACTTCCCGTATGCGATTGTATTCTAAATTGAGCGTTTCCTCGTTGACGGTACCCCTAAGTTTTTTCAAATTGGTATCGTTTAACCGACTTTGCAGGAGAAGAAGTTCATCGGCTTTTGCTGAATGTTGTGGTAAAGACTCTTTCAACTTAAGAATCGTATCAACAATACTGTCGACTAGTAAGGTTTTTAACTCTTTTTTGAGATTGATGATAAATGCCAAATCTTGCATAAATGAGCGGTCTTCCTAAATAAAAACAATAAATGCTAAGTAAACACTTATGAAGATAATAAAAATATTGGAATATTTGATAACAAGATATAGCATTATATGAGCGCAACATTTTTAGAGCTGAAATTGGCTACTGACTAAGGTAACTTTCTTGGGTCTACACCATGGGTCAAGCTTTTCGAAATCATACTTTTAATTATATTTTATCAAGCGAAATTATCAGCAATAAATTCCTATGGGCATTTATCAAATTATTTTTTTTAGCTTAAGCACTAATTGTATTAATATTTGTCACATATGATTATTTTAATTTATTAATTCGCGACTACTAAACGAACAGCGGGTATTTTTTTACAACAAAAAAGTACCAATCGCCATAATACAAAGCAAATCGCAGTTCTTACGCTGTTTTTCTTTTCTCAACTCACTAGAAAGCACTTCCTTGTTAGACTTAACTCATTAGACTTAAATAACCGCTTATTTTTTTTAAACCATCGAAGAACAGTGTCACTAATACTGCCTTTCAACTTATTTTATGGCTATTTTTTTCAATTAAATTACGGGAAATAGTTTAATGAA
>CALFBG010000104.1 GCA_937951685.1 uncultured Saprospiraceae bacterium | reverse complement strand
AAAAAACTAAGCGCTAAGTGAAATTTGAAATAATTATATTTTCACGCGTCACGTGACACGTGAAAAGTGGAGCAGACTAAAATTTCATTTTGGCCAAAATGAAATCAAACTTTAGGGTAAGTAGGGGAGGGGAGAAGTAAAAATGGACGAGTGATCAGATGCTGTAGCCAAACAGCGTTATACGCAGAATCATGGCTAAAGATCTTTTTACAAAAAGGAAGAAGGTCAAAATCTTACACGATTTAGTAACAAAACAATATTGCTTTAAAACTTAATATTAACTTTGTCCGCACAAAATTAAAAGCACCTATAGTGATTGAAATGAAAAAAATTGCTTTCTTCCTTCTGTTCATCTGCCCATTAGCACTATTGGGACAAGGTACCGGAATTCCCCTTGGTAGTCAGAGTTACCACATTTTGGATCGACTTGAAATCAAATCAAAACTAAATACGCCGTTTTCTAGTAGCATCAAATATTACGCTCGTGGTGAAGCCTTGCGCTTTGCGTTGATGGTGGATACTGCAAACCTGGATTTAACACGACTCGACGATCATGACCTTGATTATCTTTTTCAAGATAATAACCAGTGGCTGCGAAAATACGAAAGTGAAATGCCTTTGGAGCTTGGCGCAGCAGTTCCCCTAAGTAAAAAAGTTTATACCGATAGCACCCAAACTTTTTATACGATTCAAGATCGAGAAGTTGCGGAGCGAGATGCTAACAAAAGCCGATTTAGAAGTGCTAAAAAACCACTGCTAAAATACTTTTACAAAACCCCTGCGAATCTTTTCGAATTAAACGGAGAACATTTTTATTTAAAAATAAATCCAATCCTCAATTTTAAAATAGCGAAACAATCAGAAGAGGAAGAATTTATCTTTTTGAATCAAAGAGGTGTAGAGCTAAGAGGAGCGATTGATAATAAGGTATATTTTTATACACATATTTTAGAATCGCAAGCCCGACTTCCAGATTACGCTAGGGAGTTAGTGAAAAGAGATAAAGCGGTTCCGGGAGCAGGCTTTTTCAAACCTTACGAAAGCAGTATTTTTAATGTCAAAGAAGGGTATGATTATTTAACGGCACAAGGATACGTAGGATTTAATGTAACAAAGCATATTAATGTACAACTAGGTCACGGGCAGAATTTTTTGGGAAATGGCTATCGTTCGCTCTTTTTATCAGACTTTGCGACCAATTATTTTTACCTGAAATTGAATACACAAGTTGGAAAAGTACACTACCAAAATATTTTTGCGGAATTATCGGCAATCAGTGCGCGTGAAGAAAAGGGCGATCTTTTATTGCCCAAAAAATATATGGCAGCACACTATCTAAATTATAAACCTTTCCATAATTTAAGTATAGGGATTTACGAAGCCATCATTTTTAGTCGAAATAATAACTTTGAATTACAATATCTCAATCCAATTATTTTGTACAAAACGGTAGAAGGTGCACTGGGCAGTCCGGATAACGCCTTGATTGGTTTAGATGTTAAATGGAATCTTTTTCAGCGATTTTCTTTGTATGGACAATTGATGCTTGACGAGTTTAAATTTGATGAGTTATTTCTTAATCGCAATAATTGGTGGGCAAACAAATATGGCATCCAATTAGGACTAAAATATATTGATGTGCTCGGAGTAGATCACCTCGATGGTCAATTTGAATACAATATGGTTCGTCCGTACACTTATACCCACCGAGACAGTAGTGCAAGTTATAGTCATTTCAATCAAGCATTAGCACATCCACTCGGAGCCAACTTCAAAGAATTTATTTTCAAGCTCAGGTACCAACCACTCAAAAAATTAGTTATTGATACTCGTTTACTTTTTATGGAGACGGGAGAAGATGGGGATACAACGAACTGGGGAAGCAATATTCTATTGTCTCACAATACCCGAGAACAAGACTTTGGTAATCTGACGGGACAAGGCATTAGCACAAAAATAATGATTGCAGGTATTGATGTGAGCTATCAACTGTTTCATAATATCTTTATTGACTTCCACTATTTCTATCGAAAAAAGGATAGCGCATTAGCCTCCAGAGATCGCACAACCAACTACTTTGGAGGTGGCGTAAGAATGAATATCGTCAATCGTCCGTTAGATTATTAAATGAAGTTGTTTTAAGATAAAGCTTACGTAGGCAATTATTTTATGTTTCCTACAAATATTTAATAGCATCATTCCAAGTTAACAGCAATGGCTTATCTACCCAAATAGTTAAAAGATAAATTGATCGCAACACAAATGCGTAAGCAAAGTCATATTTATAAATGAACTGCTTTAATTATTAATAATATTTCTAATATTTGCTAATTTTGCAAATATTTTGATTGGAAGCCTCATTTTGCTTCCTTAATATAGATTGAATTATGAAAAAAATATACAGCATTATTTTCTTGCTTTTTACCCTAACGATAACTTTGTCTGCCCAAAGAATTGACGAAGATAGAGTCAGACAAGAGCTAGAGGAACGAGGAGTAGACGAGGAAGAAGTGAAAAAAAGAATGCTTGCTCGTGGAATCGACGTTGATAAAATTGATCCTACCAACGCCATAGAAGTAATGAAAGCAGAACGTACCCTCAAGGAAGTAATGGCAGAACTAGAAGCGGAAAACCAAGCAGCCGTCTTGGAAGCGACGAAGGAACTCGCTGAAGATGCCGCGGCAGAAAATGCTACGGAAGCTATCGGCAAAGAAGCAGAGGATTTAGCAAAAGAATCAGCCGGAAATATTCAAAAAGCAGTAGATAAAGGAACTGACATAGAAGAAGCGATTTCAGAGGAATTACTAGAAAAAGCTCAAAATAAATTTCCACCCGCAAAAATCTACGGGCAGCAAATTTTTAGAAATAGGGAAATTAAAGTTTTTAATCAGTCTAAAGATATCCGCCCTTCAGATTCTTACGTACTCGGTGCGGGGGATAAAGTTACCGTTTCTATCTGGGGAGCTTCCCAATTTGAAAGAGGCTATACCATTAGCGAAGAAGGATATATCCAACCTGAAAAAATGACGAGAATTAGCCTAAAAGGAATTCCTTTTGGGAAAGCCCGAAAATTATTGGAACAGCGTTTTTCAAGTCGGTATCAATTCAATGCCAATGAATTTGAAGTAACGATCAGTTTTGCGCGCACAATTACCGTCAACATTTATGGAGAAGTTTTTAATCCGGGTGGCTTCGTCCTTCCTGCAACGAACACGGCCTTCAATGCGCTTGTTGCTGCGGGTGGTCCTTCTGACATCGGAACGGTAAGAAATATTAAACTGGTACGAGCAGGGGAAAAACCACGGTCGATTGATGTTTACGAATTTATGAGCAATCCCGCCGTTCGAGATAAATTCTATTTACAAGATAATGATATCATTCACGTACCAACGGCTAAAAACATCATTAGTATTGAAGGTGCTATCAAACGTCCTTTTCAATACGAGCTGTTGCCCGGAGAAGGGCTGAAACAGTTAATTGAGTACGCCGGAGGTTTAAACGCAAATGCTTATCAGGCCAACGTGCAAGTGAAACGTTTCGTAGCAGATGAAGAAAAAATACTAGATGTTAACTTACGAGCCCTGACCTCAGGAAAAGACTACGAACTCAAAGCGGGTGATAAAGTATTCATTAGTAATATTCCTAGACCTTATAAAAACTTTGCAGAAATTGTTGGCGCTATCGAGTTGCCAGGAAAATATGAGATCACCCCAGACATGAAAGTTACGAGTTTACTCGAAAGAGGTTTGCTCAAAGAAGGTGCACGCAGAGATGTCGCTTATATGCAACGGCGAAATGCAGATAATTCAGTGAAATACATTAAAGTTGATATCAACGCTGCGCTACAGAATCCCGCTGGTCCTAGCAATATTACCTTGGCGCCACAAGACAAATTAATCATCTACAGTCAATCTCAATTTGTTGACGCCGCCAATATTACGGTACGGGGTGCCGTTCGAAACCCAAGCGAGCATCCTTACGATGTAGATAAAGGTATTCGAGTAAGTGACGCGATTATTTTAGGTGGCGGTTTACGAGTTGATGCCACTGATTTCGCATATATCCACCGAAATGATCCTACCAATAAGAAACAAAAAGAATACATTCGGGTCAACCTAAAAGAGTTGATGGCAAATCCGCAATCACCCGCTAACTTTGTACTCAAGCCTTACGATATTTTAGAAGTTTATTCCAATGTAACTTATACGGATGAAATCTACATTAGAGTTAGTGGTGCCGTTCGACAGCCAGGAGAATATCGCTATGATCAAAGCCTGAAATTGAAAGATGTACTAACGCTTGCGGGGGGATTGAAAATTCAAGCTGCGGCCAATCGTATTGATATCTTTCGTGTGCAGATTGAAGATAACGAACAAACGAAAACGATTGCAGCAACCATTACCATCGACGAAGATTTTATGACCGCAGGCAACGATTTTACTTTACAGCCTTTCGATCAAATTATGGTTCGTTCCGTTCCAGACTTCGAATTTCAAAGAAATTTTATCATTCGGGGAGAAGTAAAATATCCAGGTCAGTATGCTTTAGTTGATACGAATCAAAAAATCTATAGTACCATTCAACAAGTCGGTGGATTGAGTCCTGAGGCTTTTCCCGAAGGTGCTACTTTATATCGAGCACAAGATAGCGTCGGTTACGTTGTAATGAATCTTGCGGAAGTATTGGAAAATCCAAGATCTAAATTTAACTATATTATTAAAGAAGGAGACATTATCGAGATTCCTAAAAAGAATGAATTGGTTTCGATTATTGGAGCGACGAAAGCTTCAGAGTTGTACCCGGATAAAATTATCAAAACGGGTAAAATTAATGTTGCTTATTACGAAGGTAAAAGTGCCAAGTGGTACATTAATAAATATGCCGCTGGGGTAGGGGAGCAAGGTAGTAATAAAAATATTACGGTAGAGCATTTGAATGGAGAAATTGAACGAACCAAAAATTTCGTCTTCTTTAAGGTGTATCCCAAAGTGCGGAAAGGATCTGTCATTAAAGTGGGTAAGAAAGCCGTGAAAACAGAGAAAGAAAAAACACCGAAGAAAGATATTGACTGGGGAGAAGTAATCGCGGACTCTATTACGCAAGCGACCGCCATCCTTACTTTAATTTTATTAGTGCAAAGATTAGATTAACATGGAGCCAGTATCACAAAACGCTAGTCGGGAGGAGATCAAAGAATTTAGCCTCAAAGAATTAATTATTTTGGTGAAAGGGGGCATCGCGGAAGTGCTACGCAAGTGGAAGTGGTTTATTGGTATTGTCGCCATCATTGCAGCTATCTTTTTGTATCGTGCTAGTACAACTCCCGTCACGTTTCCTGCTAAACTAAGCTTCATGCTTAACGATGATGATGATAGTGCTTTATCAGGCGTTGGAAGTATTTTGGGATCTTTCGGAATCGGTGGGGGAGGTAGCGAATACAATTTGGAGAAATTGATGGAACTGTCCAAAACCCTCAAAATTATTAGAAGAAGCTTGTTTGAAAAGGTAAAAATAAAAAATAAGGAAACTTATATGATCAATCACCTGATTGATTTATATGATTACCACGAAGCTTGGGAGGATGATACTACGGGGTTGAAAGATTTCTATTTTGTGAACGATAATTTTGATCAGTATCAGCGATACGAAAATAAAGCATTGAAGTCTATCTACGGTAAAATCATCGGTAATCCTAAAAAAGGCATTGAGCCAATTTTGAAAAGCAAAATTTCGGAAGAAACGGGGATCATGAGTTTAACGGTTAATTCTACCTCAGAAGATTTATCTATTCAATTCGTAAAAATAATCTACGAGCACCTCAGCGATTTCTACGTTAACAAAAGCGTTGAAAAACAAAAAAGTACCTATACCATCGTCAAAACAAAAGTAGATTCCATCAAAGGAGCTCTACAGTCAACCGAATACGCCCTCGCCGATTTTAAGGATTCTAGCCTCGGACTCATTTCTGCCAAAGCTAAATTGAAGGAATTACAGTTGCAAGCTAAGGTCAATATCTTATACACCATGTTGGGCGAAGCCACTAAAAATTTAGAAATTTCAGACTTCACGCTTAAGAGTAAAACGCCTTTTGTACAATTGATCGATGCGCCTTTTCCACCCATTGAACCTGCGGGAGAATCAAAGCTGAAAGCATTGTTACTCGGTTTAATCGTCGGAACAATCGTTGCCGTCGGTCTTATTCTTGGTTTTCAACTCTATCGAGAAGCTATGAATGAATAAAGTCCTATGTGTCTATTATGTATATGTTAGGTTTTTTTTTAATTTTTTTAAAATAATTCTAGCACACGCTTGATAAATTAACAGACATTGAGTAGTTTTGCTACTCAATATATAAAATGTTAGATACATTAATATCATCTAAGACGCGTATCAAGTTACTCCTAAAGTTTTTCCTCAACAGCAATACCACTGCGTATTTGCGTAGTCTGGAAAGTGAGTTTGGTGATTCTACGAATGCAATTCGATTGGAACTCAACAAATTAGAGCGCGCAGGAATGTTGTCATCACATCTTAATGGCAACAAAAAAATGTTTAGGGCTAATGTTGGCCATCCTCTCTTCAACGAAATTCATAGCATTTTACTCAAATACGTCGGCTTTGATCGCATTATCGAAAATGTGATCGAACGACTTGGTGATGTAGAAAAAGTATACGTCGTCGGCGAATTTGCCAAAGGATTGGATAGCCAAATTATTGATCTCATCTTCATCGGAGATATTGATACGGCTTACCTCATCAACTTAATAGATAAGGCAGAGGACTTGGTCAAACGAAAGATTAGGTATCTAAATTATAGTGAACAAGAATTCAAAGAAATTGACTGGAATAAATATGACCCAAAGCCTTTACTACTTTGGTCCAAAACGATTAATTCATGAGCGTAAAACAAGCGTATGAAAATCATTTGGACAACGAAAAGGCTAAATGGTTTGCAGTATATACTCATTTTAAAAGAGAAAAAATAGCACTAAAATACCTACAACGAAAAGGTATCTGTGCGTACTTACCGACACAAAAAAAAGTTAGACAGTATACGCGTAAAATTCGAACCGTCGAATTACCATTGATCAGTTGCTATATTTTTGTGAAAATAACCAAGCAAGAATATGTCAAAGTATTGGAAACGGAGCATATTTTGAATTTTGTGAAATTCTCAAAAAACTTAATCTCTATTCCTGAAAAGGAAATAGAACTCATGAAGTGGGTACTCGGAGAAGGTATCGAAGTCAATATCAACAAAATCAGCTTACATGCTGGTGATCAAGTAGAAATTATCTCTGGCAATTTGACAGGTTTAACGGGCTTACTTTTGCAAACACAAAACAAGAATCAAGTACTCGTCGATTTAAATTTTATTGGTTATACCTTAGCCATCACCATAGATGCTAGGTTACTCCGCAAAATCGGAGCAAGCTCCCTCGTAGGGTAAAGCATTAGTATTACACTCACCTAGGAATTGATGTACTAGGTAAGTGGTACCAAGCAGTTAACTTCAGGTTTTAATTAATTTGAAAACTGCTTTTAGAAAGGTCTTTTCGATCCTTAATTGGGGCATAAGTTGCGACTTATGGAAGGCGAAGCCGTGCAAAAATAGCGCGGAACAATTGAAAAAATATTTCGTATTAATAATAATAGTCAAGTTTAAAATGCTTTTGTGTGAAATTTTAAACAAGCTTCATGCACTAAGTACTAAGACAAAATTTAATAAGTAAAATAATTTGTATTGGTACTTATCATTTAACCAAAGCAATACTTACACTTTCAATGCTTAATTTTTCATGAATAATATTCATCCTGTTTTTGACCGATTGCTACAAAGAGAAGATCGTGAACAACGACTCCAGCAACGTGGGAAAGTTATCTGGCTAACGGGACTTTCTGGATCGGGTAAAAGTACAATTGCACAGGCACTAGAACGCAAGTTGTACAATGAAGGCTTTTTTGCACAAGTGCTCGACGGAGATAATGTACGTACAGGACTCAATAATAATCTTGGATTTAGCATCGAAGATCGAAAAGAAAATATCCGCCGTATCGCAGAATTATCCAAACTCTATCTAAACTCTGGACTAATTACAATCAATTCTTTTATCAGTCCAACGGTCGAAATTCGCGCTTTCGCGAAAGAGATTATTGGCGCAGCTGATTTTATTGAAATTTACGTCGACGCTTCTTTGGAAGTTTGTGAAGCCCGCGATGTCAAAGGCCTTTACGCAAAAGCTAGGAAAGGAGAAATTAAAAACTTTACAGGCATCGACTCTCCTTATGAAGCTCCTCCACAACCCGCGCTCCGGATCGATACTGGTGCGCTTAGTATAGAAGCTTCGGTTACTGAAATTTATCAATATATTTTATCCATTATAAAATACGTATAAAAATACGCATCATGAATTATCAATTAAATCATCTCAAAGAACTGGAGTCTGAGTCTATCTTCATCCTACGGGAAGTTGCTGCTCAATTTGAAAACCCAGTACTAATGTTCTCGGGAGGAAAAGATTCCATTTTGATGGTGAAGTTGGCACAAAAAGCTTTTTATCCCGGGAGAATTCCTTTTCCATTATTACACGTTGACACTGGACACAATTTTCCGGAAACGATCAAGTTTCGAGATGAACTGGTCAAAGAGACTGGCGCTAGATTAATCGTAGCTTCTGTCCAAGATGCAATCAACGAAGGTAAGGTGAAAGAAGAAAGTGGCTTTAACGCAAGCCGAAATGGATTACAAACGGTAGCGCTACTCGAAGCCTTAGAAAAAGGTAAATTCGATGCCGCACTCGGCGGCGCAAGAAGAGATGAAGAAAAAGCCCGCGCCAAGGAAAGATTCTTTTCGCACCGTGATGAATTCGGTCAGTGGGATCCTAAAAATCAAAGACCAGAACTCTGGAACCTTTTTAATGGTAAAAAGGAATACGGAGAACATTTCCGTATTTTTCCGATTAGTAACTGGACTGAACTAGATGTTTGGCAATACCTTGCCATGGAAGAAGTCGCATTACCAAACCTTTATTTTGCCCACCAAAGAATGGTTTTCGAAAGAGATGGTATCCTACTCGCAGATTGTGATTATATCCAGAAAAAACCTACCGAAGTAGCCAAAGAAATGATGGTGCGTTGTCGTACCATTGGCGATATGACTTGTACGGGGGTTTGGCCTTCGCAAGCAGCAGACTTGGAAGCCATTATTGATGAAATCGCCATCACTCGTTTGACCGAAAGGGGAGGACGATCGGATGATAAGCGGACGGAAACGAGTATGGAAGACCGCAAGAAATTAGGATACTTTTAGTAATAAAAATCAAAAGATAAATATTTAGCCAATGGCATTCAAATACGAAAATTCAGAACTCTTAAGGTTTACCACGGCAGGTAGCGTAGATGATGGAAAGAGTACTCTAATCGGTCGATTACTTTACGATAGCAAATCGGTATATCAAGATCAACTAGATGCAGTAGAAGCAAGTAGCTTAAGAAGAGGAGAATCCGAAATGAATTTAGCCTTGTTGACCGACGGACTGAAAGCGGAACGAGAACAGGGAATTACCATCGATGTCGCTTACCGTTACTTCTCTACGCCTAAACGAAAATTTATTATCGCCGATACACCAGGCCATATTCAGTATACTCGTAACATGGTAACTGGCGCTTCTACGGCCAACGCAGCATTGGTTTTAGTAGATGCTCGAAATGGCGTAGTGGAACAAACTCGTCGACACGCAACGATCGCTTCTTTATTACAAATTCCTCACTTGGTTGTTTGTATCAATAAAATGGACTTAGTGGACTACAGCCAAGAAGTATACGATAAAGTAAAAAGTGATTTTGAAAAATTCGCAGCGAAGCTCGATGTAAAAGATGTACATTTTATTCCAATTTCTGCCTTGAATGGAGATAACGTTGTTCATCGCTCAGAAAATACGCGTTGGTACGAAGGACCAACCTTGATGTATTATCTTGAAAATGTACACATCGCGAGTGATCATAATTTTATTGATGTTCGTTTTCCAGTGCAATACGTAATCCGACCCAATACCGATGAGTTTCACGACTACCGAGGTTACGCTGGTCGCGTCGCAGGAGGCATCATGAAAAAAGGGGATAAGGTGGTGATTTTACCATCTGGCTTCACCTCCAAAATTGCAAAAATTGATACCATCGACGGGGAAGTACCCGAAGCTTTTCCACCACAGTCGGTCACCATTTTATTAGAAGATGATGTAGATGTTAGCCGCGGAGATATGTTGGTTAGAGAAAATAACCAACCACGCGTAGAACAGGATATCGAATTGATGGTGTGTTGGTTTATTGATCGACCATTACAGTTGAAGGGCAAGTATACGGTTCGACATACTACGCAAGAAGCCCGTTGTATTATTAAAGATATTCGCTACCGACTTAACATTAATACCTTACATCGAGATATTGAAAATAAGGAGATTAAAATGAACGATATTGCTAGAGTCGTTATTCGTACCACCAAACCACTCTTCGTAGATGCTTACCGCAAAAACCGAATTACAGGAAGCATTATCCTAGTAGACGAAGGCACCAACGAAACTGTTGGCGCGGGCATGATTATATAATTGAAGTTGTTTCACAATAACTTCCATAGTTACTCAACAACGAATCTTACCACGCAGTAACCAAAACGAATCAATTGCCTAATTATTAAATTTTGAAATTTAGAAACAAAGAAATATGATGGAGAATAATGCAACACTTAGTGTAGGAGAAAAAGCCATTAACCTCAAAAAAGAAGTCAAAAAGATTGCTGTCATTGGCTTAGGTTACGTCGGTCTTCCCCTAGCCGTAGAATTTGCGAAACAGTATCCGACGGTTGGCTTTGATATCAACGCCGAAAGGGTTTCGGAGTTATCCAATGCTTTCGATAAAACACTCGAAGTAGAAAATGACTTACTCAAAAAAGTAATTTCTAAAGATTCTCCGGAAGGGAAAAGTGGGCTGTACGTTACAACTAACGTTGGAGGAATTGAAGATTGTAATGTCTACATCGTTACGGTACCTACACCTACGGATAAGTATAATCGCCCGATCTTGGTGCCCTTACAAAAGTCAAGTGAATCGGTAGGGAAAGTCTTGAAGAAAGGAGACTACGTGATTTATGAATCAACTGTTTATCCCGGATTGACGGAAGAAGAGTGTATTCCAATTTTAGAAAAAATGTCAGGCCTTAGCTTTAATGAAGACTTCTACGTAGGCTATAGTCCAGAACGAATCAACCCCGGAGATAAAGAACATACCGTCGCCAAAATTTTAAAAGTTACTTCTGGTTCTACACCGGAAGCAGCAGAGTTTATTGACCAACTATATAAAAGCGTCATTACTGCAGGAACCTTCAAAGCGAGCTCAATCAAAGTAGCCGAAGCGGCCAAAGTAATTGAAAATAGTCAACGAGATATTAATATTGCCTTCGTTAACGAACTCGCCAAAATTTTTAACCTCATGGGAATTGATACGCATGAAGTTTTAGCGGCAGCAGGCACCAAGTGGAATTTCCTTAATTTCCGTCCCGGATTAGTCGGCGGTCACTGTATCGGTGTCGATCCTTATTACTTAGCGCAAAAAGCCCAAGAAGTTGGTTATCACCCAGAGATTATTTTATCCGGCAGACGCTTGAATGATTCTATGGGCAACTACGTCGCCGGAGAAGTAATTAAGTTAATGATTAAAAAAGGAATTTCGGTAAAGCAAGCCAACGTCTTGATGCTTGGTATTACTTTTAAAGAAAATTGTCCTGACATTAGAAATACACGGGCAATTGATATTTACCGAGAATTGGTTACTTATAGTGTTAATATTGATGTATACGATCCTTGGGCAAGTAGCGAAGAGGTACAACACGAATTCGATATTCCAATCCTTACCAAAACGGAAGAAATTAAATTGGGGCACTACGACGCAATTATCCTAGCGGTCTCTCACGCAGAATTTATGGCAATGGATTTAACAACATTCAAAAAAGATTCAGCGATTATTTACGATGTAAAAGGAGTACTTGATACTTCTATTATTGACCAAAGATTATAATACTATGCGAATTTTAGTTACGGGTGGAGCGGGATTTATTGGTTCCAATTTAGTAGAAGCACTACTCCAAGATGATCGAGTGAGTTTCGTACGCGTGCTGGACGATTTAAGCACCGGTCACCTGAAAAACCTGGAAGATTTTAAGGATCGAGAGGATTTTGAATTTTTTCACGGAGATATTCGCGATTTCTCGCAATGTCTCGCAGCTTGTAGTGATATCGATGCGATTGCACATCAGGCAGCGTTGGGTTCCGTACCTCGGTCGATCAAAGATCCTTTGTTATCTAATGCGGTGAATACTGATGGTACCTTGAATATTTTCTACGCAGCGGTCAAACAAAAAATTAAACGGGTCGTTTTTGCAGCGTCCTCTTCTACTTACGGTGATAGTCCTACCTTACCCAAAGTAGAAGATCAGATTGGTAAACCACTTTCTCCTTACGCCGTAACGAAATTAGTGAACGAAATCTACGCGGACGTTTTTTCTAAAACCTACGACTTTGAATTTATCGGTCTCCGATACTTTAACGTCTTCGGTCCTAAGCAAGATCCAAATGGTGCCTACGCAGCGGTGATCCCTTTATTTTTTAAAGCAGCGATCGAAAAAACGGCACCAACGATTCACGGAGATGGAGAACAAAGTCGAGATTTTACTTTTGTAGCCAATGCGGTGCAAGCAAATATCCGCGCCCTCTTTACCGATAATGAAGATGCCGTTAATCAAGTGTATAACATTGCCGTCGGGGAAAGAATTACGATTAACGAATTGTATCGGTTGATTCAGGAAATCGCTAATTCTGATGTTCCGGCCAATCATACGGCGAGTCGAATCGGTGACGTTAAACATAGCTTAGCCAATATCTCTAAAGCAAAATCATTGATGGGCTACGATCCACTTTTTAAAGTGAAAAAGGCATTGGAAATTTCTTACCAATGGTACGAAGCTCAAATGCAAAAAGATAAATTACAGGTCAAATAAACAGAAGTTGAGCGCATTGGAAAGTAAATATTACTAGACAGTTAGATATCATATACAATCTTCGCTCCGGACAAATCCAAATCAGCTCGCGCAGTCGTAACGTTAACAAATACCCTTACGATTTACGCCATGCCGAATTACTATAAAATAAGAGATCAAGAGGAAGACTCAATCGCTTGCTTCGAAAAATCATCTCGAACCCAAGCTAAGCGACACTACCCCTGAGTTTACTTCTTCTCATTTCATGAATTTTAAAATTATTGTATGAATCCTTGGTCAGACAAACGAGTTTTAATTACAGGAGTTTGCGGTACAGTTGGTTCCGAGTTATTAAAACAATTGGTGGAGTTAGGTGCTAAATCTATCATCGGTATTGATAGCAATGAAAGCGAACTTTTCTTCGCTACCCAGCCTTATCGAAATGACGACGACGTCAATTTTTACCTCTGTGATATTACCAACAAATCAGAATTACGACGTTTATTCAAAGGTATCGATATCGTTTTACACGCTGCGGCGCGAAAGCATGTTATCCTTTGTGAAAAGTCTCCTTCCGAAGCAGTACGAACCAATATTATTGGTACGCAAACGATTATTGACGTAGCCTTAGAATCTGATGTAGAAAGAGTTATTTTTACTTCTTCCGACAAAGCGGTTAATCCTACCAACGTGATGGGAACTTCTAAGTTGATGGGAGAGCGTCTAATGACTGCTGCCAATGCTTCTAAAAAAGGGAAATTCCCAATCTTCGCCTCTACGCGTTTTGGAAATGTACTAGGCTCAAATGGCTCAGTGATTCCTTTATTTAAAAAACAAATTCAAGAAGGAGACACCGTTACGCTAACGGATGAAGGCATGAGTCGCTTTGTAATGACGATCTCTGAATCAGCCAAACTGGTTTTACGATCTGTTTTCCTCGCACACGGAGGAGAAGTTTTTGTTACCAAAATGCCTATTATCCAGATTAAAGACTTGGCTAACGCCATGATTGATATCATCAAGGAGAAAGAAAAAATCTACCGGGATATTAATATCAAAATTATTGGTGCAAAAGCGGGAGAAAAACTTTACGAAGAATTAATCAACGAAGAGGAAATACGCAGAACCGTTGAAATCGAAGACTTCTTCGCCGTCTTGCCCGCCTTCAAATCAGTCTACAAAAATATCGAATATACCTTCAACGGAGTGGAACAAAAACCAGTCAGCAAAATTTATCGCTCTGACTTAGAACCTTCCATGAACTTGGACGAACTAAAAACCTATTTAATTAATAATAAGCTAATTTACGATTATGAAAATCATCATATTGGGGGGTGATGGCTACCTAGGTTGGCCAACTTCCATGGACTTGGCAGCCAAAGGCCACGAAGTCTTAACCATTGACAATTACTCTCGACGAACCATCGCCATGCAGTCTTCTTCGGAAGGTTTAATTCAAAATCCTAACCTCGAAGATCGAGCAAGAATTTTTGAATCTTTGACGGGCAAAAAAATTCAAGTGGCGATCGGCGATTTGAAAAATTTTAGTTTCCTCGAAGGACACATCAAGTCTTTTCAACCTGACGCAGTAGTACACTATGCAGAACAACCTTCTGCACCGTACTCTTTGAAAGGTTACGAAGAAGCACATTACACGCTTAAAAATAATCTCGAAGTAACCCACAATTTGATTTGGGCGATTTTGAAAAATAAGCCAGAATGCCACATCGTAAAATTAGGAACGATGGGCGAATATGGTACGCCTAACATCGACATCGAAGAAGGATGGTTGGATATCGAGCACAAAGGTAGAAAAGATAAATTCTTATTCCCACGTGCAGCGGGTAGTTTGTATCACACGACTAAGGTTTTGGATACGGATTTACTTTGGTTCTACGTGCGTACTTTTGACTTACGTGTAACGGATTTGATGCAAGGGCCTGTTTATGGGCTTTCTACTAAAGAATCAGATTTAGATGATCGCTTATTGCCTAACTTCCATTACGATGATATTTTTGGAACTGTCGTAAATAGATTTTTGGTACAAGCAGTAGCGGGCGTACCCTTGACGGTATACGGTAAAGGTGGACAAATTAGAGGTTACCTCAATTTGAAAGATACTTTGCAATGTATTGACTTAGCATTACACAATCCAGCAGACAAGCGAGAATTGAAAATTTATAACCAATTAACGGAGACCTTTACGGTTAACGAATTGGCCGAAAATATTCAAAAAGCAGGAAAAACCTTAGGGATCGACGTCGCAATCAAATCTATTGAAAATCCACGGAGAGAAGCGGAAGAACATTACTACAATCCTAAGCATACTGGCCTGATTGATCTCGGGTTAGAACCGAACTATATGACAACGGAAGTCTTAGCGAATATGATGAAATTTGTAATGAATTATAAAGATAATATCGACGAAACTAAGATCTTTCCTCGGGTAAAATGGAGTAAATAATGAATTGGTTAATAACGGGTGGCTGTGGCTTTATTGGTCGAAATTTGATCAAGGAGCTGCTGCACCAACACACAGGGATTACCATTAGAGTAGTCGATAATTTTTCCGTAGGGAAACCTTCGGATCTGGAATACGCCACGGATGATTTTGAAGTTGTTCCCAACACAGCAGCCTTGAATTGGGAACATCCTTTGCAAATCATCGAAGGAGATATTATGAATGCGGACTTAGCGGTTGAAATAACGGAAGGTGCCGACGTCATTATTCACCTAGCAGCCAACACCGGCGTTGGTCCATCGGTAGAACATCCTCGAATGGATTGTACAACGAATGTAATTGGTACGTTCAATTATTTGGAGGCTTGTCGCAAGCATGGGATTAAGCGCTTTGTTTTTGCTTCTAGTGGAGCACCGATCGGGGAGTGTATTCCGCCGATTCACGAAGAGTTAGCTTGCCATCCCGTTTCTCCTTACGGCGCGAGTAAATTAGCTGGAGAAGCTTATTGTTCTGCTTACTACCAGACGTTTAAAGTCGAGACGGTAGCCTTACGCTTTGGTAATATCTACGGTCCAGGTTCTACGCACAAAAGTAGTGTCGTCGCTAAATTTATTCGCCAAGCTATGCAGGGAGAAACCTTGGAAATCTATGGTGATGGAACGCAAACCCGCGATTTCATTTTTACAAAAGACCTCACGAATGCGATCTGGCTCGGTGCTACGAAAGCAGGTATTGGTGGAGAAATTTTCCAAATTGCAACCAATAAGGAAACCACAGTACTTGAAGTCACCGAAGCACTGGTTGATGCGATGAAAGCTTGTGGTATTGATGGCGTTGAAATCAAACACGGTCCCAAGCGACTCGGAGATGTAATGCGTAATTTTTCGGATACGCGCAAAGCAAAAAAAGTTCTAGGTTGGAATTGTGAATACGAATTGAAAGAAGGCTTGAAGCAAACTATTCAGTGGTTTGTAGAGCCATCTAAAGTTTAAACTACAGGCGCTAATTAGCCAGCTACTTTATCAACAGGCATGAAAAAAATAGTCTCTACCATAAAACGGAAGTTGATTGCACTGTACTACATTCGAATAAAAAAAGATTGGGTTGCTTATGCACGAACGCTTGGCGTTAAAGTAGGCAATAACAGTAGAATCCTTACCACAAAATTTGGTTCAGATCCTTTTCTCATTGAAATTGGAGATCGTGTAACCGTTACCAACGGCGTTCGGTTACTCACGCACGATGGTGCTACTTGGCTCATTCGCGATGAAAAAGGAAGAAGACATTTACATAAAAAAGTCATTATTGGTAATGATGTTTTTATTGGTGTTGATTCCATCCTGATGCCAGGCGTGCATATTGGAAACCGAGTCATCGTCGCCGCAGGATCGGTAGTAACCAAATCAGTTCCAGACGGGGTGATCATTGGTGGGAATCCCGCTAAAATTATTGGACAATACAAAGATTACGAAGCGCGGGCTTTGGAACACTACGTTAGCCAGGAAGAACTCGACTTTAACGTACCTTTTAAAGAACGAGTACTTAAGATTTTAGATCATGAGCCTAAATCTTCCTTGTAATACCTTGTAATAAGTAGGAGCAGCGCTTAGCCGCGATTTCATTTTTTTATTTAAAATACCTTCATAATTAATTCCTAATGCAAATACTTTTTTTAAGAATATACTTTAAGATTTTAAGAACGCTCGGTCTTGGTGACAAACTTTTCTATAAAATCAAAAGTGGTCGAAATAAAGGGTTTAAATATCGAATTGGATTTGGTAATGATTACCTTTTCGGAACTTACGAAGAAGATGCGATTGAAAAAATTTCTGAGCATATTTCTCCCAATGATATCATTTATGACTTGGGGGCGAATGCAGGCTATTTTTCTTTGGCGTTTTCGCGGAAAACCAATAATAAAATTTATGCCTTTGAACCTTCCCGCCCGGTTTTTAATATTCTAAAAACACACATTAAAGAGAATAATGTGACGAATGTTATTCCTATGAATATTGCGATTACGGATCAAAAACGGGAATTGACTTTTACGGATCATGCGAGTAAAGTAGGAAATACTTACATCAGCGAATCCAAGAACTACAACGAGAGCATTGATGCTTACACGATTGAAGGAAACAGTATCGACAACGTTTGCTTGCATGAAAAATCAATTTTGCCACCAAACGTGATCAAAATTGACGTGGAAGGGGCAGAGTATGATGTACTACTCGGTGCAAGAGCAACCATCGAAAAATATAGTCCCGTACTACTTTTAGCAACGCACGAAAGACACGTAAAAGGAATCAGAGATAAGTGTCTAGCGCTTTGCAAAGAAATGAACTACGAAGTATTGCCATTAGATGATTTGAAGAATGGCGGTGGACTAGAAGATTTCTTGTTGCTACCCAAAAAAGTAGCTCAACCAGCCAGCTAAGCCTTTTAAGCCAACCGATTTCTACTAAACTCATGATACCCGAGATAAACCATTGAGTTCTCAATGTCGCTACCCTTCGTAAAAAAACTAATTAATTCTAAGTTGAGCACCACGCTTGTTTTACAGATGGCTGCTATTCTAGTAGGATTATTATCGCATTACTTTTTTACCCAGTGGATGGGAGAGACGAAATACGGTTACTACGCTTTCGGCTTGAGTATGTTAACGATTTTTACCTTAGTTGCTAAATTGGGTTTAGACGTTGGTGTGTTGCGATTTTTGCCGGAAGAAATTAACCAAAAAGCTTACGGTAACGTCATTGGTTATCTTGTTTTTTCGATTAGCTTAATTATTCTGACGGCTTTATTGGTTTTGCTAGGGCTGAAAGTATTGCTGCAGTTTGAGGCCTTGCAAGAGAGTAATTTTTATATTATTTATACTTTCTTGCTTGCGCTACCGTTTAAAGCAATCATTGATTATAACGCTTACCTGTATCAAAACTTTAATAAGGTTAGTTATTCGATTATTCATAAGTCGATTTTTCTACCTATTTTATTTTGTGTACTGTTGTGCTGCTTTTATCAAACGGCAGATTCCTTCGAGCGCATCGCACATCTTTATATCTTAGCGATTACGATAGTTTGCTTTTCTTCACTTTTCTTTTTGAAGAATACCCCGATTCGTGATTTCTTTCGTGTAAAGCCGAGTTTTAAACCCTCGGAATGGCTTAAGGTAACAATTTGGTTAGCGATTATTGATAATATTCAGTATTGGTTATCTGATACGGATATTTTTATGTTAGGCCTTTTTTCTACACCTGAACAGATCGGAATTTATTCCATCGGGGTGAAAATTTCAGCGATTTCAACGATTGGTGTGACGGCGGTTAATTTTTTATTAGCACCAAGGATTTCTAAATTATTTTACAATAATAAAGT
This sequence comes from uncultured Saprospiraceae bacterium, assembly GCA_937951685.1. Taxonomy (GTDB): domain Bacteria; phylum Bacteroidota; class Bacteroidia; order Chitinophagales; family Saprospiraceae; genus CALFBG01. Next base: position 30,405 of record CALFBG010000104.1, on the reverse strand, counting down.
AGAGGAAATAGAAAAAACCTTAGCGGAATACGTTCCCTTTTTAGCTTTGTATGCTGTCACGTTTGTCATAGGCGCCGTTTTTTTAGGGAAATTTATATTATCGATTTTTGGTGAGTCTTATGTCGAAGCTTACATTCCCATGCTAATTCTAGTTGGCTCAAAAATCTTTCTTACAATTTTGGGTCCGGTGTCCTACATGCTTTCCTTAACGGGGAAAGAAAAGTTTGTTTTTGCGATTAACTTTACGGCAGTATTGGTAAACATCTGCCTAAACTTTTTTCTCATTCAAGCCTTTGGAATTATAGGTGCTGCTATTGGTACAGCGGTTGCCATTGGTGTTCGCGGAACAATCTTATCTATTGTGGTGAAGCGCCATTTAAAAATTAAACTGCTTCCTGAATTAATGCTAAAACGTTTTTTTAACTTTAAGTAAGTTTATCTTGAAATTATCTCCACTATTTTATCTTTTATTTTTGCTTCCAATTTTCTTTGGACAATGTAAACCTAGTCAAAAAGTGACGACAGACTCCACCAATCGTTTGCGCCAATTGCTGAGCATTATGCGTGGAAATGATGACCTTGCTTTTGGTAAATACCTAGAAGAATGTTTGGCACAAGGAACTACGCTTTATATTCCAGAAGAGCTGAGTTTACAACTTAAAACAGGTTTCTATCCCATTGATCGAGTATTACGGATCGAAGGCGGGGGAACCATTCGAGGGAATGGAAAGAGTAATTTATTTGAATTAAAAAATAACGCTAATATCCAGTTTAAAAATGTTAGCTTCAAAAATTTTGCCTGTGTACTCAAAGCGGGGAAAAGAGATATTAGTTACCAACTTGACATTGATAGCATCCAACTTGAAAATTGTCAGAGTTTGGTGTTTGCAGGATTAAATAACAAAGAAGTCAAAAAGGTTGGTCCCATTAGCATCAAAAATTCAGTTTTTAAAAATTGTATTGGTCCCATAATTGAAATTCGAAACCTACACTTAAATCAGGTTGAAATTAGCAAAAATCGATTTTTCAATACCCAAAAACTTAAGCATAAAAGTGCTGTCATTGAAATTGGAGGAGGAACGAACTTTTCGAGAGCGACCAATGTCAAAGTACAATTTAATACGATTGATAATTTTAATTTTGTCGATAAAGCTTGTGGAATTATCGTCCACGGTGCCAGCGAAGTAGTGATTAGCGATAATCAGATTAGTAATTTGTGCTCTACACACATCAGCGATAAAGATTCTCACGGAATTTATATCAAGGCAAGCAATACTAAAATTTTACGAAATACTTTAATCGATGCAGGAGAAGGAGAAGCGGCAATCATTAATAAAGGGCTGGCCAAAAATCATGCATACACTACTCCGGGTACGCCATCGGGAGACAATGTATTGATTGAGGGTAACAAAATTAGTTATACCAACGAGTATCACTTACGAGCTAAAAAAAATATTACAGGAATTACGGTTACGGGAACAAACCAAACAGTAAGAAACAATACGATCAAAAATGTCACCAATGGAATAGAGCTAAGGAGTGGACAGTTGGTCAAAGGAAAAAATTATACGGGTGGTTTTACAATTGTAGGTAATAAAATCCACCAACTACAACATTGTTTGTCGAGAAAAGGAAAATCTGCGGTACAGGGAATTGCAATCATGCAACAAACAAATAATGTAACGGTTAAACAAAACGAAATAAAATTTACCCCAGAGATTACGAGTACTCCTACTTACGTTTTTGGTATTGCTTGTTTGACCAACGGCGATACCGAAAATATCGTGATCGAAGAGAATACGATTGAAAATAAATTGACCGAACAAAAAGATAAGTCTTCCTACGCCATTAATGTAAGATCAAAAGGAATTATCAAGAACCTAGTGCTACTGAATAATGTAATTAGTGGCTTTAGTTACGGCGTCGTCCTGAACGATAATAATAACCTAGCTACGTATCAAAATGTAAAAGTAGACAATCAATACAAAAATATCCACCGAAAAAAGCAACAACAAATTACGAAGCATCCACAACGACATTCTATTCGTTTTAAAAAGGATTAAGGAAAAGTACCGTGAAAGCTATTTTAATATACCTGTACTTAATCATTGCCGCTTATTTAGCTTATCTAGGTTGGTACAGAGAACCACTTCCTTATTTGGATCGAGACCAAAGTTGCTGGTTTAGTATCGGGTTCATCTTTGTCAACTATCTGCTTTTAGTCGGTGTTGCAAAAATGAATATAATTTCATTTCCTTCGATTTACTACATGATGTCGACTGCTTTTTTAGCCGTGCTATTTCCTTTGTACTTATTATTGGGAGAAGACATGTTTTTAGTGTGGTTTATCGACGATGTAGGCTATTTTGAAGAATCTGTTGTGCTGATTTTACTGGGCTTTTGTTCGCTCTTTTTGGGTATCCTTTTATTTCCAGTGCGTAAACAAAGACCGGAGTCCTCAGCACCTTTGAAAGGAGTAAAGAGCACCCGACTGACAGGCTATTTTTTCGTGCTCCTAGCTTTTGGGATTATCGGTTTGGATACCTTACAAGGTGGAGGCTTAGCCTTAATGTTTAAAGGAGGCTATAGTGATTTCTACTTTTCTACCATCAATAATAATCGTTTATTAGGCGCTTCTTTCGTTTGGTTTATCCCTTGGGGAAGTATTTTCTTAGTGGCGTCGTCTAATACAAAACGAGATTTTAGAAATGCTTTATTTTTCGTTTTGCCTGCGATGGCGATCGTCTTATTGGTAGGAGATAGAGGAACACTTGTTCAGATGTTTTTAGCAATTGTGTTATTCATGTCGATCCGTGGCTGGTTAGATTTTCGCCGACTGATTAAAGTGCGAAATGTGATCGGTTTGTTTATGCTACTCTTTTTGTTGCAAGCAGTACGAACAACGCGGCAAGTTCCGATTCAAAATTGGACTTTAGCGACCTTTATCGAAAGCGATGAATCATCAGAGCATAGTTTTTTAGTCAATGCTTTTTTAGAAACATCGATCTCTATTCAATCCATCGGAGGTACCTTAAAAATTGTCCCCCAAAAGGAAAGTTATCGCTATGGTTATGATTACGTCAAACCTTTCATCAATGCCATCCCTTTTGGTGGCTTGCTCTTTGGCTTTAATTTCTCGAAAAAAACCAGTGGGATTACACCTTCCCCGACGGCTTGGTTTACTTTTCATTATAATAAATATAGTGACGTAGGCTATGGCTATCTACAATTAATGGAGGCTTATCTGCAATTCGATAGTTTAGGGATTTTATTTGTTTTTGGTTTCTTTGGATTTTTCTTACATTTCTTATGGTATAAACTCAGTACCGCGAGTCAAATTGATAGTCGCCAGATGAGCATTATTTTGATCTTTATCACAACCATGTTTTTGGCTATTCGGAATGATTCGGGCGGCTTGGTTCGCGTGGTAGTTTTTAATAGTATTATTCTTTACTTGATTACGCCTTGGATTGTAGCGGTTTTTAATCAGTTTGTTAAAACGAAACCTTAAGCTATTGGATATTTTAAAAGAGACGAACTACGGCTTGGTTAGTGTTATTAATAATCCACAAAGCTACTTTGACCGTTGCTATTTGTTGACACAGATTGGAACAGAGGATTTACCACACTTAATCTTGACCAATGGGAAAGTAGCCAATAACAATCCTAAGTATTGTTTAGTAAAAACACCCGAAAAAACGTTGCGGGCAAATAATTTTTGGTCTTGGGCTTTTGAGCAATTGAAAGAAATTATTCAATCGTATCCAAAGACACAGTTTATCTTGCACGAACACGGAGTAGGAATGGTAAGTGCAATGAGCAAGGTCATGTTGCGTGGAAAAATGCCGAGAATCTGCTCCTTATACAGCGGCGAATATGCATTCTTTAGTAGTCGTGGCTGGACAATTGATCCGAATGGTAGGGAGTTTATCACAAGCGCACAAAAGTGGAAGATCATTAAGTCTCGTTTTAAGCCGTTATTGTATCGCTTTGTTTCTGTTTTTGGCGCAAATATTATTATCGGCAATTCTTCCGAAGCGGCCAACGAATTGAGTAGCATTTTTCGCTTTAAACAACGCTACGTGATGAACACTTGTATCTTACCGGAGCGATTCGCGATAGAAAAGCCTGCGCCTCCTCAAATGAAAGATACGGCAACTCGCATTCAGTTACTCTACGCAGGGAAAATATATCCAGCCAAAGGTATCGGTACTTTACTGAAATCCTTTAGTCTACTGGAAGCGGCTGATCCGAATAAATACCAATTGACAATGATTGGTGGCATTCCTAATAATGATCAAACTTGGTTCAATAGTATGTTGGACCAGTATAATTTAAAAGATAAAATAACGCTCATTCCTAAAGTACCGCAGGAAGAATTAATCGCTTACTATCAACACGCTGATTTGTTTATCTTACCTTCTTTTTTTGAAGGGTCACCGCGCGTCATGAAAGAAGCCATTGCAGCGGGTGCCTTAGTACTTTGTAGTCATATCGCGGGCACCAAAATAGTAGACCCAACGGGAGCAATAAGTTTTTTCTTCGAGCCAGGCAATGCAGAAGAACTTAAAACGAAGATTCAGGACATTAGCCAAGGACAGGAACTTTATCGAACCCGAAAAGTGCAAGGACAAGCTTACATTCAAGCCTTTTCCGTCGCCAATTTAGCAAAAGAAAGATTACAGTTTTATAAAAAAATATTGAAAGAAAATGAAAGATAAAAGGTCTCATTTTCAGATTAGAGTAGCCGCGGTGAAGCGGCTCGCCATGTGGCACTTACTGAACAAAAGACTCGGGCTCGTATTAATCTCGGAGTTTCCTAAATCTGGTGGTTCTTGGTTTGCCCAGATGACTTCGGACGCCTTGCAGATTCCTTTTCCTAGGAATAAGTCTCCCAAGTTTGAAAGTTGTATCATGCACGGGCATCATTTATATAACCCGAACTTTGGAAAAATGATTGCGATCATGCGGGACGGACGGGACGTGATGGTTTCGGCGTATTATCATTTCTTATTTGAAAATGATCGAAATCCTCCCTACAGTATCGCTAAGCATCGCGCTAAAGTTAACTTTGAAAATTACGATGATATTCAAACGAATATGCCCGCCTTTATTCAATATATGTTTGAAGGCTTTGCGGAAGGACGAACCCACTTCAACTGGAGCGAAGGAGTAAATTCGTATTATGATCAACCACAGGTTTGTATTGTGAAATACGAAGATTTACTCAAAGATGCTGCGCATGAATTGGAGCGTACAATTAGTTTTTTGGGTAAACCCAAACTTCCTAAAGCGGAACTTCAAGCAATCGTCGAAAAATATAGTTTTAAAAAATTAGCGAAGCGAAAGCAGGGAGAAGAAAATAAGAAAAGTTTCTTGAGAAAAGGAATTGCTGGCGATTGGAAAAATAATTTCACCAAGGAAGCTTGCGAGATGTTCGCGCACTACGCTGGAAAAGAATTAATTAAAGCAGGATACGAAAATGATCACAACTGGATCAAAGCATATGTCAGCGCTGAAAGTCATTAATATTACGGAAGAAGGTCGTTTTGGTGGTCCACAAAAAAGGATTACCGAAGTAGCAGAAGGCTTGAAAGCTTACGATATCGAAACAGTTGTAATTTGTCCAAAAGAAAATGCGGAACGGTTTCAAGGTTTACTCAAAGCACAAGGCATTAAATTTTATGCCCTTTCTTTACATCGATTGACTAAAAATCCGACAGAACTTTTCAAATTTATCTTTTACTTTTTCTTTGAACTTTTTGCCATTATTAAAGTAATTCGCAAGGAAAAACCAAATTTGGTACATTGTAATGGCGCTTGGCAAATCAAAGGAGTCATTGCTGCAAAGCTTACGGGCACGCGCTGCGTCTGGCACATGAACGATACGCACTTTACGGGTTTAGTCATGGCGCTCTACAAAGTAACGGCAAAGCTCTTCGGAGATTTTTTCTTGGGAGCTAGTGAACGGGCTTTACATTATTATCAACCGAATATTGAAGCGACGGATAAGAATATTATTCAAGCACCAATTCGAACGGTAGACTTTAATCCGGCGACTACGGCTGCTTCTCCTACGATTGATCGAAAGGGTAGTATTAATATCTTGACAGTGGGTCACTTAAATACGATCAAAGGTTACGATACGCTAATTCCTGCAATTGGTATTTTAAATCAATTAACGGATAAAAAAGTAAACTTCTACGTTGTCGGAAAAATGCTGGACAACTTAAAAGAGTTTACCCAAAAGTTACTCGACGAGCAAAAAGCACTTGGTATCAAGAATTTGCATTTCTTGGGAGAGCGGAGAGATGTGAAAGAATTACTGGCAGCATCAGATATTTACGTCTGTCCCTCAGATTACGAAGCGTCACCCATTTCCGTTTGGGAAGCATTAGCAATGGCAAAACCAACGGTATCAACCGACGTAGGTGACGTCGCTGCAATTTTTGCACAGCATCATTGTGGGCTAGTCGTACCAACGAAAAATCCGGAAGCTTTGGCAAAAGCAATACGCGTACTCGTCGATGATGCAGCACAAAGAAAAACATTAGGAGAAAATGCAAGACGTACCGCAATAGACTTTTTTGACATCGAAGTCTGTGTACGGAAGCATGCACAATTGTATCAAGATTTAGCGGGCATAACGATAAAAAATGGCACTGGAGTCTCTATCTAAAAAACAACTAATTAAAAAAATGCTTCGTTTTCGATCGCTCTACGGCATCGGAAGGTCGATCAATAAAGCGAGTGGTCGGTTGCGACATCCATTGTTGCGCTCTTACGGGTTTAAAGGTAAACCAAAGGTGTCCATCATTGGTTGTGGACAATTTGCTTTTAGTACAATTGGTTTCTTTATTCGAAAAACGAAAGGACTGATTTTTCTTAATTGCTATGATATTGATGCGGATAATGCTAAATCGTTGGCGCACTATTTTAGATTTGAAAAAGTAGCGCCTTCCGTTGAGGCATTATTATCTAATCCAAAATTAGAAATCTTATACATCGCGTCTAATCACGCTACGCATACGCCTTATGCTATTGAAGCAATGAAGCATGGGCTTAAAACGATATATCTTGAAAAACCCATTTCGGTAACGGAAGAACAATTCGTATCACTCATTGCGCATAAACGAAAGTATCAAGCGACTTTATTTGCGGGATACAATCGACCGTATGCTCAGGCAGTCCGAAAAATTTATACGGCACTCGATCAAAATACCATCAAGCAAAAAGATGCTGCTTTTAGCATGAACTTTTTTATTAGTGGTCACCAATTGTCGGATGATCATTGGTATCGTAGGCCAGAAGAAGGAACTCGAGTTTGTGGTAATGTGGGGCACTGGATTGATTTGGCCATTCACATTTTAGCTTGGCGAAATTTGCCGAAGCAACTCCAAGTTCAAGTTGCTTACAGTAACTTAGAAGAACCTGATGATAATATGAATATCACGATGACTTCCGACCAAGGAGACTTAATTTCGATTATGTTAAGTGCTCGGTCAGAACCTTTTGAAGGCATCAATGAGACAGTGAATTTTCAATACCAAAATGTTATCGCTAAAGTTAGCGACTTTAGAGAACTGACAATTTGGAAACAAGATAAATTAATCAAAAAGAAATTTTGGCCCAAAGACGTTGGTCATAAAAGAGCTATCCTTCAGCCTTTTGAAACAGAAAATCGAGACTGGAGTGAAGTAGAATGTTCTACTTTATTGATGCTCTTCATTACCCAAATGGTGAGGCAAAAAACAACTAGTGCCACTTTTGAATTGGAAAGTGCATTAGCAGAATTCAACGCTTTGGTAGCAATAAAATCAAAATCACTATTAACAACCTCTAACGTAAAAAACAATGCTGAGCAGCTTAAATAAAAGTATCGTTTCTTGGATCGATGAAACCTTCTACCCCAAGCACGAATCTTTCTGGGATGATAAAATGTTACGACAAACGGTCTTACCTTACGTCAATAAAGAAACGGTAATGCTAGACGCAGGGGCAGGACGAGGTATTTTACCAGAAATGAACTTTAAAGGTTTGGCGAAAGAAGTACACGGGGTTGATCCCGTGGAAGAAGTAAAAACAAATCCTTTTTTGGATAAAGGCTACGTAGGACTTGCGGATGATATGCCGTTTTTTGAAGATAATAAATTTGACCTCATTGTATCTGATAATGTTTTAGAACACGTAGATAATCCAGATAAGTTCTTCGCAGAAATCTCAAGAGTAATGAAGTCGGGTGGGATCTTTATCGCAAAGACACCGAACAAGTATCACTATATGCCTTTGTTTGCAACCATTACCCCTTTATGGTTTCATAAATTTTATAACAAATTAAAAGGTCGAGACTACGAGGATACTTTCCCAACGCGTTACAAAGCGAACACCAAAAAAGACCAAACACACTACGGTAAAAAATATAATTTAGAGGTAGAGAAAATGCAATTCATCGAAGGTCGACCAGAGTACTTACGGATTCTATTTCCCTTTTATTTTTTCGGGATTGTTTATGAAAAATTAGTAAATATTTTAGGTTTAGAACAACTGAAAATCGTAATGATTACAGTTATGAAAAAAAATTAAACCTCAACAGAAGATACATACCACATCATAGTTGAACGCTAGATTAATATTATGAAGAAAATAAAAATACTAAACGTAGTTGGCGCTCGTCCCAACTTTATGAAAATCGCTCCACTTCACCGGGCTTTCGTCAAGACGGGAAAAATTGATTCTAAAATCATACATACTGGGCAGCACTATGATGAAAAAATGAGTGACATTTTTTTCAATCAATTGGCGCTACCTAAACCAGATTATTACCTCGGTATTGGCGGCGGTTCGCATACGCACCAAAAAGCGAATGTGATGCTCAAATTTGAGGAAGTAGTCAAAGCGGAACAACCGGATTTAGTCTTGGTTGTCGGAGACGTCAATGCAACGGCTGCTTGTAGCATCGTAGCGGTAAAAATGGGTATTCAAGTCGCACACGTAGAGGCAGGCTTGAGAAGTGGAGACCGGAAGATGCCAGAGGAAGTTAACCGAATCATCACCGACGCAATTTCTAATTATTTGTTTATCACCGAACATAGTGGTTTGGTCAATTTAGCAAAAGAAGGCGTACCGGATGAAAAAGTATTTTTTGTCGGTAATGTCATGATTGATTCGCTTTTTCATTTCAGACAGAAAGCGGCAGCATCTAAAGTACTAGAAACGCTAGGCGTTCGTGCGAAGGATTATATTTTAATGACGATGCATCGTCCACATAACGTTGATCACGAAAAAGGCTTACGAGATATCATTCAAATTGTAAAAGATGCGGCACAACACCGCAAAGTTGTTTTTGCGATTCATCCAAGAACGACCAACAATCTGAAAAAGTTTAACTTGTACGATACTTTAGCGAGTATCGAAGGCTTGAATCTCATTGGTCCCCAAGGCTATCTTGAGTTCTTAAAACTCATGGATAACGCAGCGCTCATCATCACAGACTCTGGAGGCATTCAGGAAGAGACGACTTACTTACAAGTGCCTTGTATGACTTTTAGAGATACGACGGAACGACCCATTACAGTGGAATTAGGAACTAACTTTTTGTTGCAAGACTTAAATCCAGTAACCGTAAAAATTCAAATGGAAGCGATTCTTAATGGCGCTGCGAAGCAAGGAATTATTCCACCACTTTGGGATGGTCACGCGGCAGAACGAATCGCTGATATCTTACTCGAATTGGTTTAAATTAAAAGAACTTACTATATACTTTTTACATGAAACAAATTATCCAAGATCTTAAATCCGGAGAAACGATTCTTGAAGAAATTCCAGTACCTCAGAAAAAGCGGGGACATGTACTCATCAAAACGCATCGTACGCTGGTCTCCTTAGGCACCGAAAGAATGCTCGTCAGCTTTGGAAAAGCGAGCTACTTAGAAAAAGCGCGACAACAACCTGATAAAGTAAAGCAAGTTCTGGATAAAATTAAGTCAGATGGATTACGACCTACTATCGAGACAGTAATGCGCAAATTGAACGAACCGATTCCGCTAGGATATTGCAATGCTGGAGAAGTGATTGGGGTAGGAGCGGAGGTAAGCGAATTTAAAATTGGTGACCGAGTAGTTTCTAATGGGAATCACGCAGAAGTCGTCAATGTACCAAAGAACTTAGTCGCAAAAATTCCAGATAGCGTTTCTTACGATGAAGCTAGTTTTACGGTCATTGGAGCGATTGCCTTGCAAGGGATTCGCTTGATTAACCCTAGTTTCGGAGAAACAGTAGTTGTTACTGGCTTGGGCCTTATCGGTTTAATCGCCGCACAGTTATTAATGGCGAATGGTTGCGAAGTGATTGGCCTCGACTTTGATCAACAAAAAGTTGATCTTGCGCAGCAATGGGGTGTCAAAGCATTTAATGTAGGCGCAGGTGTTGATCCCGTAAAAACGGTGGAAGATCTTACGAATGGTATTGGTGCAGATGCTGTTTTAATTACGGCTTCTACCAAAAGTAATGATGTAATTTCGCAAGCAGCGAAGATGAGTCGAAAAAGAGGTCGTATCGTATTGGTAGGCGTCATTGGGTTGAATATCCAACGGGCAGATTTTTATAATAAAGAATTGAGTTTTCAAGTTTCTTGTTCTTACGGACCGGGTCGGTACGATGCCAATTACGAAGAGAAAGGACAAGATTATCCGCTACCATTTGTACGTTGGACGGAGAAGAGAAACTTTGAGGCCATTTTGAGTGCCTTAGCGGCAAAACGCTTACAGGTAGATACGCTCATCTCAGAGAAATTAAAAATTGAAGCTTTTCAGGAAATCTATGGAGACATCGCAGGTTCTAATTCCATTGCGACGATCTTAGAATATCCAGGAAATATAGACCTTAAACAAACGAGCGTTAGTGTTACGGCACAGTCTTTTGCGGAGAAAAAAGGAGTCCTCGGAATCATCGGTGCGGGTAATTTTACCAAGGGCATGATTGTTCCCATGCTAAATAAATTAAACGCTTCGATCAAATATATTGCTAGTTCGGGTGGACTTTCCGCAACCGTGACTGCAAAAAAGTATAAGATCGCCAACGCAACAACTAATTATCAAGATATTCTCAAAGATCCTGAAGTCGATGCAGTACTAATCACAACGCGGCACAACTCGCACGCGCAGCAAACGCTTGAGTGTATCGAACATGGTAAACATGTTTTTATAGAAAAACCATTGGCGATGAATTTGCCAGAACTAGAAGCCATCGAAAAAGCATATCGCTCGGCTGCTGTAAAATTATTAGTTGGTTTCAATCGTCGGTTCTCTCCTTTTGCCATTGATGCTAAAAAACAACTTGGTGGAAGTAATCATCCGATTAGTGTGATTGCTACGATGAACGCAGGATTTATTCCTGAAGATCATTGGACACAAGATATTAATATTGGTGGTGGAAGAATTATTGGAGAAGCGTGTCATTTAATTGATCTAATCACTTATTTTACGGGGAGTAAGGTGGAGAAAATTATTATGAATGCAATCGGTCCAGAATATTCTGCGGGTACAGATAATGCTTCTATCTTATTGCGTTATCAAAATGGATCACAAGGGGTAATCAATTATTTTTCTAACGGACATAAAGCGTATTCAAAAGAAAGAGTTGAGATTTACTCTCAAGGAAAAACAATGATTTTAGACAATTTCCGAAAATCACACTACTACGGGTTTAAAAGTTCTGGCATGAGTAAGTCGCAAGATAAAGGTCATTACAACCAGTTTAAAATGTTTGTCGAAAATATTAAATCTGGTGGACCAGAAATCATTCCATTTGATGATATTTTGAATACTTCCAGAGCAGCGATTAAAGCAGTGGAAAGTTTACAGCAGTCTAAATGGATGGATGTAGAATAGAGGATTAAAATTTTATATTCCGCTGCTTCAAAAAGTATCACGATTAAGTATCCGCCTTGAAAAAATTCTTCCGACTCTTACGAACTGTACAATACTTAAAGCCGATTCAAATTCAGTATCGCTTGTATTATATGCTGAGAAAGCAGTGGCGTAAGTTGACAAAATTTAACTTTAATTGGACGCCAGTGCCGCCGGTTACGCGTAACTTGAAAATGATTGATGGTATTACGAACGATCAAAGTTATCCATCCAAGCATACATTTCGGTTTCTCAATTTAGATCAAAGCTTCTCTGGTAAGATCAACTGGAATCATGCAGCTTACGGGAAGCTTTGGACTTACAATTTAACTTATTTTGAATACTTGGAGCAAGCCGAAATCACGGTAGAGGAAGGACGATATTTGATCGAAGACTTTATAGCTTCCATTACCAGCATAAAAGATGGCATCGAACCTTTTCCAACGAGTTTGAGAATTATCAACTGGGTTAAATTTTTGGTAAAAAATCAGCTTCAAGACGCCAAGATTAACCAAAGTTTATACGCGCAAGTACAAAGCTTACTCGGGCAGCTTGAATACCATTTACTAGGAAATCATTTACTGGAAAATGGCTTTGCTTTATTCATCGCAGGCTTTTATTTTGAAGATGCTAAAATTTTGGCGCAAGCCGAAACGATCTTACGAGTAGAATTAGAAGAACAAATCCTGAAAGATGGTGCTCATTTTGAGCTTACACCGATGTATCACCAATTGATGTTATATCGTTTGTTGGATTGTATCAATTTGGTGCAGCAAAATCCGGGAATAATCAAAAAGGAGTGGGAACAAGAACTGAGGGAAAAAGCGCAGTTGATGTTGGGCTGGATGCACAAGATTAGCTTTAATGGTTTGCAAGCCATGCCACTTTTAAACGATAGTACCTTAGGAATTGCACCAAGTGCGGAAGCTTTGGACACTTACGCCAAAGCATTGGCATTAACGATGCAGCCCGTTGAATTGGGAGAAAGTGGTTACCGTAAGTTCCAAAATGAAAATTACGAAATCTTAGTAGATATTGGCGCGATTGGACCGACCTATATTCCTGGACATGCGCATAGTGATAGTTTAAGTTTTGTGCTTTACGCAAAGGATCAAGCGATTATCGTTGACCCAGGCATTTCAACTTACGAAAAAAATCAGCAGCGCACGTTGGAAAGATCCAGCGCATATCATAATAGTGTAAGTATCGCAGGACAAGATTCTTCCGAAGTATGGGGAGGATTTCGTGTGGGAAGAAGAGCTAAGATTACAGCCTTAGTCGAGCGCGATAAAACGGAAATTACCGCGACACACAATGGTTACCGTTACTTGGGAGCACAACATCAGCGTAGTTTCCATTTTTCGGACCGAACCATTACAATTACCGACAAGGTTTTTGGGAAAAAGATTAGCGATTCCTGTCTATTGTTACACTTTTCTCCAACGGAAAATATCAAAGTGGTCGAAAATAAAATTATTGGTAACTTTGTAGAAATTAATTTTTCTACGCCAGTTACTTTAGCCCTAGAAGACTACCATTTTTCGCTAGGATTCAATAAAACACAAAATGCTACGAAAGTCATCATTGGGTTTACCCAAGAATTGATCACCACAATTCAACTGAAATGAATATTTTATTTCTAACGGATAATTTTCCCCCCGAGGGAAATGCACCAGCTAATCGTACTTTCGAACATTGTACCGAGTGGCAAAAAAAAGGTGCGCAAGTTACGGTAATTACTTGTGCGCCCAATTTTCCTAAAGGTAAAGTATTTGAAGGTTATAAAAACAAGCTTTACCAAACGGAGATGATGGACGGAATCAAAGTGATTCGAGTATGGAGCTATATTTCTGCGAATCAAGGTACGTTTAAAAGAACTTTAGATTATTTGAGTTTTTGTATCATGTCTTTTTTCGCAAGTCTATTTGTTAAAACGGATATTATTATTGCCACTTCGCCACAATTCTTTACTGCGATTAGTGGCTATTTCGCTGCGCTTTTCAAGCGCAAGCCGTGGATTATGGAGGTCCGTGATTTGTGGCCCGAATCCATCAAGGCGGTCAATGCAATCAATCAAAGTAAGGTTATTGACTTTCTTGAAAAAGTAGAATTGTTTCTGTATCGGAAAGCCAATCGGGTAGTTGTCGTTACCGAAGCTTTCAAAAAGAATATTATCGAAAGAGGGATTGATCCAGCGAAAATTGATGTGATCAAAAATGGCGTTGTACTGGATAAATATCAAGCACAAGAAAAAGATTTAGACTTATTAAAAAAACTTCAGCTCGATCAGAAATTTGTTTTAGGATATCTGGGAACACACGGAATGGCGCACAAGCTAGATTTTATTTTGCGCTGTGCCGCTAAAGTCAAAGATCCTCAAATACACTTTTTATTTATTGGTGCCGGAGCAATGAAAGAAACCTTGCTACAATTAAAAGAGGAACTACAATTGACCAACGTGACGATGTTGGCTCCAATTCCCAAAAAAGAAGTGGTAGATTACATTAGCATCATCGACGTTGCACTCGTCCCCCTCAAGAAAAGTGATACTTTCAAAACGGTGATTCCTTCAAAGATTTTTGAAAATGCAGCGATGGGCAAACCAATCTTCTTAGGTGTAGAAGGGGAGTCCCAAGCAATTATTGAAAACTATGAAGCGGGTCTTTGTTTTGAACCTGAAAATGAAGCAGACTTTTTAATGAAGTTGGACCAACTTAAAAATGATCAAACACGTTTCGCGGCGTATAAAAAAGGTTGTAGCGTTTTAGCAAAAGATTTTAGTCGGAAGAAACTAGCCGCTAAAATGTTTCTCATTATTTGTAAAATTATTCCTGGCGTTAGTCAATTAAAAAAGCAGGAAAGCATATGAAAAAGGCTTTAATTACTGGAATTACGGGTCAAGATGGCGCTTATTTAACGGAGCTTCTCTTGAAAAAAGGGTATCAGGTACATGGAATAAAAAGGCGTAGTTCTTTATTTAATACAGATCGGATCGATCATTTGTATCAAGACCCACACGTTGATAACCGAAATTTAATTTTACACTACGGTGATCTAGCAGATTCGACAAATCTCATTAGAATTATCCAAGAAGTACAACCGGATGAAATTTATAACCTAGGCGCGATGTCTCACGTTCGGGTAAGTTTCGACACACCGGAATATACTGCGGATGTAGTTGGCGTTGGCACCTTGAGATTAATGGAAGCCATTCGTTTATTAAACTTAGTTGAAAAAACTAAAATTTACCAAGCGTCTACTTCCGAACTCTACGGTTTGGTACAAGAAGTTCCCCAATCCGAAACCACTCCTTTTTATCCTCGTTCTCCCTACGCAGTTGCCAAAATGTATGCGTATTGGATTACCGTTAATTATCGAGAAGCTTATGGAATGTTTGCTTGCAATGGAATTTTGTTTAACCACGAAAGTCCTAAAAGAGGGGAGACCTTCGTCACGCGGAAAATTACCCGAGCCGTCGCTAGAATTGCCCTAAATCTACAAGATAAACTTTACCTTGGCAACATGGACGCCAAGCGAGATTGGGGACACGCCAAAGATTACGTAGAAGCGATGTGGTTGATTTTGCAACAAGACACACCGGACGATTTTGTAATTGCTACGGGCGTAACGACCTCCGTGAGAGATTTTGTCCGAAATGCTTTCGCTGAAATTGGCGTAAGTTTAAGTTTCGAAGGAAAAGGAGAGCAGGAAGTAGGAAAGATTGTAAAGTGTACTGACCCCGCTTATCAATTACCCATTGGAAAAGAAGTTGTCGCAGTTGATCCCCGCTATTATCGACCAACGGAAGTTGAATTACTTATTGGAGATCCGACAAAGGCTAATACAAAACTAGGCTGGAAACCTAAGTATGATTTGCAAGGTTTAGTAAAAGAAATGATGGCGGCTGATTTAGAATTATTTAAAAAAGATCAATTGCTGAAAGACGCCGGTTTCGATATAAAAACGAATTTTGAATAAACGCAAGTAGGATTAGAGCTGATGAGAACAGACGCTAAAATATATATTGCCGGTCACCGTGGAATGGTGGGCAGCGCGATTCATAGAAAATTACAGCAGGAAGGATTCACTAATTTTGTCTTGCGAACTTCACAAGCATTAGACCTTAGAAATCAAGCAGCAGTGCACGATTTCTTTGCGCAAGAAAAACCAACGCACGTATTTTTAGCTGCGGCAAAAGTAGGTGGCATTTTAGCAAATAATACCTACCGGGCTGATTTTATTTATGATAATATCATGATTCAGTCGAATGTATTGCACGCCGCTTGGGAGCATAAAGTTGAGAAGCTAATGTTCCTAGGATCTTCTTGCATTTACCCTAAATTAGCACCACAACCCTTACAAGAAGAGGCCTTACTGACGGGCACTTTAGAACCAACGAATGAGCCTTATGCCATTGCAAAAATCGCAGGTATAAAAATGTGTGATGCTTTTCGAGCGCAGTACGGCTGTAATTTTATCTCGGTGATGCCAACGAATTTGTATGGTCCTAATGATAACTATGATCTGCAAAAATCGCACGTTTTGCCGGCGCTAATGCGCAAATTTATCGAGGCAAAACGACAGCAATTGCCAAGTGTTACCCTTTGGGGAACGGGT
Organism: uncultured Saprospiraceae bacterium; assembly: GCA_937951685.1. Lineage (GTDB taxonomy): Bacteria > Bacteroidota > Bacteroidia > Chitinophagales > Saprospiraceae > CALFBG01. Next base: position 13,882 of record CALFBG010000104.1, on the reverse strand, counting down.
ACGCCTTTGCGAGAATTTTTGCACGTCGATGACTTAGCGGATGCTTGCTATTTTGTGATGAAACATTTCAACGAAGCAGGCTTTCTCAATATTGGAACGGGCAAAGATATTTCGATTCACGAGCTCGCAAAGCTGATACAAAAAACGGTCGGCTACGAAGGCACTATTGTACTAGACAAAACGAAACCCGACGGAACACCTCGAAAATTGATGGACGTCAGCAAACTGAGCGCGCTTGGCTGGCAACCTAAATATACTTTGGAAGCGGGTATTCAAAATGTCTATGAAATCATAAAAGATACGAATTGGGAAACCAAATAATGCATAAGTATTAAGCCTTAAAACAAATAGCCTATAATTTTTCTTATGTTAAGTAGAGGCTAGAAAACGAACTACCCTTCATACAAATACAAACACTAAATCGCTAAATTAAAAAATATCATGGACGCAAAACACACTTATGTTGCTATCATGGCTGGTGGAATTGGAAGTCGATTTTGGCCAGGTAGCCGAGTTGCTCGACCGAAACAATTTTTAGATATACTAGGTGTAGGAAAATCCCTACTTCGCCTGACCTTCGAAAGATTCCTGAAACTTTGTCCTGCCGAAAATATTTTTATTGTTACAAACGGAATGTACAAGGACTTGGTAAAAGAACATTTACCAGAGTTAAGTGACAATCAGATTTTGTGCGAACCTTCTCGGAACAACACGGGACCTTGCGTAGCTTATACTGCTTTTAAACTGTATAACTTAGATCCTGCGGCAAACTTTATCGTTGCGCCTTCTGACCACATTATTTTGAAAGAAGCTGTTTTCGTTGCCCAATTGGAACGGGCACTCGCCTTTACAATGGCAGAAGATGCACTTTGTACCCTAGGCATTCAGCCTACCCGACCAGATACTGGATACGGTTACATTAATTTCAACGAAGCGGAAACGCGAGCGGGCATTCATAAAGTAATTGAATTTAAAGAAAAACCGGACGAAGCAACTGCACAGACTTACGTAGATAGTGGTGCTTACCTTTGGAACGCTGGAATTTTTATTTGGAAAGCAGCAAATGTACTGGCTGCTTTTGAACAACATGCTCAGGAAATCCATACGATTCTAGCCAAAGGAGCACCAGATTATAATACGGAACGGGAACAAGCATTTATTGATGAAGCTTATCCAACTACGCCGTCGATCTCAGTAGATTATGCGATCATGGAAAATGCACAAAACATTTATACCATTCCTGCGGATATCGGTTGGTCTGATTTAGGAACTTGGGCATCCTTGCACGAAGAATCGGCGAAAGATAAGCAGGGAAATGTGACGAATGGCAATACCATCATGGCAATTGATACTACTAATTCTTTGATTCGTGTTCCTCAAGATAAATTAGTGGTGATTAAAGATTTAGAAAATTATATGGTAATTGACGAAGGTGATGTACTTTTGATCTATCCGAAAGACAAAGAGCAAGAAATTAAAGGAATTACAAAAGTAATTGCGGAAAAAATAGGAAAAGATTTTTTGTAAGGATATCTTCGACAAATAAAAAATTCCGTCATTACAAGCTTTAAACACAATAAAAATAAAATTACCCGGAGAAATCCTTCGGGTTCCAAAAAAACAATTGCGATTGTTTCTAATACCTCTTGGAGTGTCTACAACTTTCGCTTGGGACTGATTCGGCGACTTAAGGAATTGGGTTACGAAGTGCTGGTCATTGCACCCAAGGACAGCTTTAGTACCAAATTAATATCAGAAGGCTTTAGTTATATTAATCTGTACGTTGATAATTATGGTACTAGTATTTTCAAAGATTTCAAGACCTTGCGCCAGCTGCACAAAATTTATCGCAAGAATAAGATTGACTTAATCTTTCATTATACCATCAAGCCTAATATATATGGTAGTTTGGTGGCGGCTTGGTGTAAAATCCCTTCCATCGCGGTGACTACGGGACTTGGCCGCTTATTCGTCTACAAAAATCCTTTGGTCAAATTTGTGGCGACCAATTTCTATCGCTTGGCGGCTTACTTAAGTAAAGAAGTCTGGTTTTTGAATAAAAGTGATCAAGCTGTTTTTATTGAGAAAAAAATAGTAGCGCCCGAAAAAGCTTTTTTACTCAATAGTGAAGGCGTAAATATTCAGTGGTTTAAACCCAAAAGAAATCAACCTCGTAATACCCATAAAATTAAGTTTTTATTTGCGGGAAGAATTATTTGGGACAAAGGGCTCGCTGCTTTCGCCGAAGCCGCCAAAGCCATCAAAGAAAGTCATCCCGAGGCAATTTTTCAATTACTTGGTTTTGTAGATGAATCAAATCCTAATGCCGTTTCGATTGATCAAATTGAACGTTGGCAGAAAGAAAAAATCATTAATTACCTAGGAGAAACTTCAGATGTCCGTCCTTTTTTAGAAGAAGCGGATTGTTTGGTGTTTCCTTCTTTTTATAAAGAAGGTATCTCTAGAATTTTACTAGAAGCTTCTAGTATGGCTATTCCCATTATTACCACAAATCACGTTGGCTGCAAAGAAATTGTGGAAGATGGATTTAACGGTTTGTTATGCGAACCACAGCATTCAGCAGACTTGATTAGAAAAATTCAGCAGTTTTTGAGTATGCCTCATAGCGCTCGACATCAGTTGGGCTTGAATGGTCGCAAGAAAGTCATCAATGAATTTGATGAGGAATTGGTTATCAAACAATACTTGGAAGTCATCGGTAAACTTTTACGTATCAAGCAGCCAAGTAAAGAAGATCAAAGAAGCATCAAATGAAAATCAAGGAGCAAAAGGAATTACTGATGATTGCTTACTATTTTCCACCCATCAAATCTATGGGCTCTATCCGGAGTTACAATATCGCCCAGCAATTCAAAAAACATTTCGCTAAAGTACACATCGCAGTAAGCAAAAATCGGCACGTGCTACCGCAAGATCCACTTCCTTGTTCGGATTTTAATATCCTCGAGTTACCTACCTTAGATTACCGAACGCTTTCCAATTTAAAAAAAGAAAAACACGTACATTATTCCGAAGCGCGCAAAGCAGGGCTACTCGGTAAAACGGCAGTGAAAGCGTTGAATAGTTTTCCTTTCAACCTCGTCATCGGAGAAGGTGGAATCGTATACTCGATGGCCGGCTTTTTCAAATGCCGTACGCTAATTAAAAAGCATAAAATTACACATATCTATTCCTCTTTCCGGCCTTATTCCGATCACTTTACTGCGTATTTATTAAAAACTTACTTTCCTACCTTAATTTGGATCGCCGACTTTCGTGATATTCATATTGATCCTTTGAAAGATAATGTTTACTTAACGAGCTATCAGCATTGGTGCAACAAATACTTGCTCGCAAAAGCGGATGCCGTTTGTACGGTCTCTAAAGGAACTAAAGTACACTTAGATCAATATGTAAAAGAGGTTTACGTTTTACCCAACGGAACGCACGATCTATTAAAGCCTTCCGCTGCGGCAAAACCTTTTAATAAGTTTACGATTTCTTACACGGGTTCCATGTACGGTAGAAGAAGAAATCCCACTTTACTTTTGAAAGTCTTGGCAAAGCTACTTCAAACGGGGCAGCTTGCAGCCAATACCATTGAGATCGTACACGCAGGAAAAGATGCCGCAATTTGGCAAACTTGGATCGAAGCATATAACTTAGAAAGTATTTTCAATAATCGTGGATTAATCCCGATGTCGGAAGCGGTGGATATTCAACATAATAGTCACATCAATCTCTTATTATCCTTCGCAATTCCAGAAGTGACGGGCGGTCTAACGGGCAAGTTATACGAATATTTTGCCGCCAAAAGACCGATTCTCTTAATCATCAATGGTAGTCAAGACGAAGAATTTGAGGAAATATTTGAAGAACTAGCCGCAGGATTAGTGACTTACCACCAAAACGAAAAAGACGAAGAACTACTGGAAGCGTTTCTACTGAAGTATTATCAAGAATGGGTAGCAACGGGAACCGTAAAAGCTAGTATTCGAGCGGAGGCATTAAAAAAGTATGAATGGGATAATATGATTCCAAAGTTTCTGGAATATCTCGAAAAGCTACAAAATGAGCAAGCCAGTGTTTAAAATACTAACTATTGTTGGGGCACGACCACACTTTATCAAAGCGAGTTCGGTGAGTCAAGCGATTCGGGAGCAAGCAAATTTAACGGAAGTAATTGTACATACAGGACAGCACTACGATGCAGCTTTGTCAGCAAGCCTGATCGAAGAATTGAATATTCCAACACCGAAATACAATCTTGGAATTGGTTCTGGTTCGCATAGTTGGCAAATGGGGACAATGTTGCTTAAACTCGGAGAAGTTTTAGCGATAGAACAGCCCAATTTAGTCATCGTTTATGGTGATACCAATACGACGGCGGCGGGTGCTATTGTAGCCGCAAAAGAGAATATTCCCGTGGCACACATTGAAGCGGGTTTACGAGAATTTGATAAAAATATTCCGGAAGAAATTAATAAACGCTTGACGGATTCCGTTTCTGATTTCTTCTTTTCGCCAACGGAAACTGGTGTTAAGAATTTAGCCCGCGAAGGAACAACCGAAGGCGTTTATCACGTTGGAGATGTCGGGATTGATTTGATCCACCAAAATCTTTCTCGGATTGAAGCGAAGCAAAAAGATTTGGCAGCGTACGGCGTAGAAGCTGGCGCGTATTATTTTATGACTTGCCACCGCGTAGCGAATACCATTAGTAAAGAAAATTTAGCGGGGATTCTCTCGATTTTTGCCTCCTTAGATTTGCCCGTGATTTTTTCGATACATCCGAGAACGAAAAAAGCAATTGAAACGTTTGCACTAACACATTTATTAGCTGCGGAAAATGTTAGCGCGATTCCACCAATTGGATTTTGGGAAACACAAACGTTGGTGCGTTCCGCAAAATGCTTGATTACGGATTCGGGCGGTTTAATCAAAGAAGCTTATTACCATAAAGTGCCTGCCATCATTATTGATACGCAGACGGAATGGATAGAAACAATTGAGGAAGGCTGGAACCATTTGGCGGGGCCTGATCCAGTAAAAATACTGGAACTGATTCGCACCGTCAAAAAACCAAAACGACATACGAATTGCTTGGGGGATGGCACCGCCGCTCAGCAAATTATTGAGATTTTATATAATTATTTGAATGCTAAATCCTAAACGTATACTTGTCTTAGCACCGCACACCGATGATGGTGAGTTGGGTTGTGGCGCCACCATCGCTAAGTTTTTGGAAGCGGGTGCAGAAGTCTTTTACGTCGCTTTTTCTACGGCGGAAGAATCGGTACCTGCCGGGTTTCCCAAAAATCAATTGGAAGTAGAACTCAAAGCGGCGACGAAAGTTCTGGGGATTAAACCCGAAAACGTCATCGTCTTCAAGTACGAAGTACGCAAGCTAAATTACGTCCGACAAGAAATTTTAGAAAAACTAATTGAGCTAAAACCCAAGATCAAGCCTGACTTCGTTTTTCTACCCAGCACCAAAGATATTCACCAAGATCATACGACGATTGCCAACGAAGGCATTCGTGCATTTAAAGCGTGTACCATTCTGGGCTACGAATTGATTTGGAATAATTTGTCTTTCAATACCGATTGCTTTATCGAAGTGACTCCGTTGCAGCTGCAAAAAAAGATCGACGCTTTACAAGCCTACAAAACCCAAGAAGGGAGAGCCTACATGGATCCAAAATTTATAGAAGCTTTGGCCATGGTGAGAGGAACGCAGATCGGAAAACAATTTGCCGAAACCTTTGAAGTTATCCGATGGATCATCTCGTAGTCAGTATTCATCAACCGAATTATTTTCCTTGGTTAGGATACTTTTTTAAAATTTACGCAAGTGATATTTTTATCTTTTTGGATGACGTAGCGTATTCCAGTAGCAGTTTGACCAAACGCTGTTTTTTGCGGAAGCAAGTAGCGGCACAAGACAAAACTTATCTGCGTGTACCACTACAAAAATATCAATACCCAGCACAATTACCCGTTTTACAAATTGATCACCAGCAAGCGTGGCAAGAAAGACAACGCAATCAAATCTTATCGGTATATCGAACGGCACCTTATTTCGAAACTTATTTTCCTTTGGTAGAAGCACTCTTAAGGGCAAGTCGAGCAGACGAAAAACTCATCGCGTTCAACGAACGGGTTATTGTAAAAATACTCGAGGTATTGGCCATTCCTACCCAAATAATTCGCAGTAGCAACTTACCCGTTGCTGGAAAAAAAGCAGATTACGTCTTAGCATTAGTAAAGCATTGCCAAGGGAATATTTACCTGAGCGGCACGGGTGCTAAGCAATATCAAGACGAAACGATTTTTGCAAAGGAAAAAATAAAAATTATATACAACGAAATATTCGGCTTCTTAGCCCAAGAAAAATATCCACAGGCTCAGGGTGATTTTTTAAATGGCTTATCAGTTCTCGATGCATTGTTTAATATTGGTGCAGCGGGAATTTTGGAACTTTTTGAGCTTTATCAATCGCAACTAGATTTTTCTCCACTTGAAGACTAAAAGAATAATTCGTCGTGCTTACGGCTGGTGGAAAAGTCAGCAAATCAAAGATGCTGATACGAGTTATCGAGGTGCCGTTTTACTGGCAGGCTCGGCGCGGAGTGGCACTACTTGGTTGGCAGCAATAATTAATTACCAAGCCAACTTTCGATATATTTTTGAACCCTTTAATCCCGACGAAGTAAGGCTTTGTCAGCATTTTGCGGAGCGCCAACATTTATTGGCTTCCTCTGCGGCAGTGGAATTTAAGCTTCCTTTAGCCCGTATTATGAGTGGGCGGTTTCGAAATCCTTGGACAGATTTTTACAACACCAATTCGGATAATAGTCGCCGCTTAATCAAAACGGTTCGCGCAAATTTTATGCTTCCTTATTTAGGGAGACACTTTGCGGAAATCCCGCTTGTCTTTTTGTTGCGTCATCCATTTGCGGTTGCACATTCTCGCATGAAACTGGCTTGGCCGGCGCCCTTGGAAGCACTTTGGGAACAAGAAAGCTTACGGACAACTTATTTACAACCGTACGATGATTTGCTAAAGACCATATCGACGGAATTCGAACGGCAAGTACTATTTTGGTGTTTAGAGAATAAATTTGCGTTGTCCGCATTAGCGACTCATCCACGGCATAAAATAATTTTTTACGAAAATTTTGTCACGGAGCCCCGAACACATATTAAAGCGTTGTTCAAGTTTTTGGACTTGGAATACCTTACGAGCGTTGAAAAAAAATTAGCGCATCCTTCCCAAAGTGTCCAAACAAGAAAACCTTCTGAACGAAAAAATACTTGGGAAAATCAAGTATCAGAAGAAGCTATTGCACAAGGCTTGAGGCTACTCGCGCGATTGGGGATGGATCGAGTGTACGGCGCCGGAGAAATGCCTTGTTAAACGAAAATAGAAAGTTAAGTTTTTGTAAAAAAACAAATAAAAAAACTATATTGTCAAATGGAGATAGCCGCTATCGGGTGGAGAGATCAAATGATCTTTGCTCTTGAAGGCTATACTCAGAATTTTATTATTTAATACACAAAATCAATGTAACGATTATGGGATTATTTTCGTTTTTGAAAAATGCAGGCGCTAAAATTTTTAAGTCGTCTAAAAAAGAAGAAGTTCAAAAAGTAGAAAAAGAAGTGACTTTGAGCAAAATTGAGGCGCTAAGACAAGAAGTGACAAGATTAAACTTACCAATTAATGGAATGTCTTTAGATCTTGGAGAACAAATTATTGTAGAAGGTTCTACGAATACAAATGCAGAACGAGAGAAAGTAATTTTAGCTTTAGGAAATATTGAAGGTGTCTGCTCGGTTGACGATCGTATTACGGTAATGAATCCTGAACCAGAGGCTACTTTTTACACGGTACAGAGCGGTGATTCTTTATCTAAAATTTCAAAAGCTCAGTATGGTGATCCAATGAAATACCAAGGAATTTTTGAAGCGAATCAACCGATGTTATCGCATCCAGATAAAATTTACCCTGGACAAGTATTGAGAATTCCAGCGTTGTAAGGAATCATTTAATTGAAAAAACACTAAGCGTCTCGTATCTTTACGGGACGCTTTTTTTATGCAACGTAGTAAACAGATTAAAAATAATCATGACCATAAACGATTTGATCGCGAAGATTCCACTAGGGTATTCGGAAGGGAGGTATCAAAAACAGAAGTATGGAATTTCCAAACAAGTTTTCAACGAAGGCAAGTCTTTTAAAATCTACGCGGAAGCATTAGGTGCTAAGGATTTTATTAGTCTTAACTTTTACCTTACGGAAGATAAAGAATTGCTCAAACCCTGTGAGATGCCAGCGGAAAAGGTGATTGCTTTTTTGCGAGCGGTAGTGATAGAAAAAACATAGTGTAAGGTTTGACTTCAGGTTTTAAAATAAGGACTTATTTATAAGCTAACGATTGCGTATCTTTACGCCTTCAATTGAAAATATGAGTAAACGCAAAATTACAGAAGTTCAGGGTATTTCTATTTCTTATCACACGATCGAGGAAGAAGAATACATCAATTTGACGGATATCGCTCGCTATAAAGATGCAGATCGCCCAGAATTGCCGGTGCAAAGTTGGATCAATACCATGAAGACGGTTGAGTTTTTGCTGGCTTGGGAGGAGAAAAACAATCCGGATTTTAAACACGGGGAATCTACCGTGTTTAAAGGTTACAAGGATTTTGCTGCGGAAATGGTCGCTGGAAAGAAGACTTCTGCTAGCAAATGGGTCAGCTATACTAACGCGAAAGGCATCAAGGTGATTCGTGGAAAATACGGTGGCACTTTTGCCCACCGCAACATTGCTTTTCATTTTGCGAGTTGGGTTAATGCGGCTTTTTACCTTTATGTAATTGAAGAATTTGAGCGCTTGAAAAAGGAAGAATATCTCCGCTTAGGCGATCCTTTCGAAAACAAACGGCACCTCACCGCGGGTAATCACTCGCTCCTAGTCGCATCTATTTTGACCCAACTCGACGAACGTTTACTTACCCATCCGCAGCCACTCAAAAATCGCTTGCCCTTTGCGAGTGAAATTGATATGATCAATCGAATTGTCTTTGGCATGACCGCTCAGGAATGGCGCCGAGAAAATACGGATAAACCGACAGATCGCAACATGAGAGATTACGCGTCAATCTTAGACTTAGTGATTTACCAAAACTTGGAAGTGGTCGACGCGATGCTTTTACAGTGGGATTGTACCCAAGAAGAGCGAGAAACCTTGCTTCGAGAAACCTACGATTTCCAATATGCCGTTTTGAAAAAATCTAAAACGATTGCGAGAATGCAAGAATTACACGATAATCAATTGAAAGGATAAATTGGTGAATTTTTAAAAGAACGTAGCGCTATTTTTAAACACGGGGAATCCACCGTGTTTAAAACACGTCATCAAAAAGTAAACTACGAGGCTAGTTTTTCGAGTAAGGACGCTTTCTTATTTTTACTAACGGGAATCGTATCTTTATTACTCAAGGTGACATTCCCTCCCCTCCCCTTATGATACATATCGACCTTCTGCAAATCAATCGTATGAGACTGATGTACTCTAAAGAAGCGATTGGGATCAAGTACACATTCTACTTCTTTTAAGGTTTTGCTAATGATGACGGGCGCTCGATCGAGTAAGTGTACCGTCGTATAATTTTTATCTGCCTCTAAGCGAATAATTTGGTTTACGTCGACGAGGTGAATACCTTCCGTAGTCGCTAAGGCAATCCGTGTACTATATTGCTGCGTAGGCTGGTGGAGTTGGTTGAGGAGCAGAGAGAGTTGTTCGCTCACTTTCGGTTTTTGTTTTTTATGCTGGTACTTTTCTAGCGTCTGTATCAAGTCTTCTTCGTCAATGGGTTTTAGTAAATAATCAAAGGCGCTCACTTTGAAGGCTTGAATCGCAAATTCACTATAAGCGGTCGCAAAAATTACATCGAAATGGAAGGTTTCCCATTGCTGCAAAAATTCAAAACCTGTCATTTCTGGCATATCAATATCTAAAAAACAAACATCGACTTTATGTTCACAAAGGTATTGATAAGCCAATCGAGGATTGGTAAAACTAGCAGCAACGACTACTGACGGACAAAACTCCTTGAGCTGCCATTGTAAAGTATCCAAAGCGAGTTGTTCATCATCAATTAAAACTGCCGTAATTAAATCCATTGTTTTAAAGATATTTGCAAGGTAAATGAATGCTTACGTTTGTACCAATAGCGTTGCCCGCAGAGTCGCGTAAATCAGTGTAATAAATATACTCTTGCTCCTTTGTACCGGCAAAGTTTTGCATTCGTTGTCGGGAAATATTGATACCGTGAGATTTACGTTTTGTAGGGTTCTTTTTTTGTGCGGTGACAGCTCTTCCCACGCCATTATCTTCCACCTCAATCAAAAGTTCTTCGTCTTGTTGAGTTACCTTTATGGCTAACTTATTTTGCTGCTGGTTATTTTTGAAACCGTGCCAAATACTATTTTCAACGAAAGGTTGAATGATAACTGGTGGTACAGCGATATTATTCGCTTGTATTGCTGGTGCTACCGTAATCTCAAACTCAAAACCATCCCGAAAACGGAGTTGTTCCAGTTTAAGGTATAAGGTCAAGGTTTCTAATTCTTGTGCTAAGGAGATCACTTTCTCTCGACTATTATCAAGAACCGAGCGAACCAGTTTAGAGAACTTGGAAATATACAAAGCCGCTTCTCGCTCTTGCTTGTTGATCATTAATCCTTTAATGCTATTGAGTGCATTAAAAATGAAATGTGGATTCATTTGTGCGCGAAAAGCTTGTGATTCAACGTCGGCAATTTCCTTTAGTAAGGCTGCTTCCTTTTCTAATTTTTCTTGCTGTAGCAATAATTTTGCCCGCTTATTCTGATATTGGTACCACGCAAAAAAGCCAAGGACAAGCCCAAATGTAAGTAGCCCAAAAATAGTCCAACGAGCTTTTTGAGTTTTTAATTTTTCGTTAGCAACTTGGATTTCATTTTCTTTTTGGAGTAGACCAAATTTGACGGATTGGGCTTGAATAATTTTTTGATTGGTTTGCTGATTCTTTTTTTTGGTAAATTCTTCTGACTTAACTTTTGCCTCGTAAGCTGCTTGGTAATTACCTTCTCCTTGCAAGTAGTCCGCGTACCAATTGTAACCATTTCCCAATAAGTTTAAGAATTCATTATCTTCCGCTTGTTGTAAAATATCAATGTATCGTTGTTCGGTTTCTTGAGTAGGATTTAAATTGAGCATTAATAACTTATTATTAAGTACTTCGTAAGTATTGCCAAATTGTTGCGATAAAATACTGGCAGAATCTAAGGCAATAATTGCGGCTAGCGTATCTTGTTTTCTAATCAAATACTTAGCACGTAAGCTATAAAGATAATGTAAAGTATTTTGATCGTTGACATTTTGGTAACAATGGCTAGCTAAAGAGAGATAAAATTGAGTCGAATCAAGTTTTCCTTGAGTCAAGTAGTTGGTACCAATACTAGTATGAATGGCACAAGCCTGTGCTTGATCTTGCTTGGTCACATATTGCAATGCTTTTTTGTAATTTTCGATGGCCAACTCCTGTTCAAAATACAATTCTTGCATATAGCCAATGGCTCGCAACACGTGGCTTAAGCCAAAAGAATCTTGTAGTGTAAAATCTATCTGATAAGCACTATCCAAAAAAGTAAGCGTCTGTGCATACGCTGATTGTTGATTATAAGACAAACCAATATTGAAGTATAGATTGGCCAACTCCAAACTATCTTTCAGGGCTTTAGCAATGGGAATTCCTTTCTTATAAATATAAATGGCACTGTCTAGCTTTCCTAAGAAGTCAAAATTCTGTCCTTGTGAGTTTAGAATGACTAAGTATTTTTTTTGGGGAAATTTTTCGGTAGCGAGCGACAAAGTTTTCGCGGCGGCTTGGTAACTTCCCCGAATGTCTTCTAAATAATAATACGCATCACTTTTACTGAAATAGATATGTGCTCGTTCATCGGAGGTCAAACTTTCATTTTGTAGGAGAGAGTCACAAAGCCGAATTACTTTTTCTGGATTACTTTCTATGTAAGCTTCCGTTGCCTTCAACTGCTCAAGTAATGTTGACGCTTGCGCTAAATTTTCCGAAAGGAAGCTTAACATACACACTAAGGTCAAAGGAAGAAACTTCCAATTAACCTTAGTGTGACGATAGATACCAAGACAAAATTGAATTGCCATTAAGTTCTAGGGCTTAAAGTAGTGAGGTACAAAAAGTATTAGCTGCGTACAAGACGTTGTCGGCGATACCACCATCCAAATCCAATAAACAAAATACCAACTATTATTAAAAATAAACCATTTTGCCAATACTTTTTATCAAGATTTGCCGTCTTTTCCGTGGGGTTAGTTCAGCGGTTTCCCAAAGCTTTGACTGCTGCGACATCGACGTCCCAATCTGGACAACCATTACAATGACTATCAAAACGAAATTTAGTCCAGCCACCATTACTATAATCACTAATCCAATTAAAAGTGGTAATTGGTACTTGACCGTCTCCATCACCATCCGGAAAAATAGCCCAAGCTGCTAACTTTCTATATTTTTGTCCCGTCGTACGATAAGTACCTTCTTTCCAATCCCGACCAGATAAGCCAACGAGAATTGGTTTCTTTCTCAACTCTTGTTCGAATGCGCCATATAATTCTTTAATCAAGCCAGCCTTATTCGAACCTGCCCATTCGTCTTTTGGTAATGGTGGTGCGTAGCGAAAAGCAAGTGCTTTTTGGTCAGCTGCGGTTAGGCTGAGGTTAAAACTGCCCGTAGCAATTTGAGCAGAGCGACCACCTTCGGTACCTGTAGCATAGACGTCCAAACGAATTTCGTGTTGCCCCGGAGTTGCGTCTAATAGAGCCAAGGCAAAAGCTCGCGCAGCAATATTCCTACTGCCATATTTGAGTTCTGGATCATTGAGATCTGGTAATAGATAGTGTTGCCAGCAAGTCCAATTCATCACGGCCGGCGTTCCCGCACCGGCTTCTTGAATATAATACGTTCGTTTGTCTTTAGCAATATGTCTATACATCCCAAAACCTCTTTTGAAACCCACTTGCTTACCATCGACGTAAAGATCGTAAGTTAGGATCGGATTGTATTCTATCTCTCCATTAATGGGAGTATTGATCAATGCTTTGGCTGCGTATACCCGCGCATAAATTGTTTCGGAAGCCTTAAAAGTATTACTGAATTGACTGGGTTGTTCTTTTTTAAAAGCGAGTGCCGAGGCATGATTCGCAAAGACAACTTTACCTACGTTTTCACGATGCGTCGGCGAGGTAATACCTTGATCTTGAGCTAACATATTTAAATTAATTAAGGAGCATAAGAGTAAGAAAAATAGAGCGGATTTTTTCATGTTTTTGATTTTTGATTTTTAAACAACTTCGTCATACGAACCAAGTTACTTTGTATTGGAACTTGTTCACAAAGTTGCAGGAAATCAAGCCAGTAGAAAACTAGAATGAGTAAATGGACGGGTTGGCTGAATATTTGGACAAAAATTCGAAGTTGTTTAAAAATAGGGGTTGAAATTAGCTGAAATATTGGAAATCAATGGCTTGCAAGTAAATCATCTATCTATTTTAAAACAACTTCTTCGTCAAAAAGAGGAAATACTAGCTTTTTTGGGTTAAATGACGGGAGTATTTATAGCGTTTGCAGTTTTTGAAGTAGATCCGCTAAGATTTTTTGTTGATCAAAATGTTGCAGTACAAAGGCGCGGCCTGCCGTAGATTTCTGTTGTCTAGCAGTCGGATCTTCTAAACAATCTTTTATAGCTTGTGCCAATTGTTCCGGTGCATCGGCAGCAACGAGCCAACCATTTTT
>CALFBG010000103.1 GCA_937951685.1 uncultured Saprospiraceae bacterium | reverse complement strand
GCAGTTCTTATTTGAAGCATACTGATGCAGCATTTTCCGGGCAAGGGAATAAAACGATGACTGAATCGGAACGAGAAATTGCGAAGCTAAAAAAGGAATTCGAAAAAAAGATAAAAGAAATCATCATGAAAAGTAGCCTTGTAAAATAAAAACTACCGCACAAATGTGAACACCAATTGCACGGTGTATGACAAAGAAAGCATTAAACCATTATTACAAATTGAATCAACCTGAAACGCTTAATCAAATATGGGTAGTAAAATAAATTATCAAGACGTCATTAATAGCATTTACCACGATATATGTAGTGAGGAAAATATTGGCCATATTGCGAATTACATTCCTGAATTATCAAAAGTAGATCCTAATAAATTTGGGGTATGTATTAAAACTGTAGAAAATGAAGAATTAGGGATAGGGGATTGGCAAACTAAATTTTCGATTCAGAGTATTTCTAAAGTGCTTTCTTTAAGTTTAGCATATAAAATTATCGGCGATAGTATCTGGGAAAGAGTTGGTGTGGAACCATCCGGAAATGCCTTCAATTCTTTGATTCAATTGGAAACGGATAATGGTATTCCACGGAACCCTTTGATAAATGCGGGGGCTATGGTAATTTGTGATATGCTGATCAGTCATACAGAAAATGCTCCCAAAGAATTTTTAAACTTTGTCAGAAATATTTGTGCAAATCGTAAAATAAATTATTCGAAATCAATCGCTAACTCAGAAAAATCAGTTGGTTATCGTAATATTGCCCTTTGCAATTTTATTAAATCTTTTGGAAACATTAAAAATGATCCTAAGCTAGTACTTGATTTTTATTTTCAGATGTGTTCAATTGAAATGACTTGTCAGGAATTGACTAGAACATTTATGTTTCTAGTCAACGATAGCTTCGAATCGCCTGATCATAAACGAGTATTAGAGGTTAATCAAGCAAAAAGAATCAATGCAATTATGCAGACGTGTGGGTTTTATGATGAATCAGGAGAATTTTCGTTTAAAGTTGGGTTACCAGGAAAGAGCGGTGTGGGTGGAGGAATTTTGGCTATTCATCCAAACAAATATTCCATTGCTGTTTGGAGTCCGAAATTAAATAAAAAAGGAAATTCAAGTAGAGGAATGAAATTTTTAGAATCATTTACCACGATAACAAAATCATCTATATTTTAGCATAGCACACTCCAGCCAGCATAAAGCAGTAGCAAAAAAGGAATCCCGACCACTAAATCAAATCTTCTAGCGACGTGTCTGAAACAATATTGTCGAATGTAAGTTTTCAAATAAATAAAGCATATGAATATGAAAGCTTAATTATAGCCGGTGGTTTTTATGATATGGCTATTTTCAATCCTGCAACTAATGAACTTCTAGAAATTGATACGATCGGAATAAATCAAGTTTTAGAATATGACGGGAAACTAATGATTTGTGTTGAAGAAGGTTTGTGTAGTTTAGATTCCGAACAAAAGATCAGACAAGAAGCTAATGAACGATGTTATTCGGTTCCAATCGCTGCGCAAAGCGCAAAACTGGAATTGTTTTAAGGAGCTACCGAGCAAAATTATAGCCTTATAGCTGTGTTTAAAAAAGTTGTTAATATTTATATAGTATAATTCAACATTTCATGAATGGCAGTCAACAGTAAAACCAATAAATTGGGAATAATATTTGAAAGTCTAGTACTTATACATTTAACCAAGATACTTCAACGAATAAGATGATATGAAAAATAAGCTTATTTGAAATAAACAAAGTTGAAGAATCAAAGTAAAAGAACATCATAGATGAGATATATTTATCTGGTATTTTTCTTGATCATCTCTTCGAATTTAATGGCTCAAACAAGTTGGTATGTTAACCAACAAACGGGCTTAGATTCGAATAATGGGCAAGCTCCTTCAACGCCATTTCAATTATTTGACGCTGCGTTGAATTTGGTTTCGGAAGGGGATACTATATTTATCATGGGAACTTATGCCAATCCTTCGTATGACCCTAATTACGAATACACTAATGCGCACGATCCACATCTTTGGCATGGAGAAAATAGCATTAAAATAAATAATTTACACGGAAGTCCTGCAAATTATATTACCATTAAGGCCTTTGATGGTAATGCCGTTTTGAAAGGAGACGGAGCTAATATTTTTAGAGTTCAGAATAGTTCCTACTTAAGAATTGAAAACCTTGAAATAAAGGGAGAAGTTTCAAATATAGATATTGATACCGCTAATCATTTACAATTCGTTTATATCGATGCGGATAATGTAGTAGATCCATTAGATCCTACGGCTGCGGAGATTCAATATCGAGATCAAGATTGCATCAGTAATTGTACGCCAGGCGATGTCGTAGATGGCGAGGTTTATACTGACCTAAGTAGTATGAATGTTTCTCGACCGTCGTACATCGACACGAGAGCGTTGTACCTGAGTAATGTTCAGTACATTGATATTCTTCATAATACCATTCACGATATGCCTGGAGGAGGCTTGAGGGTTTCTGATTGTGAGGATATTTTGATTGAGGGAAATGAAATTTATGCTTGTTCAAGAAAGTCATATTCCGGTACTCATGGGCTCGTGGTGACAAAAGCAACTAGTACAAGGACTTCGGATGATTATAGAATAAAAATCTTGAGGAATAAAGTTCATCATAACTACAATGAACAATATTCGTGGTCACCAGCCAAAACGATTATTACTCCGCATATAGACGAGGGGAAAGGCATTTCGCTACAAAGAAATCAAACGACTTATAACAGTGATGGCTCAATCAAAGTGAATTGGGAAGCTGGCAGAATATTAGTCGCAAATAATCTTTGCTACTTTAATGGTTTTAGTGGTATTCATAGTAATGATGGAAACAGGATTGATTTCATTAATAATACCTCTTACTTTAATTCCTATACAAAATCTATCACTTTAGGAATAACGGCAAGCAATGGAGGGAATATTGGAATAAGTGCTCAGGGTGGTGGCGATATTAGAATTTTAAATAATATTTCTATCATTGATGTTGGATTGAGTAAGTCTGCAATTTCATCTAACCTTTCTGCTGCGGAAGGTTTGGTAGTGGAAAATAATATTATTTATGGTACTACACTTTCGGGCGTTACAGGAACCATTAACGAAAATAGCGCGGTGGTTGCTGTTCAGGTAAATACCCAAAAAACGGATCCATTATTCGTTGATCCCGTAAATTTTGACTTTAGCCTTCAAGCAAGTTCTCCAGCCCTTGGAATGGCTGATATTAATACAGCGCCGACTACGGACTATTTTGAAAAAAGTAGAGATGCAAGTCCTGACCTAGGAGCAATCGAGTATTTTCCTGTCCTACCAATTGAAGGCTTAAGTTTCAGTGTTTCGTTATGGAATGAAAAGTACGCTGCGATAAAATGGGCGACTGCTTCAGAAAAAAATAATGATTATTTTTTAGTCCAAAGATCTTTTAACGGAAGAGATTGGGCTACGGTAGAAAAAATTAGTGGTGCAGGTAATGCGGTTACTTTAACAAACTATTCCACTACCGATTTTGAGCCCAAAGAAGGAATTAATTATTATCGCTTAAAACAAATTGACTTTGATGGAAGTAGTTCTTTTTCTGAGGTTCAAGCTATAAGGATTCCCCACTCACCATCTGATATTTTAATTTATCCCAACCCAACTGTGGATGAATTTTTTATTCAAAGTGATGAGCATATTGATGAGGTCAAAATTTATAATTCCTTTGGCGTGGATTGTACTAATTTAACAATAATAAATTCGAAGGATCCAAGGTTGTTTCAAGTAATCTCTAATAACTTGGAAGCTGGATTATATATTATTAAAATAAAAACTAGGGATAATAATAAAGTACAAAACGATAACAGCGACTATATACCATTACTGCGTTTGCACTAAGCGTTAAAATAAACAACAACTTATTTTGAGCAGTGATCAAATAAATTTCAGTTGCCTGAACATTGCTAATCGAAAGATTGAATAGAGTCCGTCATCGAGTGGACGACTCCGACCGATAAATTAATCGAGTGTACCGTACACCCTTTACACCTTCCGGCTGTCTCATCAAAACGAATGCGTTGATCTTCTGAGCGTTCTGAGCGAATCTCTCCGCATAATTTCTTAACTTTGAACGCGATGAGCTGCCCATTCGGGATACACAACAGTTGTATACGGCTAGTGTTGCGCAACGCGCCACCATTGTATGGACTGGACATTAACGGGAAGCAAGATAAGCTAAATGAAGTAGGGTACATGAAATCAAAACGAAATTTAAAACGCCACAGGATAGATGAAAAAATTTTTAAAATTTGCTAGTATTGCAATAGTAGCCTTATTGCTAATTGTGGGTGGACTAATTTATTTATTTGACTATCACCAACCACCTTATTCCCCATCCGCTGAATGGCACGCATACCTTACTGCTGCTGAAAAAGAACACCCACTTGCAAAGTATTGGTATAAAATAAGTAAACCAGATTCATTAGTTTTAGAAGCGCTTAGTA
>CALFBG010000102.1 GCA_937951685.1 uncultured Saprospiraceae bacterium | reverse complement strand
CGCTTCCAAAGCGCCATCTTGATACTCTACGCCCGTTACGTAATCTTTGGTCGTGGTGCTTGCGCCGTTGAAAACTTTCTTTTGCAGTTTCATTCCTTCGGCGTCGTACAAGATTTCTATGAATTTCTCGGGGCCCGTTTCGCCAACTTCATTATCAAAGATAAACTTTTTTGGCAGATTTAGGTGATTATATAACACGGTCATTGCCTTATTATTGTCCCGAATCATATTGCCGTTGGCGTCGTAAAGGAAACTTCCGCCGCCGGAATAGCCTTCGCTACTGTGTTGATGTGTGACCTTGTCGCTGACGCCCGTTAATTGGTTGCCATTATAACCGTATTCTAAATCGTCGATTTTCCATTTACCGTAACAAGTTTCGCTGGCTTGCACCAAGCCGTAACGGCTCAAGGTTTTAATGTTTCCACGGGCATCGTAGTTGAGGTTGTTTACGGTGTAGTAGTCACCTTCTAAGTATTGGTCGTTTCGTACGTCTGCGTATTTCGCTACTTTCAACCGATCCAACTCGTCGTATTGGAACGCGTAACTCTGCGCTTCGCGACCTTTCACTTGCCAAAAGATTTGGGAAATATTGCCGTTGTATTGCGCTACCGAACCAACAGCATTGTCGCCTCGGTCGTAATGCAAGCGCATTCCAAATAGGTCGTTATCGGAAACCGTTGGGGCAGGAACTTCTGTTCCCCACTTACCACTCGTTTTTGCCGCTACTTCTTGCTTCACTTGGTTCAGGCTCGCTACATTACTTACGTATGGACTCATCGCTTGCTCCAAGGCACTCGCTAAAGCATTCGCTTGACTAACAACCGAAGCCGTAGCAATTACCGTATTCGATAAAGCGGCACTAACGGTATCCGTATAACTACTCGTACCAATCGGATTACCAACGCTAATGGTTTGCGTAACGTTTACGTTCGTGCTGTCTGTTCCGTCGACAAGCACGTAGCTTTGGTTGAGTTGTAAGGTGGTGGCTTGTCCTTGATTTAGTTCATTTGCATTAAATTGTAAATTAGCTGCTGGATTGATCAAGGTTTTGTCACCGCCATTCGATACCGGTCCGCCATTACTTGGTGGTAAGCAAGTGGAACACGCACCTAAGACTTGTGGTGCCGGACAAACGCCTAATGGATCTAATCCTGCGCCTGTATTAACCTCGTTGATTTGAGTCAACCAACCTTTAGCGTTGTAACTAAAATCAATGGATTGCATCGGTCCCGCCGCAGTATTGTGTAGGTTCTTTTCGATGAGTTGATCTTTGTTGTTGTAGTTCAACTGACTTAGGTTCACCAAACCACTCGAACTCAAGCCGCCACCACTCACGCCGTGTGAAATCCCTCGTAATCGGAAAGCATGATCGAATACAAAGTTTTCCGTAATTTCGTAGTCTCCGTAAGCACTTTCGTGTGTCCGTTTACTCGCTTCCACTTGATCTGCATGGTTGATCGCTAAAACTTCTGATTGGTCCACACCACCAACGTGGTTATCCGATTCGGTGTAAATGACGCGACCATATTCGTCGTAGCAATAGGCAACCGTAGCAAAAGCACCTAAGCCATCCGCTCCAATTTGTCTAATTCTTTTCCCAATTACTTTTCCTTTCAAAATATCTCCAGTCACACCGTTGGGACAATTCTTTTTCGTAGGACCGTAATTCCCGTCATAAAAAGTCATCGTCAACACTCCACCGCCTTCTCCTTGCAAAGTCGTTTGGATGGGGCGATCGTAATCATCGTATTCTGTAAGGATTACCTGACCATTTGCGTCCGTACTTGTCGATAAGCGATCACGACTATCGTAAGTAAAAACTTGGGTTCCTCCATCTGGAATCGTCTTTTGGATGAGCAGATTTTTTGCATTGTATACGTAGCTGTAAATTGGTCCACTACTTCCATTATCGCCCGGACTAATTACCTGCACTACATTATTACGACCATCATAAACGGTATAGGTATCTACCCGATTTTCGAAAGCCGTTCCGTTGACAAATCTTCGTGATAGAATCGCTCTACCTAGTTGATCCGTGAAGCTAATTGATTGATGCCCGTTCTCATTAATCACTACGGATTTGTATAAAGTTTGTGGCGCGTAGTATCCACCCGTTTGGTGATTAATCACTTGATCCGCGGCTTCGTTGCTGTAATAATGTTGCTCCACGACTACTTCTCCTGATTCCAAGGTACTTTTTTGCTTGAGAGAACGTCCCAAGGGAGAAGCTTCTAGTTCATTTACCACCGTACCGCTGACATAATTCGTTGTACTCAATACTCTACCGATGGCATCGTAGTCATAACTTTCCGTGGTAATATCTTCTTGGTTTACGCCGTGTCCTAAGGCGATCGTCGAAGTTACCCGCCCCAAACCATCAAATAGTTTTTTGGTCATTTGATTATCGGTATCACTATAGATCAGTTCGGTTTCAATAAAGTTATTGAGCAAACCCGTTGAGTACGTATTTCTAGCTTGGATATTTCCGTCGCGAGAAGAAGCAACAATCAAGCGTCGATAACGATCATAGCCGTAGGTCGAACTCAAGCCATCCATATTAATCATCGTCTGCAAAAGTCGATCATCCGTATAGTTGTATTCCCAAGTCCAATCTTTATAACTTCTAGCTTGCAGCAAGCCATCTTCCCATTGGTAATTATAATTATTTTCGTAAAAAGGACGCTCTAATTCCGCAGGATATCCTGCGGAATTGTAGATCAATTTGCCTTTCCAAACCCAACTACTCGTTGCTGGATCTTGTGGATTGTATTCGTACTTGTAAAAATTAGTCGGTAGCAATAAGCTTGTATTATTTTCTCCCGCTACCGTTTCATATTTCAACCTTGCGCCCGAGACTAATTCCCCTGCGTTAAACTGCTTTACTTGCACCGGCACGCCAGTCATATTCTTACTCAATAAACTTGCATTGAAAATTGCGGGATCTTCCGAGTAGGCGTAAGCGGTTTCGGTACGCTGAGTCGTGCCATCACTATTGCTCGTTCCCGTCGCCAACAAGTTATAATGCGTATCATCATATTCGTAGGTCGTAGTAGATTCGATTGGCGCTAAGCCATTTTCATCGTAATTTTTCTCAATCGTAGATTGTACATAATGCCACTGCGGCACATTGGCGTAAGCAAATAATTTAGCGCGATATCCAAGACAAGCGGTTACCGCATCCATTTTCATCCATAAGTTAGGCACCGAAACGATTCCCCAAACCCAAGCTTCTCCGTTGAGTTGAAAGTCATTGTAAATATTTTCTACCTCCCGTACGGGAACAAATTCGGTTTCGTTTATTTTCTTATAATCCGTTTGCTGTAGTAAGCTTCCATTTTTCTGATTATAAAATAAGGAAATCGACTCTGGATTATTTCCTGTGATATCAATTTGTTCTTCGTTATAATAAGTAAAAACAGACTTACCACCTTCGTCGTATTCTCCGTGGTGCATGGTTACTCGGCTATAGCCAATAAAACTCCCCGCTGCCGCTTTACTCAGTGGCACCACGCTATTAGAAGCACGCGACAACATATTTCGATACTTCCAATCAGCAGAAGCAGTTGATTCACAACCTCCATTAAAAGCTTGCACGCGCATATACGCGGGATAGTTGATGGCAATTCCAGCAGAAATTTGGTTTTCGTCTTCGTATTCAAACCATTTTTTATTGGTCGGTAATACGCCATCATTATCTTCGATGCTTTTAATCCGCATACCACCACCAATTTTCGCAGAAACAATCTCATAATCCAACCAACGAATCGAATAGTCAACGTTGATATTTTCTGGTAGTAAAGTCGTGTAGGGACAAGTTGGTAATAACTCAATTTGATAATTTCCACCAGGATCTAGATTGATTACTTCACTGAGCGTAAAATGGTTATTATCTCGTTCGAAATAATTACCGTTGTAATTCCAAGTTTGAATGATATTCGTATTCGAGTTAGAATTCGACAAATCTCTTAGAACCGCTTTAAAGCCTAAATTATTAATTAAGTTTTCGGGCACTTTATTAACACTTCCGCCCGACGCACAGACGCCACCATCACTTGGCGTTAAGTCCCAAATGATCTCTACTTTTGCAAAAGCTACTGGATACTTCTGTACGGCACTCACCGAAAAACTGATGGGATCCGGCACACCAACACTATTTGGTTTATACCGAATCGTTTCAATTTTTGCGGTTCCTTCGTAAGGATCATTTAGATTAGAATAGTAATTTGCTTCGTAGGCTAAATTCGTGAATCCTCCCGTCGGGTATTTAATTTTTTCTAGCAAAAAGGCTTTGGTGTAGTTAGGATTTGGCTCCTTATCCGCCCCTTCGATTTTATTGAGTAAATAAGTGATTCCGTTAGAATATTGCTGAATGATACCTTCCCATGCTGGTAATAAGGTCGTATTAAAATCATTGCCTTCCGGACCGTTTGCGTAGCCCCAATGATCCATCGACATCGAAGTCTTGGAAGGTAATTCGTAAGCTTCATTGTAAAAGAATTCGTAAGGAGGAATGCTCGGCGCATTTTCAAATTCATTGCCTCGGTCTTCAATACTAATTAACTTTAATCGCCTATTCAATTGATCCAAAGGAATGCCTTGATACTTGGTGTAGCCTGTATTCCATTTATTTTCTGCTGGACTATCTGTTGATTGAAAATAATCATAATTAAATTTATACTTTTTAAAGGGGGTAAAAGCTGCATTATTGCCTTGGTAAATTTCTAACGCATCCAAGCGCTTTGCCCCTAATAAATCTGACCGATTTGCACTCGCATCAAAAATGACTTTCCCAAATTGATGCGTAATGGACTTCAAATATAATTGCTCGTAGCGCGTATCGCTGATGGTTCGATTGTAAACTGCTGCGGTGGTATTCGGTACAGCTCCAAAACATAACCCTTCTTCCAAGCCAAGCGAACTCACCGTTAAGTCGTTTGCTGATTCTGACATGGAAGGAACAGGAGTAATGTAAGCATTCGTAGGTTTCTCATAGTTGAATTGCATTTCATCCCCATTCACCGATACGATTTTATCTAAGTACCAACTAGAAACGTATTCATTCCAATAGCCTGCGCCACAAGAGTTGGTACTCGATACTGGATTTTGGATATCTCCATTGTTATAGGTGTAGGTGGTAGATTTGGTTGACGTTACTTGTCGGGAAGTCAATTCGTGTCCAAAGTGATATTGCGTTCCGTCGTTCGTGGTAATGATCCACGCGTAGGCTGGCGCGGAGCCGCTTACTTCAATTTTAATATCTTGTTGGTCTAGAGGAATACAATTTCCCTCGCGGTCAATCACAAACTTTCCTGAGAATCCCAAAAAACTAAAGTTAAAAAGATCCGGTTCTAAATCTCGCTTTGCGCCAGCATTGGGACAGAAGTAATTAGAGTTATAAGTATCAAATTCTCCCGAATCTGAAGACCATCCCGTATGATCTTTTTGAAACCAAAATTCGTTCGTTAATAGATTTACATCGTAGAGTGGTTCCAGATTGGGATTATTGTTGGCAGCATTCGTATAGGCGACACAACCGTCTGGACACTCTTTCGTTTCGAGCGCCGTAAAATCAACGCCCATTTTCTGCCAAATATCATTCACCAAAGGATGCGACGGATAATTGGGAACAGTCGCCCGATTCACATAATAGGGCACGTAGCTATCGCAATTCGAACTATAACCAAAGTCATCTTTTCCACGGATAGAATGACTAATCATCCCACCCACGTTTAAGGTCCAACCCAATCCCGTCCAGCCCGCCTCTTCCGAAACCATCAAACCATTCGAAAAATAACTAATCGAAATGGGAACGGAAATATCTTTTGATTTCACGGTATACAAAGGCACATCAATATTGGCAATGCCCGAATAATTACTAACTGGCACATCGCCATATTTCCCCAGCGAAGCCACTTCTGGTGCTGCGGGTACACTAGCCTCCGGATTAAAGCCCGCCCCCAAATCCTGCGCATACGAATTGGTAGGAAGTAGGATGCTCAAAGCGCATAATAAAAAAGCGTTTACGAGCACATTGTTTGAGACATTGCTTGAAAAAGTGCTTACAGTTCTAAAGATTGGTAACATCATGATTTGGGTTTATTTAAGTAGTTCACGGAATTAAATCAACTAATAATTTGAAAGTCTTTTAAGCTTATTGTAAACCTAATTTCCGTGAACTACTTAGCTTTGTTTTCTTTTGTTAAAAAAATAGGAATACCGTTTACGCACTGCCGTTACACAGTTGTATCTTGCGATCTCAAGTAAGTTCCAAGGCTTTAGCCAATACTAAATACTAGCGAGTTGGTACGCTCAACCATTCCTGGTGAGTGCTACCCGCATAGCAACTATGCTTATCCCAAGTACACATTGGAACAAACTCAGATTTTTCACTAAAATGCCTATACTTTTTTTGACTATTTGAAGTCTGTAAGTGAAGAGTTTTCATTTAAATTCTCAGAAAATGGTAGCAGAGAATTCGTAAAGAGAAGACTAATCACAGCTTTTATATTTTCGTGCTCTAATTCCCCAACAAGATATTTCAATTTTCTTAGAAATGCAATATTTGTGTTTTGTTTTATAAATTAAACTATGAAGTTGTTTTAGATTTATACACTGCCCAAACTACTAGTTAGTACTTAGTCTCCCCGACGCAATATTATCGTCGTTACTACTTACCGTTTTTTTAGCTTCAACTTTAGCGGTAAAGCTATAATTACCTTACCCTTTTTTTAGCAATAACTTAGACCGATCCGCCGAGAACCAGTAGTCGAAAGCCGAAAGTGATCTACAAAGCGCCCAGCAAGCGCACTCCTGCTAACATTTTACTTGTTTGAACCGCACAAATTTAGTAGCTTTAAATCCGAATTGTTGTAGCTCATTGCTATTTTAAATAGCAACGGCAAACACAACAATAATAAGGCATTGTTTTCTATTAAAAAAACAGATCAAAAATACGATATCTGCTTTTTGGACTTTTTAAAAAGCTAAGTGTATTTAACGACCACTAGACTTTATTACTTCGCGTTCTATCTTCTACAAGAATATGTTTGATCAAGAAATACCGACGCACATCTTACAGCAAATCACAACCCAACAAGCTTGGCATTACACCGTTTTGCCTTATCAGTTCTCGGGACAACGATTGACGCTGTACGTGAGTGAGGATAACGTACAAGCTAACTTAAGCGAAGAACTAGAAGTATTGCTTGGTTACCACATTGACTTAACGCCCATTGCTACACATCTCCTGAAAGAAGCACTTTCAAAATACTATCGTAAACCAAAGGATTCTCGGACTAAATCGCAAAGTATAGATATCAGCCTGAAGGATTCCAAAAATATTTTGCTGGCTTTGGTGCAGGAAGCTAAAAACTTAGGGAGTAGTGATATTCATTTCGAACCTTACGAAGAAAAGGCGAGGATTCGGATGCGGATTGATGGTGTACTCATTGAGCGATACGTACTCGAAAAAGCGGATTACCCGAGTTTGACCAACAAGATAAAAATCCAAGCGAATTTAGACATTGCTGAAAAACGCTTACCACAAGACGGTAGAATTTTTCTGCAAGACGCTAACCAAAAACAACTGGATATTAGAGTCTCCGTCATGCCGACGCTGCACGGAGAAAAAATTGTATTGCGTTTACTCAGTAACGAAGCTATCCAAATAGAATTATCAGCGCTTGGCTTTAACGATAACGACTTAGCAGCATACACGGCAGGCATTGAAAGACCCAACGGCATTATTTTAATTAGTGGGCCGACCGGTTCTGGTAAGACTACGACGCTTTATGCGACTTTGCAATTATTAAATAGTACGACTAAAAACATCGTCACCATTGAAGATCCGATTGAGTATACTTTGGAAGGCATTAACCAAGTACAACTCAAGGAAAACATTGGTTTAGATTTCCCCAGTGCGATGCGTACCTTTCTCCGTCAAGACCCTGACATTATTATGGTAGGTGAAATTCGGGATAAAGCAACCGCAGAAATGGCCATTCGGGCTTCGTTGACGGGACACGTTGTTTTATCGACGATTCACACCAATTCTGCTTGGGGAATCATTTCGCGGTTAGTTGACATGGGGATTCCGGCCTATTTGTTGGCAGATACCTTGAATACGGCAGTCGCGCAGCGCTTGGTTCGTTTGCTTTGTAAGACTTGCAAAAAAACGGCAAGCTTCGATCCTCAATTACTTCCGAAACACTACAAACTTCCCAGTCCAGTTACCCAACACTACGTACCGAACGGTTGTGAAAATTGTTTCTATACGGGATATTGGGGTCGACAAGCGATTTATGAAGTGATTGCCATTGACAGTGAGCTTGCGGCGGAAATCAAACAAGAAAATTTTAACGTCAAAACAATGCTACAGAATAGGGGAATTAAAGACTTGGCTGACAATGCTTTCCAAATTTTCAAAGCCGGTTTGACTTCTTTAGCCGAAATTTATCCTATTTTAGCGAGTAAATAAGATATTAGCATCCATCGGAGAAATGCTAAAACACCTTAGCTATGAAAAAAATAATATTAAGCTTTAGTATCTTGCTGCTTTGCCTGCAAGGAATGGCACAGTCCAACGATCAACGTTTTGAGCTTTTGGCAAGGGCACTCGACGATTACGCGATGGAAAATCGCAGGATCAACAAATTGATCGATATTTCGATTACGGGCACCTTACAAGAATTTGCAATTTCATTTTCCAAAGAAACTAAACTCAACCTTACCATTGATCCGAGTATCAATAAAAATATCGTTACCAATTTTTCGGATACCAAACCACGGGACATTCTGCTTCACCTTTGTAAATTTTACCAACTAGACTTAAGTTTTTCGGGTTCTATTATTTCCCTCATTCCCTACGAAGCACCTCCCGCCCAAGTTACCGCCTACGAAGTGGATATTAAATATAATAAATTTAATGATGGTCTTGAAATGAATTTACGCAACGATACTTTAGACCAAGTTGTAAAAAGAATCAGTCAACTCACCGATAAAAATGTAATCAGTTCCAAAGCGGCGAGCA
The DNA here is from genome assembly GCA_937951685.1 of uncultured Saprospiraceae bacterium. Lineage (GTDB taxonomy): Bacteria > Bacteroidota > Bacteroidia > Chitinophagales > Saprospiraceae > CALFBG01. The sequence goes on along the minus strand of CALFBG010000102.1, from coordinate 9,237 downwards.
ATACGATCGTTAGTGGGTTTATTGGAAAGACTAATTTAGAAAATGCACTAAATCAATTTGCACAAAGAAATGACCTGAGCTTGACGAAGGATGCAAAAGGATACTTCTTTTTAGACCTTGAACAAAACGCTAGGCAAACTACCGCCGGTGGAGCAAATGCGAACAACAATAAACGTGGTCGAGGGCGAAACAACACCAAGCAAAATACTACGGCTAACAGCAATAGCGATTTTATGCTTACTACCCGAACCGATAGCCTCAACCGTACGCTGATTAACTTAGATGCAAGCGATGTTACCATTGGTGATTTACTCAAAGCCGTATCGAATAAGACGGACAATAATTTCTTCCTTTTTTCTGAGCCGACTGAAAAAATTAGCCTCAAATTAGAAGAAGCCACTTACCTAGATTTTTTGACGAAAGTCTTACAAGGCTCTAAATATACTTTCAAAAAAGATAATAATATTTTTCTCATCGGAGACCGAAACTTAGAAGGATTGCGAGAGACGGCGGTGGTTCAATTGCAATATATTTCCGCCAAGGAATTTGACAAATCTATTCCAAAAGACATTAAAGAAAATTTAGAAATTATTGAGTACATTGGCTTAAACTCCTTAGTGATGAGTGGTTCTGCCGCACGGATTACAGAAGTGAAAGCTTTTATTGAAAAATTGGATCGACCGATTCCTGTGGTTAATATTGAACTTCTGATTGTCGATGTGCAACAGAGCAACGAGATTCGTATGGGTTTGGAGGCGGGCGTCGGACAAGAACCCGCTACACCCGGCGGACAAGTTTTCGGTGGTTTAGATTTTACCTTTAGTTCGGGTGCAATTAATCAGTTGCTGAATACCCTTGCTGGAAATGGCATTGTCAATCTTGGACAAGTAAATCCAAATTTTTATGCAACTCTACAAGCCGTGGAAGACAACGGCACCGTGAATGTACGATCCAAGCCGCGTTTGTCTACTTTAAACGGAGAGGAAGCCGAGCTTTCCATCGGAGAAACGCGTTATTACCTCAACGAACGGACAACACTTCAGGGCAATCAAAACCCCGTCACCTTACAAGATCGCCGTTACGAATCGGTAAACGCAGATTTTTCGATCAAGATTTTACCCGTAGTTTCGGGAGACGAGCACGTGACGCTGGAGATAGAAGTTAAGCAGTCTGATTTTACGGGACAAATTTCTCCAGACGCGCCGCCGGGGCAAGTCAATCGAAATTTCAATTCTAACATTCGGATGGTTAATGGAGAAATGATTGTGCTCGGAGGATTAGAATCCAAAAGTGTGGAAGACAGTGGTTCCGGTGTTCCTTTCTTGGCCAGAATTCCCGTCATCAAATGGTTTTTCAGTAAACGACGGCGAGCGAAAAGTAAGAGCAAACTTTTGATTTTTGTAAAGCCTACAATTGTTTATTGATGCGAAATCGGATTAAAGCAATATTGGATTCTCCCATCGTAGCGGGTATCGAATGGGTACAATTCGAACAAACCAGCTATTATCATCTCGTACTACTAAAACGAGAAAAGGGAGAAATAAAAATCCTAGACCAAGCGCTTCGCTTAACCAGTTTCGCACAGCTCCAAGAGAAAATTGATGATGGTATCCCTTGTCATTTAGTGGCGAATATTCGTGGCATCATTCACCGTAAATTGCCCGCGACAAATAGTACTCCTCAACAGATTTTGCAAAGTGTTTTTCCGAATGCAAGCTTGGAAGATTTTTATTTACAAAAAGAAAAGATAGCCAAAGGCTGCATTGCAAGCGTCGTGCGTAAAACGATGATCGATCAATTGGTTATTGATTTTGCGCAAGCGGGTTTGTGGTTGCTCTCCGTCCGTTTAGGTTCATTTGACGTTAAATACTTACGTCCTTTCATCCAAGAAAGCGACGTATTACATACGACGACGCAAAGTTTGTTTTTTGACGCGACGCAGCAATTGGTAGACTTTGAAAAACATATTCCTACTTCCAACGAATCCCAATACGTTAAGCTTGAAAGCGAGCGCTTGGACAATCAGTTGCTCGTTGCCTTCGCTGCGAGCTTCAAAGCACTGATGAATCAGCCTAACCAAGGCTTAGCCATTCCAGCCATTCAGCAAAACGAAGAGGAACTATTCCACAAAAAACTATTCCAAAAAGCAGGATGGACTTTATTACTAGGCACCCTAATCCTGCTGATTTTCAATTTATTATTCTATTACCAGTTTAAAGAAAAAAATGATGCCTTGGGCACTCAGATGATTTACACCAACAACCAACTCCAAACCTTAGATTCGTTGCGAAGCAAAGTAGATCGACAAAAAAAATTCTTGCAAAATACGCAGCTCAATCAAAATTCGAAAAGCTCTTTTATTGCGGATCGAATTGCGGCTAGTCTTTTGGAAGGCTTGCAATTATCGGAGTTGGAAATTTTTCCCATTAAAGGAAAAGCAGAAGATTACAAAATGCAAGACTTAATTCCTTACAACAAAGAAGAGGTTTTAATTAAAGGATATTGCAAGAACAGTTCGAGTTACAACCGTTGGATCAAAGTGCTACAAAACCTTGAATGGGTTGCAGCCATTCAGCATTTAGATTATAAAGATATTAGTACAGAATTAGGCGCTTTTGAATTGAAATTGGTTATTTCTTTGTAGGCGCTAAAGTCCCTTTAAAAAACGTTTTTTCTTGCCCTTTGAAACCGAGGCGAATCGAATCCTCTTGTATCGCCAGCAAAGTAATCTCTTCAAAAGATTCCCCTAAGCCAAGGTTAACCATGTGTTTATTAAAAGAGATTAAGGCTACTTTCCTTCCCGAGTCCAAATAGATACTGCCTTTGTAGCTGAGTTTTGGGAAAGTCGCTTTTTTCGGTTTGGTTAGGTTGAAATTTTTGGTTGGCTTGCCTACATTGACCTGACGTTCCGTACTGATAGGCTGCTGGCGCTGTTTAATTTTATTTCCTAAAAAAGGATCTCGGTAATTAACTAGCAATTGAAAGGAATCAATCGCAGTATTTTTTTCCAACACGAAGTCATTCGTCGTCGGAATAAAAAAATCGTTATCAGGATAGACTTTTTTATAAATCCGATATCCTAATAATCCCCAAATTGCAATCACTGCAATGGCCAGCAGATACTTTGTCGTTTGCTTCTCCATAAATTTATGATTGTAAGTACCAAGACAAATAAAATCACTGATCAACCTGCATCTTCTTTTGCACCGCCGCTTCGTTGCTCAAAGCCTATACCAGATAGAATACAATTGAGTGGCAATATCATTTTGTCTTGCTAGATAAAAATTTCACCCCTTCAGTTACGCGCTCAAGTTACGCAACACCAATTTTGCTCGCAAGTAAGTTTGCTTATCGATTCTATCTTTAAGCGTATAAAACTTCACCGAAGAAACCGACGCCAAATGTTGCTCTTGTTCAATCATAAAAATCAGTTTGACAATATCCTTATACTTACCTTCGAGTTCAATATGATTCGTATAGATCGAAATTTGATTTTTTTCTTGCTGCAAAGCCTGCGGAAAAGATTTAATTAGCAACTCATGTGCTCGGCAAAAGCTAGTCAATTGATCCAAGAGGTATTCTCGATTGTAAGCACGTTGGCGGGTTTGTTGTAGTAGCGTCCATTCTTTTTCGTAGCGTGCAATATCACTTGGTGCACTCGCTGCCTTTTCAATATTTTGTTTATTCTTTTGGTAAACTTGATACACAGAAACGGTACGTCGAATGCTAAAACTGTAGATAGCAATTCCCAAAAAAACGGCTACTGTTAGCAAAAACAAATTATGCTGGCGGTAAGTTGCTAGAAAGGAAAGAGGCTTTTTCATGGCGTTGAAGTTTACGATTATTGGGAGTTATTTTGAGTTCTTCAAAACTCCATCAATCCGTCACCGAGAATTAAAGTATAGGCAGCAAAAGCTTTATTCAATTTTGCCTTATTCCCTTTGATCACAACGAATTCCTTTTCTGAAAATAAACTAGCCGCAAATTTAGGATTCAAATCAACATCGACAAAGCTCATTTCTGTCCTTCCGATTCCCATACTATTGCTTTGCTTATAAAAGTAGATCAATTTTGAAAATCGACCAGATTTGAGATCTAAATAAATCTCCGATTTCTCAATAGTACCATCCTCCGATTTCCCGACGTATACTTTTTTCCCGTCAACAATCCCTTTATAAATCACTTCTTTAAAAGTGGACAAAACCATTTCGATATTTGGCATTGCTAGATTGGCGCGCTTTTGTTCTTTAGTCAATTGATTACAAACAAGCACTTTGCCTTTTTCATCTTTTGTAATCATATACTTTGGGGTAACCAATGTCGTCACCTCATCCATTTCATAGCGAAACAATTTGCCTTTTTTCTTAATTCGAACCTGCTTGGTAGCACTTACTTTTTGACTCGTTTTATCTCTAAAGACCTTCGTCTTGATGAGTCCATGGTAGCTATCTAATTTTTGATAAAAGACCTGCGCTGCTTCCATATCTTTTTTAAAATCTTGTGCGGATAAGGTTGAGCAGAAACAAATTAGTAAAAGAAAGAACAGCGAAACAGTTTTCATATTTTTTTTGTTTTTAGAAGTGTTGACTAGTCTACTAACTTCAAGCTAGGTAAGTTCAGCAAAGCTTCTTTTTTAAACCTGATCTTCATAGGTCCCGTTTCAAAAATAGGGGATTCGAGGATAAATACTTTATCTTCCAAATTATCTGTTGCTGGAAAAGAAAGTAAAAAACTTCGATACTTAGCGATATCGTACGCGCGTTCAAAGTGAAATAACTTAGCCTGTAAAGTATCACTTCCATCAACCAAGCGAATATCATTTTTCAAGGCAAAAGAGAGATAATGAATCCGCTGTTGATAAGCATTTTCATCAGCCACCTTATATTTTGTAACGTCCGTTTGACCTCCTTTAATCGCTAATTTCAGCTGATAATACTGCCCACCGTTCAACTCCTCGGAACGCGTTTCGTAGATTGCAGTACTAATATTATGCTTCCTCAATTCATTTGCCACCACGAAAGGAATGGGTCTATATTGCAGCTCCACAACCAAATCACCAATAGTTTTAGACAAGTTCAAACCATGCGTAGGATCGGTGACGTAATCAACGTATTGCTTTGGAGACAAAGCCGTTTTCCCACAGTTAAATCCGAGCAGCACGATCCCCAAAAAGCACAACGCTTTAATTCCCTTCATATTTCTGATTGATAAAATGAATAACTTGATCCGTAATATCGTAAGCTTCGCTACCGTACATTAAATTACCACTACCGTTGGCACCGTGAATAAAATCGTAGCCATTTTGTGCTCCGAAAGTCAAAACATACTCATTAATTTGTTTCCATATTTCAGTAGTATATTGTTCGCTGGCGATTTGATGTTTCTCTTGAAAGGCTTGCTCTTCCCGTTGCAGTCTATATCTTTTTTGTTCGAATACTTTTGCTAATGATGCCGTTTGACTTCCAGCGCTAATTTGTTTCTCTAGTACTTGAAGTTCGAGGGTTAAAGAATCGACTCTAAGCTTCCTTTTTTGTTCTTCTTGTAGGAGTCGGCGCTCCAATTCCTTTCTCCCGTTGAATTGTTCGAAGACGACAGCAGTTTTAATATAGGCAACGGTAGGCGCAGAATTGCAAGAAGATACGGTGAAGCATAAACACAGGCAGCAACCAAGGAATAACTTGGCTAGAAAGTTGTTTTTAGTAATCATATTTTTAGCTATACTCACGAATGAAGTCTTCATTCTTAGTTGAATACAATATTTTTTTTGCGGCAGCAAGATACAAACTTATTGAAAGGTTTTCAAACAATGTTAGCACTTTAATCCTTATGCTAAAAATTTTAGAAAGACTTCAAAGATTACTGGACAAAATGAAAGCGTAACGATTGCGGTGGCGGGAGGTTGTTCTAATGGCACAACTACGAGCGCAGGTAAATTTGCTATTTCGCGAGCATGGAGCGCTCCGAAAACTAGCGATACTTTGTCAAGTGCTTATTAGTACGAGTATAAAGATGAGCAAAACAACTATGCTAGGAAACGGATGGCGCACCGACGAATACTCGGTGCGCCATCCCTTCCTGCAACATTTTTGCTAAAACAAAGCAATTTGCATACTAAACTGACCAGATTCAATTTCTTTTACGGCGCTACCATTGTACAATTTACAATTAAAAGTACCGGACACTACTGCGCTTGTTCCATTGAAATCGCTTCGGCTAGTTATTTTAAATTCACTTCCCGTTTGATCTCCTACCGAGCTCCATTTTTCTCCAGCCGAATCTGTCCAAAATAATTGTGCCCCATTTTCTCCTCCACTACAACTACCAAAACTCTTCGTTCCTATTTCGTACATATCATAAAACTCGTTTGCAGCAGGTACGTCCGAAAAAAACTGAACTAATACTATTTCCGCATTGATAACGTTAGGGCTGGTAATATCCAATGCCCACAACCCACCATTTATATAATATGAACCACATCGACCACTTGCTATACCGTTCGTCCCTTTTACCGTTTCCTCTGATCCATCAATTTTCCCATAAAAATAGTAGCCACTCGTCGGTGCTCCTCCCACCGCTTCTGGTTCATTATCTTCATCTTTCTTACAGGACGAAGTCAATAATACAATTCCTAACAATAAGCATAAAGTTAATTTTAGTTTCATCTTTTTAATTTTTTGTTTAAAATAAATATTTATGTACTACACCTAAAAATACATATTGACCTCAAGCTTTAATCGTACTTTAAAGTATTCGACAAAGTAATGATCGAAGCGAGTCGAGGCAATGTAAGTACAAACAAGTCATTCGTACTAGCAACACTAAAGTGCGAAAAGATAAGAATCCATCTGCCCACCTCCTGTTCACTAACCACATGCCCTCACGCTTATCACCATTCACCGTCGCCAGTATATTTACTAAGTGGCTACTCAACTCGTAAGTCTTCGATCAGCGAATACGTTTGCTCGCATGCAACAATATTTTTGCAAGGTAATTATTTTTACAAATAGTTCCGAATATTTTATAAATAAACTAGCAATCAACTACCTAACGATGTCTTTTCTTAGCGGACAGCAGAGAAAACGCCTTGTAGAAATGGCGCCCAGTCTAGCTAGTACGTGGGATACGACTGTAAGTGCGTAGCGAGCGCTCCGAGTATTCGGATTGGAAAAGGAAGTGGTGCCGTTTGTTATACTTTTTTCTTTCAATTGAAAATAAAAAAACGGTGCCGCGTACTGAGGCCTGGGTTAGCTTTGCCCTAGAAGGCAAAAGAGAGATTGCAAAAGAGCAGGTCGCAAAACTATGGGAGTGGAAGATCCTGCTTTTTCAGCAGGGACTGGGAACTACCGATGAGGAGGCCGAAGAAAGCGCTGCTTTGTCCTAGAGGACAAAAGAGACCCAGTACTATGACAGCTACCTAGCGAGAGCTTAGTGCCAGAGCACTAAAGAGTAAAAGCAAAAGGCCTAGCTGGCGGAGTAATGGAAGCTGACGGAGACCCGACGAACACCATGTTTCCCTATCCACTCATTTACCTATAGCAGAGAAAACCCTATATTAAGAATAGTCTTAAATTTCGCTCCACTAATGTTTTTCTTTAACTTTATAGCTTTAAGACTGCTCTTAATTTCAGGACTTCTTGTAATAATAGAAATATATTCCTCATCAGATAAAAGTTTATCTTCACTATTTCTTACAGATAAATTGTAAGCCCAAATATAAATTTCATCATCCACTAGTAATTTTTTCCTAAGCCTATTCTTGTAAAAGTAAAAATCATTAAATTCGAGCTTATCATATCTATTATTCAAAAAAAATCTCCCGAAAGCAATAGGGGTAAATACCGTATACTTTTCAGCCTCAACATTATCAAAGCCGCTAGAAATAAGTTGACTCATCAAAACTTTATCTTCTACACCTGAACTTTTTCTAAATAAATCAATTAAGATTCCTTGTCTATCTAAATTCACTAGCAATGTTTTTTAATTGTTAATTATCCTTATTCCTCGGGATTGATATTTTTAACTTCAAGCTTTTTCTGTATATCATCACACGTAGTACAAGCAGGCTTATAGTCTCCATGTTTTTTATTTGATCGAGTCTCTCCTAGTTGTAATGTCCGTTGAGTCGCTCCTTTTACAGAACCATCTACTGTTAGTACTTTTCCTTTTTCGATACCTTTTATCTCTGCACAATTTCCACAGAATGCTTTTTCTGCCTCTGTTAAAGGAGCTGTTCTTCCTGTGTGCATTAATTCTCCAACCATTTCATCACTAAGAAAAATATCTTCTCCGCTCCGACTATATATTTTGGTACCATCAGGTAACACCGTTTCTGTCACCGCCCCTTTATGACCTAGGTCCAATTGCTCATCCGCATAACGAAGCAAGGGATCTTTTGAAGTTTTTCCTGATTTACCAAGTTTCCCTAGTTTACTAGTTTTAGCTGCAGCGCCGACGCCTAATGTAATCAAGGCTCCAGCTCCCTGTTCGTAAGTCTTAACATCAGTTAAGACATCACCAACATCCTCTGCAAATTCACTAAATGTAGTATTAGTAGCGTAATCTTTAACAGCCTTTACAATTGAACTTCCATCATCATAAACTTTACTCGTCGCTGCCGTAAAGCCATCATTGTATCCTGTCTTGGTTACATCAACTCCATAGTTCCAAATACCAGCAGCATCATTATAAAGAGACTTTGCCACATTTCCTCCAAACTTCCAAGCTGCACCAAGCTTACTATCTGTGGCGGAGTACTCTGCACGTGCCCAGTTAGGCAGTTCTTCGGCTCCATCTAAATCAACAGCATAAATCGGCTTATTTCCCGCAAACTGATAAGGCGTATACCATGGATAAGACTTAGTCAACGGATCAACAGACAAAAACTTCCCAATACTCGGATTATAAATCCTAAACCCATAATCCTGTATCAACTGCCCTTGATTGGATTGTTGGAAGTCGCCATCATTCTCCTTCCCATTAAACCCATAACGATACCCGCCCACGCCACTAAACGTCCTACCCTGCATCGCCAAGCCAAACGGATAATAATCATTCGCACTCCCAACACTCGCCAGATAATAATCCGCCTGCCCATCCTGCTCACTCGTAATATGCGTCTCGATCCCACGCTTGTAATCACTCACCGCCGCCAGCACATTTCCTAAGTGGTTACTCAACTCGTATACCTTCAACCCACGAACGCGTTCGATCGCAGATGCAATGATAACATTGCCTTCG
>CALFBG010000101.1 GCA_937951685.1 uncultured Saprospiraceae bacterium | reverse complement strand
TGAAGTTAGTATGTATAATGATATTTCGGTAGTTGGAGATTACGTTGCGTGGGGGAATATTTTTGGGGATATTAACCTGTACAAAATATCTACCGATGAAATTATTCCGATTTATACAGGAACAGATTTTGATTTTAATTCATGGGTGCAGCTTGATGAGGCGTACCTTTATTTCAATACTGAAGAGGGAGGTTTTCGCAAATACCATTTAATCGACGAAACGATAAGTTATTTATATGGTACTAGCTTCAATAGTGCCATGATTGCAGGGAATCATATGGCTTCGGTGGAAAGTGTGGGGGGAGTGAATTTGGAGGTGTTCTATAAAGATCTTACGGGGACGGGCACCGCAGTAAATATTTCAAACAACCCAGATTCAGATCGTTTCTTTTTCGTTGGAGAAAATGCAATTGCTTGGACGAGTAGTAATAATGCGGAAGAACGATTAATGGTGTATGTGCCAGCGGAGGGAACAAACCAAGGATCCGTTATTGTGACGACACCCAACACGAGTGGAATAAATATACACCGACCAATTATCGTTGGCAATCAAGTTTACTTTTCTAAAAAGAATGGAGATTTTTATCAATTGTGGGCTTATGATATACAAACCGCAGCGGCTCCTGTTTTACTATTAGATTTGTCGAGTGATCATTATATCAATGCCGCTCATGGCGATTATTTAGTGTTGCGAAACAACGACCAGATTAAACTATACCATACAAGTAATGGTACAACAATAGACCTTCCTAATAGCAATAATAATGGTGCAACGAGAATTAACGATCAGTATGTATTTTGGGAAAATGAAACACTAGCCACGGGAGTTGATATTTTTCGATATGATATAGCGCTTCAGCAAACAAGCAATTTTGTCAATACTTTAGCACAGGACTTTTTAATTCATATTTCGGATGACTACGCCGTTTATTCGCAAGGTGATATGGTGGAGGATCATTTATTTATTGATAACTTGATTCCGTTGGGAATTGAAGATGATGTGATAGAACCACAAACAGGAAGTACGCCTAATGGTTTGATTAGCCTGCGGGTAGTTGGTAGTGTTGGTGGGGTGACTTATGCTTGGTCTGGTCCGAATGGATTTACGAGTGACACCGAGGATATTGCGAATTTAGAAAGTGGGGAATACACTTTAGTGGTTACGGACGGAAATGGTTGTACGACGAGTTACACGGGAATTGTTGATAGAATTTCTAGCGTAGTATCGTTCAACAGTAGCAATGGTATGGAGCTTTACCCCAGTCCAGCAAATGAAGTGATACAAATTGCATGGACAGCAGATGGGCAACGCTTGGACAATACAAAAGGTCAAGTAGAAATATTTGATGTACACGGTAGAACGATGCCCTTAACAGCTCTTGCAAGAACGGGAGATAAAAGTATCTCCGTCTCAATTGCGACTTGGGAAAGTGGTATTTATTTTGTTCGAATGCGCTTTAAAGATGATGTAGTACAGAGTTCTTTTGTGAAATTATAATCTGCCCTAAGCAGAACCCTTTACGAGAACAGCTCGATCTATTCCCACGGGAAGGATCGAGCTGTTTTAGAATAAGGTTTAATTTTTAAAGCTTACTGCTTAGCAAGGACAGTTGGCTACTGTGCTGTAATATTGTGGAACACAAATGTTATGATAAGCATTTACGTAAGCCTGATAAGTTCCGCCAGATAAATAAACGGCATAGGCTGCAGCGCTACAAGCACTTAACGCAGCAGTAGCTTCATTTCGACAAGGAATACAACCAGGTCCTCGCTCTAAAGCGGGTTGTCCTAAACTGGCAGCATCTACTAGTACAGCACTGATTGCAGCTTCCTCCATTTGCTGTAACGCAGGAATATTTTTGATTAGCTGAGTTCTCAATGTTGCTAAGTTAGTTTCTGATACCATTTCTAAATCTGTTACCGTCGCACCATTTTCAATAGCTTTCACTACCTCCTCATTGATTTGCTGGATGGCTTGGAAATTAGCATCCGCGGCTACCATTTTCGCCAATTGGTTGTGGTCAACTGCTGCCGAAGGCGCGGTAACCTCGTCTTTGCTACAAGCCGTAAAAATTAAAGCGAACGCTAACATGGTTAAAGCACTGTTCAAGATTGTTCTTAGATTTAATGTTTTCATGATAATGAGAATTTTAGTGTTAATGAATAAATAATTAAAATGATAATTTTCAGGTTGGAGCATACGGCGCCCAAGCATCTTCTTCGCTGCGAAGCTAGTTTTTATACAAGCTCAAACTGATGCAGGACGAGTTGGATGCGTTTGGTTTTAGCTCACAAGAAGTGCAAACCACCATGAATAGTGGAAAACAGCTCGGGGAGCGGATCAAATTTTTTATGCAATTGGCGGAAACGATTTAACTAGCAATTACTGGATCAAGGGTATTTCACATTGCTCGTCTTAATTCGTAGATGATTTGTAATTGCAAGATCGAAACAATTACAACAGAAAAGAAGGACCAACTCACGAATGGTAGAAATTCAACATGAGTGGTCGGAAAAGAAATATAAATGGTGCGAGGATTACAATAAGTAAACTATAACATTCGCATTACTTTTAGCTTATCTAGAAAACCTTGTTTTCGTCTTCTAGAAATATCAATACTAGATTGGTTTTTCATAAGGACGTAACCACCTTCCCCCTTAAAGTAACGTTCCATTTTGTGAAGATTGATAATGTGGGATTTGTGGATACGATAAAAGCCATAATCTTCGAGTAAGCTGTAGAGTTCTTTCAGCCCTTTAGTTGCATAAATTGACTTTTGTTGTTCTAGGTGTATAATTGTATTTTCTCGATCTGCTTCGCAGTGAATGATTTGTTGGACTGGAATGAATTCGTATCCATTGATTTTTGGAATCGCAATCTGATTCTCCTGATGATTGGGACGCAAGATATTCTGAATGAGAAAAGAATTATGATTCGCAGCTTTATTTTGTAATCGACTTTGTACTTTCCCCACGGCTTTGATCAATTCTAAGCGGTTAATGGGTTTTAAAAGATAGTCAATTGCAGAAAACTTAATGGCTTTAATGGCATAATGATCAAATCCAGTAATAAAAATGACTTCAAACGGAGGTTGGTCAAAACGAGTCAAGAAGTCGAAGCCTGTTTCATCGGGCATTTCTATATCTAAAAAAACTAGATCCGGTGGCTCATACTGAAGTAATTCAAATGCTTGCTGGCAAGTTTCGGCTTCTCCGATGATATGGACGAAGGGACAAAATTTGCGCAAGGAAATTTGTAATGCTGTTCTAATCGGTGCTTCATCATCTACGATAATTGCTTTCATGTAACTAAGGTGTTTGTTAGGTTAGTGTTCGATTGGAATTAATATGGTAACGGTGGTGCCACAGGCTTGGTTTTGCGCATTCACTCGGTCGTGTGTTTTAATTTGAATATTGATTTCTTCGATAAAGTTCAATACTTTCAGCCGATCATTAACGATGGTTGTTCCGCGAGATTTATAGGCGCTTTTGGTTTGGTGTTTTCTCTCGGCTGCGGCTTGTCTACCCACACCATTATCTTCAATGGTACATACTAATAATCCTTCATTTTTGAGTTGTAGCCGAATCGTGAGGAGTCCTTCTTTCGCTTTGAAACGCAAACCATGATTGATGGCATTTTCTACAAAAGGTTGCAAGAGCATGGAAGGAATTTCAATGGTATTGATGTTAAGTTTAGGGTCTGTAAGGATACGGTAACTAAGTTTGTCCCCAAAACGCAATTGCTCCAATGCTAGGTAGTGTTGTAATAAATTCAATTCGTTGGAAAGACTAATGTATTTCTCGCGTGAGGAATCTAGAAACAGACGCATGAGTTGGGCAAAACGAGTAAGGTAGTCGCTGGCTTCGTCTTCTTCTTGATTTAAAATAAATTTTTGAATTGCTCCTAAAGCATTAAATACAAAGTGAGGATTCATTTGGGCTTGCAAGGCTTGTAATTCTAACGCAGCGAATCGTTTGTTGATACTCGTTTTTTCTTTTTCTTGTTTTTTAATTTGCTGAACGCGTAAGTAGGCCAGTAGGCTGATGCATCCTCCGAGTAAAATGAATAAAGCAATTTTAAAACTAAGCGTTTCCCACCAAGGTGGCGCAATCTGTATTTCAATGCGGATAGGATTTTCACTTTGTACGCCGTTGACGTTTTGAGCTTTTACCTCGAAGTGATAAGTGCCTGGAGAAAGCTCTGCCAATCGCAAATAAGTATTATCAGTTGGAATCCAAGGCGCATCTTTTTGTAGCCGATATAAATAACTAAGTTCTGATTTAAAGGAAATGCCCATGAAGGACAAGACAAGATTGTTTTGATCGTAAGTCAGTTGATACCGATGAGCAAGTGTCGTATCTTTTTCGTTGATGCTTACCTTACGGAGATGGATACTTGGCGCTAAGACCGGCGAGGCTAATTGATGTTCTTTTGTAACGCATAGTCCTTTTAAGGTGCCAATGTATAAGGTTGAATCTACGCTGCGCCGGATACTTGTAATCCCATCTGAGCTTAAGCCATCGTGACTGCTGTAGTGGGTATATTGCAAGGAAGGGTAACTTATCTTTCCAAGTCCTTTAGTGGTAGCAACCCAAATATTATCATCTTGGTCTACGAAAAGGTCTTTGCAGATATTACTGCTCAGCCCGTGAGATTCATTAAATTGGTGAATGCGTTGGTCTTTGATGTAGTACAAGCCAATATTGCGCGTTGCTAACCAAAGAGTACCGTCGGCGGTAAAACCAATGTGATTAATATCCGCAGTAATGCTTGCTCCATTCGCGTCAAAATATTGATGGTAAAAAGCGTGTGGTGTCGTCAGGTATCCTGCGGGGGGAGCCATAGGAGGGTTTTGAAGATCGAAGTACTAGCTAGTATCCAATCTTTGTTGTTGCTTGAAAAGTGACCATCCTGCAAGCTTATTTTTAGGGTGATAATTTAGAGACTGATCATGATTGGTAAAATAAAGGCCTCTCGTTGTCCCAAACCAAGTTTTTTCCTTCGTACTTTCGATGGCGTAACAGCGCATATTACTCATAAAAACTTCATCGGTTTGTCGCGCGCGATTGCGCCGAAAAATAAGATCTGCCGCGCCCATCCAAATATCGTTGTTGCTATCTACACAAAAAGATTTGATTTGATTTGGATAAAAAACGGAAGTTTTTCCTGCATGAACCTGATAGACTCGATCTGCAATGACAAACAGCGTGTCTTGATTGAAAACTAAATCGTAAAACTGAGTATTACTTCTCGTTGGATGATACGGGAATGTTTGTAGATTTGTGCCCTGTAGTTGCATCAAATTGCGATCCGATAATCCTAACCAGACATTTTGTTGCGGATCTACTTCAATGCGTTGAATTTGATTGGACGATAAAGAAGAATTACGCGTGTTGAAGTTTAAAACATCAGGGTTGTTCAACATGTATAAGCCATTCCCATCCGTAGCAAACCAAATATTCCCTTCTCGGTCTTCGTAAAATTTATTAATCTGATGATAACCAACATCAGCCGTAAAATCGTTCACCTCACGAGTAGCTTTATGATAACGGTAAACTTCCTTTTGATTGGAAATCCACCAGTCGTCCGTAGTTGCATAGCTACCAACATTCCCCGTAACTAAAATAGGTTTCTCGATTTTTTGGAGTTGATGATTTGGGCTAAGTCGATACGCAATATCGTCGCTGCTGGTCAGGTAGATACCTTCTTTGGCTTGAAAGCTGATTTTGTTGAAATTATGATTGGGAGGAAAGGCTTCGGCGGGAACGATTTTTTGTAAGCCAGTCGTACTGTCTTGATATTTAAAGATGCCTTCCTTGGAGAGTACCCACAGGTTTTGATGTTGATCTAAGCAAAAAATATGAGGACTCGTTCCTGTAATATTCTGAAGGCCTTCATGGCGAGTACTTTTTTTAGTGGCTAGATGGTATTGAAACAAATTATTTTGGTTGGAGTACCAAATACAATTGCCGATAGGATGATGGATAAATGCATAGATTGGCCCTTTGAAGATTTCAGCGTTGGCAGGTACAATCTGATTGTTTTGTATACAGAAAAGTTGGCGGTTGATATTCAGAAAATACATTGTACCCATCATTTCCTCTAGTAAGATAATATCAGAATTTTGTAAGATGGGATCATTATAGTTTTGAAAGTTTAAGCCATCGTAGCGACTTACACCATTGTTGGTGCCAAACCACAAATAATCAAGCGCATCTTGTTCGATATCGTAAACTATGTTACCTGCGAGGCCATCATTGAGGTCAAACTGTTTAAAGCTATGCCCTTGTGCGAAATTGTTGACACAGCAGTAGGTAAGTAGATATAAAATACTGACGAATTTTCTCATGTATAAACCCTCGAATGAATTTCAAAAAAATTTCATTTTATGTATCTAACGATCCACCTTACGATCCGTAAATAGTAGTGGAAACGATGATTGATGAGAGCGGAATTGAATTAGCGCACTAATTTGGGTATTGATTTACTCAAATCGTCTTGCGAAACGAATTTGAGTTGAGCCATTGATGATTATTTTGTAGTGTAAGAAGTATTTGGAGGTTCATCAACAGATTAAGTAAATTCTTTTTTCATTTGAAAGGAACCCAAGTGCCACGAATTATTTAACAAAAGTAAGAAAAAAGCAAGAAGATTTTGAAATATCTGCTCGACTTAATTTTAGGCTTAGCTAAGGATCAATATAAATGAAATCACTGATGAACTTGCATTTTCTTTTGCACAGCTTCTTCGTTGCTCAAATCCTTGCTTAGTCGATTAGTTATTAAATACTAAATGCCAACTTCACCACTTCCGCATATTTCTCACTCGTCGTAATGCTACTTCTTTGTTGATCATTAAGTTTTAGGATGAAACGCGCTTTGAAGAAACGTTGGATTTCGTAAACAAAGGTTTTGTTGACGATGTAGGAGCGATGTACCCGAATAAAACTGGGAGGAAGCTCTAGGGCTAACTGTTGTAGCGTTTTACTAAGCAAGTGTTGTTTGCCATTTTTGAGTTGCAAGGTTACGTATTTATCCGCCGCTTTTAAGTAAGCCATCTCTTCAAAATCTACGAGGAGAATACGGTCTTTTTCTTTAATCGGAAAAGCGTGTGCCCGTTGGGTTTGTTGTTTCATCCATTGGTCGAGTACCGCAAAGCTGTTGCTCGCCGTTTGTGTGCGTAAAGCGGTAAGTTTTTCTATTGCTACGTCAAATCTTACTTGCTGAATGGGTTTCAACAAATAATCAATGGCGTAATAATCAAAAGCCTTCAGCGCAAAGTCTTGGTACGCGGTAGTAAAAATGACGAAAGGGTTTATTGTCAATGCGGCTAAAAGGTCAAAGCCCGTCATATCTGTCAATTGAATATCCAAGAAAATTGCATCCGGTTGCACGCGGTGCATCAAGTCCAGTGCGGCACTTCCAGTATTGGCCGTTCCCACGATTTCTAAGGGCTGTGGAGTTGCCGCGATCAAATCTTTAAGCCGTAATAAGGCTGGTCTTTCGTCATCAATGAGTACGACTTTCATGTAATTTGATTTTGTTGGATCTGCAAATATACGTGTTTTTCGGGCGTATTGATAAATGCTAACTGATGGCGATCAGGATATAAGTAACGCAGTTTTTTGGCTACACTTTGCAAACCATAGCCTTGACTCAATTGATCATCAAAAGCTTTGCCGCCATCAAATATTTTAATGATTAAATCGGTTTCCACAAGTTGCGCTTCGATCCGTACGGCAATTTTATTTTGGTGGAATCCGTATTTGATCGCATTTTCTATAATGGGCTGTAAAATAAAGCGTGGCAATTGACTGGTTTGGGCGGCGGGATCAATCTCTAGGCTAACTTGTAATTGCTCCTCAAATCTAATTTTTTCGATGGCGAGGTAGTTGTCAATCAGCGCCAACTCATCGGCTAGACTGGAAATTTGTTGATCTGTTTTGTTGGTCATATATTGGTAAAAACTAGAAAGGGAAAGCGCCATTTTTTTCGTCTTTTCCCCATCTTGCGTGGCGAGTCCCGCAATGGCGTTGAGCGCATTGTATAAAAAATGTGGATTGACACTCGCTTGGAGCGCTTCTAAGGCTGCTTGACTTGCCAAGGTTTGCTGCTCAGATTTTTGCAGTCGTTTTCCTTGTTGGTAAATAAACCCTAATTGCTTACGCACGTTATTTAATAAATTACCAAGACTCAGCGAGAGTATAAAACCAATTTCCAGCATACTATTGCGAGCGGTCAAAACGACTGGCATACTTTGTTGGTCGAGCCATTGACCGAGATAATTGCCCAAAAGTAAAAAGCAACTTGTGCCAAAGAACAAACAAAGGAATCGGAATAGTTCTCCATCGGGAAAACTTAACCCACGGAAGTACCTAGCATTGAGGTATTGAAATAAAATAAAACTAGGTAACAAAAAAATTACCAAGCGGAGTAAGTTTCCAGCAAAGCTAAACGGATACCAAATTGGAATCGTTTTGATCAGTACCAAGCCTAATAGTAATAAGCCAATCGCTTTCACAAAAAGGGCTAAATTTTGATTGAATAGCAACTGCAAAACTTGTACAATACCGTCGAGTAGCCACAACAGTAAAAAAAGCAAAAAAGCAATGACTAAAAAAATCAAAGGCGAATCATCGAGGAAACCAAAAAATCCAGCCTCGGTTCGTCGTTGCAATAATTGGCGGGCAACTATTTTTTGTGTTGTGACGAGCTGAATTAAAGCTTCGGTACTCAGGGTACAACGTTGCGATTCAAACTTCAGTTTTCCACTGATCGCTTGGACGAATAGTTCATCAGTCGGTGGACTATCTTCGGTAATGGAATAACAAAAGAAATGGTGTAGGTTTTCCGTTTCACTTTTAGCAAAGCGATAGAGTTGCTTTTTTGAACTAGTCGGCTCTTGAGCGATAAAAACAAGTTCTTGGCTATGCGGTTTGGGAATTTTAGCCCGATCTACGGCAACAAACTGCAAACCATTTTTTTCGAGGACGATTTCTTGTTGCTGAGACTGGTACAACATTGCGGTAAGCCACAAAAGTAGGAAGGAAAAAAGTAAGCAAAGATAAAGGATAGACTTGTTCATATTATATGTTTTTTGCTAAGCATATTTGTGCTAAAAGATCAACTTGAGGATCGAGTAGTAAAAGTAACTTGCTAGCAAAGCACGACAATATATCAATTATTTCCTATGATTATCTGACCAGTGGGGAGTTTTACTTCGTGAAAGGGTAAGGTTGGAGAGATCGTGGTCGCTGAAAATAAGAAAGGTCAACTCAAAGCTTAGCGTTTTAGGGAAAGCAAATCGAGTAACTCTGTTTCCTCAAAATGCCAAAAACCAAGTCAATTTGGCTTGGAAGCTCATTTTGTCCAAGTACTTGTTTATATTTGTATGGCGGAAGCAACTGCGAACGCACAGATCTGGATTTTGTCGAAATACGATTAACAAACGCTGAGCATGGAACAATCGAACGAGCAGATGATGGCACTAATACAACGCCATTTCCCTGCGCTCTCTGAGCCCAAGTTACAAAAGGAAATTGCCGAAGTAGGTGTGGTGAAATCGTTCCCCGCCGGAGCAGTCATCATGAATTATGGCAGTTACGTCAAATTGGTGCCTTTGTTGTTGAAAGGAACGATTAAGGTAATGAGAGAAGACGAAGAAGATGGCAAAGAATTACTGTTGTATTACTTGAAAGCGGGAGAAACTTGCTCCATGTCTTTTTCTTGTTGCCTCATGGAAAAACGCAGCGATATTCGCACGACGGCAGAAGATGAAGTGACCTTAATCGCTATTCCACTTCAATACGTTGATGCGTGGATTTCAAAATATCCTAGTTGGAAAAATTTTGTCATGCGTTCTTACGATGATCGGATGCGCGAAATGATTAAGACCATTGATCTGATTGCCTTTAAAAAAATGGATGAACGATTATGGAAATATTTATCCCAACGAGCAGCAGCACACCAAGCTAAAGTTATTCATTCCACACACCAAGAAATTGCGGATGATCTAAATGCTTCCCGAGAGGCTATTTCTCGCTTATTGAAGCAATTAGAAAAACAAGGTGTCATCCAGCTAGAACGCAATAAAATTAAGCTTTTGTGATGCCAGTCAAAGACAAAGGAGATCAAAAAAGCCTTACGGAGCGAAAAAAGAAAACATGAAGGTCAAACAAGTTCTACCCATCGTGGAGTGGTTGCGACAGTACAATCGTGGTCAATTTAAGGGAGATTTCGTTGCGGGGATAACGGTAGGCGTAATGTTGATTCCACAAGGAATGGCTTACGCAATGTTGGCAGGCTTACCGCCAATCTACGGCCTGTACGCGGCGATTGTGCCTTTAATTTTATACGCTATTTTTGGAACTTCTCGTCAGCTATCAGTCGGTCCGGGAGCGATGGTCGCATTGTTGATTGCAGCGGGTGTTGGTACCTTAGCGGAGACGGGAACGGCGCAATTCATCGAATTAAGTATTGTACTAGCGCTACTCGTCGGCGGCATTCAATTGCTAATGGGCATCTTTCGCTTGGGCTTCTTGGTCAATTTTTTATCGCATCCCGTAATTGCCGGATTCACCTCAGCGGCAGCCTTGATTATTGGATTCAGCCAACTCAAACATTTACTCGGAATTTCGCTTGGTCGCAGTAATTATATTCACCATATTATTGCCAGTGCGGTTACACAAATTGGTAATACAAACTTATATACTTTGATGATCGGCTTGGCAGCGATTGTACTAATTCTAGTTGTCAAAAAAATAAAACTTCCCATTCCAGGTCCTTTACTTGCCGTCGTTTTTGGGATTGTAGCGGTTTGGAGTTTAGGTTGGGCAGATCAAGGTGTGAAAATTGTGGGGGAAGTGCCGAGCGGGTTACCAAAATTTGGCATTCCGACCATCAATTTTGAACAAATTAAACAACTATTTCCGATTGCGCTGACGATTGCTTTTATCAGTTTTATGCAAAGTATTGCGATGGCTAAAGCGATTCAAGCGAGACACAAAAACTACCAAGTAGTAGCAAATCAAGAACTCGTTGCACTGGGCATGGCAAATGTAGGAGGGGCTTTTTTTCAAGCCTTTCCAACGACGGGCGGTTTTTCTCGCACGGCGGTCAATGACCAAACAGGCGCTAAAACGGGAATGGCCTCAATAATTAGTGCCACTTTAATTGCATTGACTTTGCTGTATTTGACGCCACTATTTTATTATCTGCCTCAGGCTATTTTAGCATCGGTGATTATGGTAGCCGTTTTTGGGTTGATTGATTTTAAAAAAGCTAAACAAC
Organism: uncultured Saprospiraceae bacterium; assembly: GCA_937951685.1. Classification (GTDB taxonomy): domain Bacteria; phylum Bacteroidota; class Bacteroidia; order Chitinophagales; family Saprospiraceae; genus CALFBG01. The sequence goes on along the minus strand of CALFBG010000101.1, from coordinate 5,537 downwards.
TTTGGCGGACGGATCGCAGTGATTTTTGGATGATGGCGGCTACCTTTTTCGGCACGTTATTTTTGGGCATCGAAGAGGGGATTTTGATTGGTGTTTTATTGTCTTTGTCTTTCATTATCTTTCGAACGACGCAACCGCACACAGCAGTTTTGGGGAAAATTCCGGATCGACCACATTATCGTAATGTGGATCGTTTTGAACAGTTGGAAGTGCGACCAGAAATATTGATCTTTCGCTTTGATGCCCGATTGTATTTCGCAAATGTTAGTTATTTTAAAGAAAGGCTAATGGAAGAGATTTTAGCAAAAGGAAAAACTTTAAAATTAGTAATTTTAGACGCGGATAGTATGAATGGGATGGATAGTAGCGGCGTACACGCGTTGGAAGAATTGATCGAATCTTGTAAAGAAAATCAGATAAAATTCTATATTGTAGGAATAAAAGGACCAATTAGAGATATTTTGCACCGTGCAGGAGTGGTACAGCGATTAGGAGAAGAAAATTTCTTCTTCCGCATTCAGCACGCCGTAGACTTTTTTGATGACAAAAGAAATAACCAATACAGCGAGTACGCTTTGCAGACTAATGAGGAAGATCCTTCGTAAACTTTCCTGCGCTTAGGTCGTTAAATACACGGTAATCTAAATTACTTAACATTTTGAACCTGTCTTTTTATCCTACTCTTCGTCTTGTCCTCGTTATGATAGCTAAGGCTATCAAACTCCGGGCATTTCTCGATTAGCATAAAAATCCAAAGCTCAAAATATCAATAAACTTAAATTACAGTGTATTAAATACAAGGTATTGAAATAAGATTAATCCATTTGTAGATTTTAAACAACTTTATTAGCATACACGTTCATTTATGAAATTAAGGATAAAAGGAAATTCACTTCGACTTCGCTTGACGCAAACGGAAGTTAAGCAATTCGAGGCATCGGGGCAGGTCGCAGCGGCGATTCATTTCGGCGAAACGGAAGCTGCTAAGATGAGCTATATTTTGCAAAAAACGGACGCGCCCGAAATTTCTGCGAGTTACAAAGCCAATTGCATTCAAGTCAACGTACCAAATGATTTAGCTGAAAGTTGGACAAAGACGAACCAAGTCGGCTTGTCGCACCGTATGTTACAAAAGGAAGGCGCAGTACTGGACATTTTGATCGAGAAAGATTTTAAATGTTTACAGACCAGAGAAGGGGAGGTCGAAGCAGATATGTTTCCCAATCCCGACGAAGGAAAATTTTGTTGAAAAACGATTTTTTCCCGCTGATAGACCAAACGCACAGCGCATTTTTTGAGCAAAACAATACGCTTTGTGATGAAAATCACTGATAGTTATTCAATAATGTTAGTTCTTTGTAGTAAGAAGTTGCAAAGCGAAGGGCAATAAAGATTCCTTTATTTTTCTTCTATAATTTAAATTAATTAAAATCTAATGCGTTAATCGCAGCTTCATAAAACTTATTCAAATGATAATAGAACAAATATATACTGGATGTTTAGCACAAGGTGCTTATTACATCGAAAGTAATGGCGAAGCGGCAATTATTGACCCTTTACGCGAAACAGATCCTTACCTCACAAAAGCGGAGGCGCAAGGAGTGAAAATCAAATATATTTTTGAAACCCACTTTCACGCTGATTTTGTTTCCGGACATCTAGACCTAGCCCAAAAAACGGGTGCAAAAATAGTTTATGGCCCTCAAGCGGAAACGAAATATCAAAAGCATTTAGCCGAAGATGGAGAAGTTTTTAAATTGGGAAAACTAAGCATTACGGTGTTACACACGCCAGGGCATACGCCCGAGAGTACGACTTATTTGCTGAAAGATGAAAATGGAAAGCCGCACGCTATTTTTACAGGAGATACCTTATTTATTGGTGACGTTGGTCGACCTGATTTGGCACAGAAAAAAGGAAGTTTAACCAAAGAGGACTTAGCCGGTTGGTTATTCGATAGCTTACGCGAAAAAATTATGACCTTACCCGACGAGGTACTGGTTTATCCCGCGCACGGTGCCGGTTCTGCTTGTGGTAAAAATATGAGTTCTGAAACTTGGGATACTTTGGGCAACCAAAAAAAGACGAATTACGCCCTACGTGCGGACATGACCAAGGAGGAATTTATCAAAGAAGTCACCGATGGATTACAACCGCCACCAGATTATTTTTCTAAAAATGCCAAGCTCAATAAAATGGGCTACGAGAGTATTGATACTGTGATGGAACGAGGTGCCAAAGCACTTTCTCCACGAGAATTTGAAGTAGCGGCCAACGAAACCAATGCCTTGGTTTTGGATGTGCGAAGCAAAGAAGCATTTGTTAAAGGTTTTATTCCCAACTCGATTTTTATAGGTTTGAACGGTAGTTTTGCCCCTTGGGTGGGTGCTTTAATTTCCGATATCAAACAACCCATATTGATTGTTGCTCCGAAAGGAAAGAATAAAGAGGTCGTTAAGCGATTAGCGCGAGTCGGTTACGATAATGCAATTGGTTACTTAGAAGGTGGCTTTGAAGCTTGGGCAGCAGCAGGAAAAGAAGTTGACGAATTGACGACGCTTGACGGTGCCCATTTTATCGAGGCGTACAATGCGGAAATGAATATCTTAGATGTTCGTCGACCTAGCGAGTACAGCGCAGAACACTTAGCAATTGCTCAGAATTTTGTGCTTGACACAATCAATGCTCACATGAGTGAAATTAGTAAAGAGAAAAAATATTACCTACATTGTAGAACGGGGTACCGGTCTACCATCGCTGCCTCGATCTTACGAGCACGTGGTTTTAAAAATCTGGTGAACCTCCACGTGACCTTCGAAGAAATGGCTGCCTCAACAAAAATTCCGACGACGGTATTTGTTTGCCCTTCAACTTTAAAATAAAAGGAATTTTGTATACTTACTACGGACACTGCTTCTAATCTTTAGCTTAGAAGCAGTGTTTTTTGTAGAACTTCTTTTTACCTTTGCCGTTAAATTTTGAAAAGGATTAAGGCGAGGAGCCGATGCGGAGTAGGACGAAAAGGGAGGTTCAAAATGTTCGATAATTTATATTACAAAGTACTAAGTTCTATTCGCCACTTTTTTTGGATCGTCAAAAGGCAATTCCTCGAAGCGGTAAAACCTAAAGCGATCTTTAGCGCAACATGAGTATAAAAGATTTTTTTCCAATTCTTAGCCATTTAAGCTCTCATACAAAGAAAGACTGGCGCCAAGATTTGATTGCGGGAATCACCGTTGCAGTCATGTTAGTTCCACAAGGAATGGCTTATGCGATGTTGGCTGGAATGCCGCCCATTTATGGTTTGTACGGTGGATTGTTGCCCTTATTTCTATACGCCATTTTAGGAACTTCTCGTCAATTGTCGATCGGTCCGGTTGCGATTTCTTCGCTCTTGGTGATGGCGGGCGTTAGTCAGATCGCGGAACCCTTGACGCCGGAATACATAAGTTTAGTTTTACTCGCAGGCTTACTGATTGGAATCGTTCAATTTTCTTTAGGCTTACTGCGCTTGGGTTTCTTGGTCAATTTTATTTCTCATCCCGTGATTGTTGGTTTTACTTCTGCGGCGGCGATTATTATTGCGATTAGCCAACTAAAAGATTTTCTAGGCTTCAAAATTCCTCGCTACACGCACGTTTACGAAACCCTGAATTACGCGCTCCAACATCTCGCGCAAACCAATTGGACTGCGGTAGCCATCTGCGTCGTGAGTATCATTTTTATGTCGGTGATGAAAAAAATTAGTCGTGCTATTCCTGGGCCTTTAATTGTGGTCGTTTTAGGAACTGCGCTGGTTTATTTCGTGGGCGTAGAGCAAATGGCGGTTGATATCGTAAAGCAAGTGCCCGAAGGACTACCTAGTTTTCAGTTGCCCGATTGGAGTTGGAAAAATATTAGAATTTTGTTGCCAACCATTTTTACGGTAACAATTATCGGCATTGTAGAAAGTATTAGTATTGCTAAAGTTCTACAATCGAAGCACGACTATAAAATTCGATCGAATCAAGAATTATTAGCCTTAGGCATTTCCAAAATAGGCGGCGCCTTTTTTCAAGCGATTCCTTCGTCGGGAAGTTTTACTCGTTCGGCGGTCAACAACGAAGCGGGCGCGCGTTCGGGCTTCGCCTCTATTTTTACCGCCATGATTATTGGTTTGACGTTACTTTTTTTGACCCCTTTATTCTACTTTTTACCCAAAGCGATTTTAGCAGCGATTATCTTGCTATCGGTCAAAGGTTTATTCGAATGGGAAGAAGCCAAGCATTTGTGGCACTCAGACCGCAGTGATTTTTACATGATGCTCATCACTTTTGTAGTTACTTTAGGCTTAGGCATTGAGCAGGGCGTGCTGGCAGGTGTTGTTTTATCTATCTCAATGGTTTTGTATAAAAGTTCAAAGCCACACGTTGCCGTTTTAGGTCGCTTACCTAATGAAACGAACTTTCGAAATGTCGATCGTTTTGAAGAGGCACAAGAGTTAGATGGCATCTTAATCTTGCGTTTTGATGATCAACTTTATTTTGCGAATGCCTCTTATTTTCAGGATATCATTGAAAAGATGGTAAATGATCATCCCAATGAAATTGAAGTATTATTGCTTGATGCTAGTAGTATTCACAATATTGATAGTACTGGCGTTCACATTTTGGAAGAGGTACAACAGTTTCTTCAGCGGGAGCAAATTCAGTTTTTCATTGTGGGGATTGTAGGACCCGTAAGAGATAAAATGGATAAAGTGCGTAGTATGCAAGTGTGGAAAAATAAAGCTTCTTTCCTCAGTATTAACCACGCAATTCAACATTATAAAAATACTAAAGACCAAGGAAAAGAAGGTGTAGGTACCAATACCATTTAAGGTTAATGACAAACTACTTCATCAGTAGGCTTTCTGCCAAATAATTAATACGACTAAAACTTTATCCTCCTTTCATTATTGGAGAATCCAGTGCCTTGGTACCGATATATTTTTCTTTGGAAAATAAATCTCTTCGAACAGTTTAAAATAAAGTTTAATGCTTGTTTGTATCACCATTCTCCTTCCTCAAAGCTAAGCCATTCGTGGATACTTTTAATCTTCTCTTTTCCGTAGATAGACGGATAGATTTTTGAAAGTATGAAAATTCCTTCATATATTGGTAAGACTTAGGTCAGATCACTTAGGCTTAAGTTAAAAAGAGCAATTTAGGCATTTTAATGTAGCTTAAGAAGCGTATGGGTAGGATGAATCATTCGCCTAATCTGTTGACAAAGTTGAAAACCAAATAAATGAAATACGGATTTGTAATTGATAACCGGAAGTGTATCGGTTGCCATGCTTGCACCACCGCGTGTAAGTCAGAGCACGAAGTCCCCGTCGGTGTCAATCGAACTTGGGTTAAACAAGTAGAAAAAGGGGCGTTTCCCAATACGCGTAGACTATTCTCCGTCATGCGTTGTAATCACTGTACGGATGCACCTTGCGTTGACATCTGTCCCGTCGAAGCTTTATTCTTTAGAGATGATGGTATTGTAGATTTCGATAAAGATCGTTGCAT
>CALFBG010000100.1 GCA_937951685.1 uncultured Saprospiraceae bacterium | reverse complement strand
GTGCGATACTATCCGGTATGACATCGAGTGCTTGTGCTTGTAACAATCCTTCTAGTAAAAGGATAGATTTACTTTTTTCGAAAAAGTAAAAAGCGCGCTCCGTGTCTTTTAAACTGTAGCAGAGTTGAATCGCTTGTTCGTACATGGAAACTACATTTTCTCGCCAAATCAATTTTGAACTCTGATTGTTCTGTTCTGCTCGAATAAGATCTACGAGATAATCGGCACATTCGTAGGTTTGAAGCATTTGTAAAAGTAAGCTGTTCTCTCTTGTAGTTTGATGATAAAGCTCTAGGGCTCGTGCTTTATCTTTAAAGCTTTCAAGCAATTCAATTTTGTTGGCGACTAAATTAAGTTGTGTTTTATTAGGATAACTTTTATAGTCTGCATTGTCAAATTGTGGAATTAAAGCATTCGCATCTTGTTGGTAATAATGGAGTGCTTTTAGAAATTCTTTTTTCGCTAAATAGATCTCTCCTAAATTATTATAACTCTGTGAAATCTCTCGAGGACTATTTATGTTTTGGGCAATCTTTAATGCTTTTTCTACTGCTTGCAAAGCTTTGTCATATTTGTTTTGTCTGAGATAAACTAGGCTTAGATTACTCCACGATTTTGATAATTCATCTTGCTTTTCTAATTCCTCAAATAAGCGAATGGCTTTTTGATAATGAAAAGAAGCCGAGGTATATGCTTGTAACTCATAATAAGCAGCGCCCAAATTGATTTGACAATTGGCTAAGTCTCTAGGATCATAATCGGGATAGGCTTGGCACAACTGCTGTACAAATTCTGCGTTTTGGATGGTTGCTTGGTATTTACCTTGGTTGTAAAAGGCGCTACTTAAATCCAAGTAGCAGCGAGCAAGCGTAATGGTGTCTCCAAAGTAACTTGCTTTTTGGATTGCAATTTTGAGTAATTGTACATTGGACGTAGCGTCTCCTTTCCGATCAGCAATATCAGCTAACTCACGATAACTTTTGCTCACTCGTGCAGTATCGAGTTGGTCATAAATATCTTTTGCGGTGGTAAAATGTTGACTTGCTTTCTCCCATTGTGCTGTGTTTTTATAAAAAACACCTAGGTTATGATTTGACTTAGCAATGTGAAATAAGGGTTTGGGTTGGAGTTGTTGCCGAATTACTAAGGCCGTTTGCGTCGCAACGATTGCTTTTGTTAATGCCCCCGAACCGTAATAAACCGTTCCTAGTACGTGATAACTCAAGGCGAGAGAGTCTTGTAATTTGGGACAATTTTGAAGTTGTTCAATAAGGGAAAGAATGGCTGCTGGCTCTCGAGTGTTGAGGGTAGACTGTATCGCGATGGGTTGCGTACATTGTGCGGTAAGTGTAGTAGAAAAACAGGACATTAAGATAAGGAGTATCCAAAAGCTAGATGGGCGCATAACTAGGTTTTATCAAGACAATTCAAGCGAATCAGACTTGTGTCCAATTCGCTTGAATGTAGGGTTTGCCTAAGTCAGCAGGCAAACAGAAGATTACCTAGTAACTATAGCTTAATAAACTTTTCGGTCCAAAAATACTGATTTTGTCGGACATTAATCAAGTAAAGACCTGCGTTTAAACTAGAAACTGGCAGCGTGATGATGGTGCCACTACTCAAGTTGCTTTTCTTTTGATAGAAAACACGTTTTCCCGAAATATCACTAATGCTAATCTCCAGTGCTTCAAAATCTATCGGCACTACAAAATGTAACAAATCGCTGGCTGGTCTGGGATAAACTTTAAAGTCTAGTAAAACGCTTTTTCGGTGTCCTTCTAATTCCTGATGCAATTCTAATTCTTCTATTTCTAGTAAACAATCCAGTTCAAAATTGAGTAAATTCCCATCCAGAATTCGATTTTGTAGATCACTTTCTTGAGTAGCACAGCCGAGTATTTTGTCCTTCACATTCTTCGGATCGGCGAGTCCTGAACAAAAAGAAATTGCGGCGGCGGCAGATACTGTTGCTGCTGACATCGAAGTGCCTGATTTATTATCTACTATACCCATGTTAAGTGGAACCGTACTTAGAATATCATTTCCCGGTGCGACTATATCTACACAAGCTGGATCAAAATTCGAAAACTCAGAAAGGGGGAATTCGTATTGGTTGACGTCTATTTGAAGCGAATCGTACGCTCCTACCGAAATAACATTATCGTTAGCGAGGCAGGCAGGATATTGCGGTGATTGACCGACGTTAAACGCATCATTTCCCGCCGCCGCAATGATTAAGGTATTGTAATTGAGTTCCGCACTGTCAAAAGCATTGGATAAAATAATACTTGGATCGCCATAAAATCCCCAACTATTATTGATTACCTCTACACCTGTTTGTAAGGCTAAATAGGTTGCACAAGTCACGTCAAATAAATTTGAAATACCGTGTTCGTCGTGCGTTTTGTAAGGAATGATTCTAAAATCGCAATTGGTCGTACTATTATTCAAAATATTATTAACAATAATTCCGGCAAGGTGCGTTCCGTGGCTATGGTCATCTTGTGGATTATTATTATCGTGAATGAAGTTCCATCCGATTGCATCGTCGTTGTAACAACTTCCATCGTCGTCTTCGTCATCAAAAGTGGTGTCACTGCTTTTCCAGATATAATTTATCAAGTCGGGATGATTGTAATCAACACCAGTATCGAGGATGGCTATTTTAGTAGCACTACTGGGGCTATTAGGAATTCCAGTTGGAAGTGTATTTAAAGCAGCTAATACACTCGGTCCGGCGCTTTTCAGTTGATTGTAATTATAGCGATTGATATCTACGCCATCTACCGTAGAATTTCCTTTAGCCGTATTGACGCGTTCTAAGACACCAATACTGCCACCATTCGCTGCGAGTTGTTGACCATCGACAAGTAGATTATCCCCTAATTTCCACAATTCTAAAATCTCGCAAACGCAAGAATCAATTTTAACGGCGCCAAGGGTATCTCGGAGTGCTTGCTTTTCGGATTCGAGGGTGCCGGGTTTAAATTGGATGACAATCTCATCAGAGACGTAAGCCCAACTAGCGGTATCAACGTCAAAAGGATAATCAAAGGCAAAGAGGCTATCCGCAAAATATTCGGGTGCGGTTTCGGGATAAGGATAAGCATCGTAAAGTTCGACGTCGTCTACAATCCAGAAATAATTTTTGCCTTTAAAGTAAAACCGGATAAAGACGTTGGCTGCTCCCGCGGCGACATTGCTAATGTCCACAATTTCTACCGCTCGATTACTCGTTTCAACGTTGGCGAGCACATTACCGTTATTAAAGACTTCGGTCCAAGTAAAACCATCGTCCGTCGAAACCTGGACACGTGCTTTTGCATCAAAGTTGCGGAAATATTGATTGAACTTTAGGTAGACTTTGCTCTGTGCCGAAAAGTTGAGCGGAGGAGAAACTAGCGCACTTTCGTAGCCCAAGCTAGGATTTCCGGTATTGTTGATACTAAATTTATCTGCATCAAAAACGGCGGCGCCTTCTTCCGTTGCAATCCTTGCTCGGTCCTGCCAATAATTTCCATCATCAGCTTTTCCATTGGCTTTAGCTTCCCAAGTCCCTCCATTGAAATTAAGGTCACTAACCGTCCAAGTGTCTAAGCCCGAATCGAATGCTTGGGAATAAATGAGATTTTGTGTCCACGAATAAGGGAGACAAAACAAATAAGCGAGAAGGCTACAATAAACCCCTTTGGTAACTGCTTTCATTTTTAAATTCATGTTTAAATCTAAGATTGTTTAAGAGCGTGATTTGATTTTCAATTGTGAAAAATTTAAAGTGCTCCTTTTTGGTTACAAAAAAAATGCCTACTCTCTCTTACCCGAAGGTATGGCTTTTCGGCTTCCGCCAGAATGGTTCAATGGGAATTTTTGGGATGTAGTAGCCTTGCGATTACTCGCAAGGCGCTACACGTTTAATGGGGTTATATTTTTGTTGGAAAATGAGTAGTAATAGTCATCGCTGGCTCAAGAAGGAGCTTAGGTTGAACCCTGAAGGTATACCATAGCGAAATGGCACGAAGGAGTTGTTCCGAGTAAAGATTTTTCATATTTTTTTTTGACTGAACTTACAATTCTCATTCAGCGCTAAGCTGAATGCCCTTTTACTATGATACTATCGCAGGATTTTAAATATCTTACCCTTTGGATAAAATTATTTTCAAGAAATTTATTCGAGCTATGAATTTCTTAGTGAATTTGTATCTTTGAACCATGAAAAAACATAGCGATCATAAGTATATCGAGGCGTTGCAAAAGGGGGATGGAAAGTTGATCCAAGAAATTTACGAAGCACATGCTACGGCGATTGAGCGATGGATTTTAAATAATAATGGCTCGTCTGCTGACGCGAAAGATATTTTTCAGGAAGGCTTAGTTGCCGTTTATCAGCAAGCCAATCGACCAGGTTTTGTACTCACTTGTCCACTCGGTGCATTGCTTTTTCGCATTTGTAAAAATAAATGGATCGATCAACTGCGAAAAAAAAATAAAGAAGAACAGGTAAGATTAATCGAGCAGGAGCGATATAGTGATGAAACCGCAGTTGTATCCACGGTAGAACAAGTTGAAGAAGAAAGTGCTCGTCAAGCGAAACTAGATGATAGTTTTAAACAATTGAGTGAAGTTTGCCAGCAGTTATTGAAAGGAATTTCGGAAGGGATTCCGGTAGCAACGTTGGTCATTCAAATGGGAATGAGCAATGCCAATAGTCTGTATCGCAGAAAAAGTGCGTGCGTCGATCGGTGGCGCCAATTGTTAAAATAGCTTCTGCTAGTTGCATTAAATTACAGTGTATTTAATTTCTTCGCGATTCAAAAAAAAGTCTGATATGGAAAATAAGGATAATGATTTAATAGAAGCTTACTTTGATGGAAGGTTGGATGCCACCCAACAATCTACCGTTGAGCTTCGCGTGACGGAAGATCGAGCTTTTGCGGTTGCTTTTGAGCAAAGAAAAGAAATGCAGACTTATTTGAAAAATATAGGAAAGCAAACAAAACTAGAAGCGCAACTTGACCAAATCGGGCAGCAATACTTTCAAGGTGCAACGGCGAAAGTCGTTCCGCTGCAAAAAGCAAAATCGAATAAGAATCGATACGCAATACTCACGGCAATGGTGACTGCAGCAACCGTTGCCTTCCTCTTAATTCTTTTCAATCCCTTCCAACAAGCGAGTTTGTACGAACAATATGCGCTCCACGAACCCCTGAATTTGACGGAGAAATCCGCAACGGACGACCAATTAGCCGCCAAGGCAGAAACCGCATTCAACGAAAAGAAATATCCAGCAGCGATTACCGCTCTCGAAAGTTATCTAGCCAAAAATCCTACGGCAATTAAAGCGAGCTTATTCAAAGCGATTGCCTTATTAGAAACAGGACAATTTACGGAAAGTCGCGCGATTTTGAATCGATTGAGCAAAGGAAAAACGGCACTCAAGGTAGAGGCACAATGGTATCTTGCCCTGAGTTACCTCAAAGCGGAAGACATCGCAGCAACGCGTAAACGCCTCATGGACATTCCTGAAAGTGATGCTTATTGGTATCATAAGGCTCAAAAATTACTAAAAGAATTACCAAGGTCATAATTATTAAGGTGTTCGTAGCCAATGCGTTATGCCTGTTTTTTTAGCCTTGAAACAGCTTAGCCTTCTCTTTTGACGAAGAATGAGCCTTAAGACTAGTGTGAAGAAGGCTAAATCCGTGAACAATTCGCTACAAATAGTGGTTTCTCCTTTATTAAAGCCTTATCTTTGGAGTTGGAGTGGTCAAACTTACAGGAAGCCAAAGATATTTTTCAGGCTCATTGCTACCCAACTTGATTCAAATAGACAAATGCAGGAGAAGAAACATACTACATCAGAACATAGCCCATCAGATTGGTTGCCGATTACGCGGAAAGAAGTTGAGGCGAAAGGTTGGGAAGCTTTGGACGTGATTATTATCTCGGGAGATGCTTACGTCGACCATCCCGCTTTTGGTAGTGCCGTGATTGGTCGTATTTTGGAGAGTGAAGGTTTGCGGGTAGCGATCGTTCCACAACCCAATTGGAAAGATGATTTGCGGGATTTTAAGAAAATGGGCACGCCACGATTATTCTTTGGGGTAACGTCCGGCTGTATGGATTCGATGATCAATCATTATACGGCTTCCAAACGAAGACGCTCAACGGATGCTTATACGCCCGGCGGCGAGGCTGGTTTTCGACCTGATTACGCCACGATTGTTTATACCAAAATTCTTAAAAAACTCTATCCGGAAATACCGGTTTTGATTGGTGGTATTGAAGCTTCTTTGCGTCGCGTAACGCACTACGATTATTGGGAAGATAAATTATTTCCTTCCATTTTGGAATTGAGTGGCGCAGATATGTTGGTTTACGGAATGGGGGAACCTCCTTTGCGGGAAATCATTCGTTTGTTGAATAAAGGCGTTCCTTTTGCTTCTTTAAAAACAATTCCTCAAACCGCCATTTTGCACCCTCGAGACGAGCCACTTCCCGTTAATAAGTCTTGGGAAGATGTAACGCTGTTTTCGCACGCTCGTTGTATGCGGAATAAGACTTCTTTTGCGGCGAATTTTAAGATTATCGAACAAGAGTCTAATAAAGTTAAAGCCCGTCGAATTATTCAAGGCGTGGGCGATCATCATCTTATCGTGAATCCGCCGTATCCGCCGATGGTGGAAAAGCAAATTGACGCTTCTTTTGATTTACCGTACACGCGTAAGCCACATCCTAAATACGATAAAAGAGGTTCCGTACCCGCGTACGAAATGATTCGCTTTTCGATCAATATGCATCGTGGTTGTTTTGGTGGTTGTAGTTTTTGTACAATTTCTGCACACCAAGGAAAATTTATTGCGAGTCGTTCGGAAGAATCTATTCTCAAAGAAGTGGAGAAGGTGACACAAATGGATGACTTTAAAGGTTACATTAGTGATCTCGGTGGTCCTTCGGCGAATATGTATGGTATGAAAGGGAAGGTGCAATCTATTTGTGATCGTTGTGTGAGTCCTTCTTGCATTCATCCGGTGGTGTGCAGTAATCTGGATACGAGCCATAAGGCGATGACGCAAATTTATAAGAAAGTTGATGCTAATCCTAAGGTGAAGAAAGCTTTTGTCGGTAGTGGAATACGATACGATTTGTTGGCGGATTCTTATAATAAAGACGCCGATGAAAGTGTAGATGAATACATGGAGCAATTGGTGACGCGCCACGTTTGTGGTCGCTTAAAAGTAGCACCAGAACATACTTCGGACAATACCTTGAAAGTGATGCGGAAGCCTTCGTTTAAACACTTTCACAACTTCAAAGAGAAATACGATCGAATTAATAAAAAACACGGCTTGAATCAACCGTTGATTCCGTATTTTATTTCGAGCCATCCGGGTTCCGAAATGGAAGATATGGCTAATCTAGCGGCAGAGACGAAAGACCTAGGGTTCCGTTTGGAGCAGGTGCAAGATTTTACACCAACACCGATGACGGTCGCAACAATTATCTATTACACTGGTTTGCATCCTTATACCTTGAAACCTGTTTACGCCGCAAGAAGTAAAAAGGAAAAGAAAAATCAACATTTGTTTTTCTTTTGGTACAAACGAGAGAATCAAGATATGATTCGGGAGAAACTGCAAAAATTGGGTCGCGCGGATTTGATTGAAAAATTGGTTGGGGAGAAAAAACGATTTAATAAGCAAGAGTTGTTAAAAGGAAAACGGCGTAAAGCGGCGACGCAGCAAAACAAAAAGCGTAAATTCAGCAAGAAAAAATTCAAATAACAAAAGGAAGTTTCTAGCAAGGATTTATTTCGACCAAGTAATCTTAAATCTTGTCCAACCATCGGCTTCGGTTGCTAGGGCAAACTGCAGTTGATGTGCGGATAGTACTTCTCGGATTAGGGTCAGCCCTACGCCTTGCCCGGTTGGTTTGCTACTATAAAAAGGAGTAAATAAACGATCCTTATTTTCTGGTGCGATGCCAGTGCCATTATCTTCAATTACCAAACCAGCAGGGGAAGCCTGCAAATGAAATCTCACGGTGCCACCGTGTTCGATAGCTTCCAATGCATTTTTAATAATGTTAACTAATACTTGTTCCATTTGTTTGACGTCGATCATCGCAGTGATGCTGTCCGCTGGAAAATGGTAGGTAAAATCAATGCTCATTGCTTTGGCTTGATGTTGCATCAACTGTGCTACTTTCAGCACTAACTCCTTTAGATTTGTGGGTTCAAAATGCGGTGGTGGTAAGCGTACAACCGTTGCAAAATTGCGCATAAATTGATTTAGACTATCGTTGCGATCAATGGCAATATTCAGTGCGTTGTGGATATCTTGATCGGCGTCGATACGCTCAAAATAGTCGACAGTAGAATGCAAAATAGAATTAATGGCACCAATAGAATTATTGACTTCGTGTGCCATCATGCGAATTACTTTTCCATAAGCTCTTTTTTCAGCGGCTAAAATTTCTTGTGAAACTTCTTGAAATAAGAGAAATTTTCGTTTGAAACCTCGATGGATAAAGTGCGAAACTTCTACCTTAAATTGGGAAGCACTTTGCAGGGAGATAATTTTGGATGTTCCCGTTTCGAGTTGTGCAATTTCGAGGAGTAAAGGATGTTCCAAAGCAGTTAGGGCTTTGTTTTTCCAAGTGGTGTTAAGTTGCAGAATGGCTTCTGCTTTGGGATTCATTTCCGTAATGTGATCGTCGTAATCTAAAATTACAATTCCCGCAGGAGAAGCATTGACCAGTTTGTTGAGGAAGTAATGTTGTTCTTCTACTTGCACCCTTTCTTGGCGAATATTTTGAATCATTTCATTGTAAACGCGAATCAGGGCATCCATTTCTTTAGAACCCGTTTCTACAAATTTGATGTTGAAATCTTGATCCCGAATGGCATCTAATCCCGTGTACATAAACTGTAGGGGTTGAATTAAGGTTTGATAGATTTGATACGCTAAAAATAAGGAAATCAGTACGCCAACTTCAATGAGGAAAAAATATATTTTCTGGTCTTTTAGGAGTTGAAAAGATAATACAATGACGACGATATGAATGATCGCGATGAATAAGAAATACCTAGTTTTGATCGTCATACGGAATATTATATTTTTGCAACCTACGATATAATGCACTACGGGTAATGCCTAAAGATTTAGCGACTTGACTAATCTTGTTGTGATGGAAAGATAAGGCTTTTTTTATCATTTTTACCTCTAGTTCTTCGAGGGAAATACTGCCTACGGTTGGTAGGTTGATCTCTTGTGCGGCAAGTTGTCGGTCGCGGTAATGTTCTTGAAAATCGTTAAGCTCTAGTTGAGTGTTCGTCGTCATGAGTACGGCTCTTTCTACGAGGTTTTGCAGTTGTCGGATATTCCCCGGAAAATGTTGCTGACTCAACCAATTCATGGCTTGGGTGCTGATCGACAAGTCGGGTAGCTCGTAGCTGAGTTTCAAATTGTTGAGAAAGAAATTAACGAGGAGTGGAATATCTGATCGCCGTTCCCGCAAAGGCGGAATCGTTATTTTAATGAGGTTGATTCGGTAATATAAATCTTCTCGAAAGCTACCGTCACTCACCATTTTTTCTAAATCTTTGTTGGTAGCACTAATGACTCGAATATCGACTTTCTTGCTTTGGCTACTTCCAAGTACTTCGAAGGTTTGCTCTTGCAAGACGCGGAGTAATTTAACTTGACTACTACTTTCTAAGTCTCCGATCTCATCTAGGAAAATGGTTCCCGTATCCGCAATTTCAAATCGACCTTGTCGGTCTACAACGGCATCGGTGAAAGCTCCTTTTTTATGACCAAACATTTCACTTTCAAATAAAGAAGCGGAAATCCCACCAAGATTGACCTTTACAAAAGGGCGATCCGTGCGTTGACTTTCGTAATGAATGGCTTCTGCAATTAATTCTTTCCCCGTTCCACTTTCTCCAATAATTAAGACACTAGCGTTGGTTTTGCTAACTCTTTGTGCAACTTGTAAGATTGCTTTAAACTTAGGATCTTCTCCAATAAGGTTTTCAAAATTATTGAGCGTATCGGTGTTGCTACTCGCTGACGTTGCGTCGGTTTGATGTAAAGCAAGAATCGTTTTGACGGAAGCTAGTAACTGTTTATTGTCCCAGGGTTTGGCTAAAAAATCTTGCGCTCCAATTTTCATCCCTTCTACGGCGAGTTGTACGGTTGCCCATCCCGTCATGAGGATAACGGGAATACGAGGATATTGTTCCCGTACTTGTTTGAGTGTAGCGAGTCCTTTTTTTCCCGAGGTATCAATGGTGAAATTCATATCCAATAAGATCAAGTCGGGCTGTTGTACCGCAATTTGACGGTCGATATCTCTCGGATGATTCACGCTACTGCAATGGAACCCAGCTCGCTTGAGTAGCAAGGTAATGGAAGAACAAACGGCCAAGTCATCATCAACAATCAAGATATTTGCATTCATATATTCGAGTGATTTATCGAAGGTTTTTTAACTACTTAACTATTAATCTTCGTGTAACGCTAGTGCAGGACGAATTAACGCCGCTTGTCGACTAGGGTAATAAGCACAAATTAAGACGACTACTAAAATGACTGAGGCTGCTCCCAAGATAGCATAATAATAGTTTATATTTTCAAAATCAAAAATTTTCATTAATGGGAATTGAATCGCAAAACCAATGCCGACGAAGATGGCAAAACCGACGACCATTAACACCTCTCCGATGAATTGTGCGGAGATGTCGGTTCTAGAGGCACCGAGTGTTCTTCGAAGGCCAATTTCCGCTTTGCGTTGATTAATGTTATACCACAGAATCCCAAATAGACCTAGTGCTACGTTGATTACTAAAAAGGTGCAAATACACAGCATGGCAATCATCGGAATCCAAACGGCTTTGTTGTCTTCTTTTCGTTGACGATCTAAATTATTAATGACGAAGCCTTTATCTTTGGTAATCTGAGCGATGGTTTGGTTCGCCTTTTCTTCCCATGATGCATTTGCATTTGCTTTGGTGCGAATGTACAAAGATGGTGTTGAGATAGATTCCTTGGGTTCGTAAAATAAAGCGACGGAATCCTCGTCTTCAAATTCACCGAAAGCATTATAGTGGTCAACAATGCCGACAATTTTCACTTCTTTTCTAATGGTGAAAATGCTATCAATTACCTCGCGACCTTTGAACGCGCCTTCTGCAAGTTTACGGTTGATAATAATGGGTGTATACTTTGCCGTTTTATCCGATTCATTGAACCAACGACCAGCGACTAAATTTAGTTCTGCCGTTTTTTTAAAACCAATATCCGAGGAGTAGAGTAGGGTTTGGAGAAAGAATCCATTTTCATCACTTCCCCAAGAACTGCTAGATCCTGACAAGAGTGATTTTCGATCGGCAAAGGAAACAGACTCAATATCAGGGTTGCTAAGGAGCTCTCGGTATAAGTTTGCTTTGGTTTCTTCGACGACGAGCGTATCTGTTCGGTCGTCAAAGTCAAGGTGCGCAATCCATAAATTTTCTGTATTAAATCCTAGCGGTTCTTGATAAACCCGTAGGTAATCAATGACCAAGGCAAAGACGGCAAACAAGATGAGAAAGGAGAGCAAAATCTCAAGGAATAAAAGAAAATTACTTTTTTTCTTATTCCAAATCAAGGTAAAAATATGCTTAA
Source organism: uncultured Saprospiraceae bacterium (assembly GCA_937951685.1). GTDB lineage: Bacteria > Bacteroidota > Bacteroidia > Chitinophagales > Saprospiraceae > CALFBG01. The sequence goes on along the minus strand of CALFBG010000100.1, from coordinate 7,269 downwards.
CCATTACTATTTTGTTTTAGGGCGTTTACAATATGGATTTTTGACATTTTGTAAGCCGGAATGAGACCGGATAGGATGCCGAAAAATAAACAAATTAAGAAGCTGTAGAAGAATACTTGGTAGTTGAAACTCAGTACCGTTTCGGGAAGTACTTGACTGCTGTTGATAACAAAAAAGAGTAAGCTTGCCAATAAAAAACCAATGATGCCGCCGACAAAAGTGAGGATGATATTTTCAAAAATAAATTGATAAAGAATATCATTTCCATTGGCACCAAAAGCCTTGCGTAAACCAATTTCGGAAGATCGCTCTAGGATTCTACTAACGTTAATGTTAACCAAATTTAGCGTTGGCAAAATGAAGAAAAGCAAGAGTAAGCCGCCTAAGCTATAAAGAAAAATGGAACGACTTTTAGCGGGATCATTTTCGTTTAGCAAATGCTCAGCGTAGTTTTCTAAGAAACTTGCAGTAACCACATTGATCCGATTATATTGCTCCGGATTTGGTAACTGTATCAAGGCTGTTTTCTTTTTAATCTCATCTTTGATCGCTTGTCTTTTTGCACTGGAGGCTGCGAGATAAGTTGCTCGAAAGCCACCGAGAAAATCTTCGGAAGTCAACCAACGGGGATCAATGTTCGTGAGGGGGAGAAAAAGTCCCGAGCCCAAAAACAACTGATTGCTAGGTGGCGTTTTTACAATACCAACTACTTTGATGTGTTGATCGTCTAGTATCATTTCTTGTCCGATTACCCCTCGGTCTACTCCAAAATATTCTTTCGCCGTTTTTTGGGTAATAACGGCAACTTTCTCCTGATGATCAATTGCGCTAGGACCAAAGAAGTTTCCTTCTACTAATTGAAAATCGAAGATATTCCAAAAACTTGCACTTACGTAAGAACTCGACAAAGTCAATTTGTTGCTATTGATAAAAACATCAACCGTATGTCGGTCGCTGTAAATGCAATGGTCTTCCGCTGCTTCAATATTGCTCATGTATTTGTTTAAATAATAGTAGCCGGCTGAAGATGCAGACATACTTCTTTGCCTTTCGCTGTAGCTAAAGCTTGTATCTACGGTGACTGTTCCGTTGTTACGGGTAGAGTCGATGATCATGTTGGTGTCGGGGATCATGAGTTTTAATTCTAAACGATCCAGAAAGACCATTTTGTCTTGTTGGGTTAAGGGAGCGTGACTGCCCAACTCGATATCTAGGAATGCCGTAACGACCATGAGAATCATGAGCGTGAAGCTAATTCCAAAAAGGCTGATGAAGCTAAAGAACTTCTTGCGCATCATGACCTTAATAGCGATTTTAAAATAATTTTTTAACATGGATTTTGTTTTGAATGCGGATAAATTACTTTGAAAGTAGTACCAGATTTACTGAACTTGATTGCCATCAAATAAACGAATCAAGCGATTGGTTTTGCGCGCCATACTTTCGTCGTGAGTGACCATCACAATAGTTGTTCCTTGCTCTTGGTTGAGGCGCAGTAAAATATCCATGATTTCGTTGCCCATCGAACTATCGAGATTTCCAGTAGGCTCATCCGCCAGAATAATATCAGGCTGACCAACGATGGCTCGGGCAATGGCAACTCGTTGTTTCTGACCGCCAGATAATTGTCCGGGAAAATGTTGCATTCTATTTTTTAGGCCTACTTTGATTAGGGCTTCTTCTGCGAGTGCTTTCCTTTCTTTTGATCCCACTCGACGGTAGAGTAGGGGTAATTCTACGTTATCAATAATCGACAAGTCATTGATTAGATGGAAACTTTGAAAAATAAAACCCAATTTTTCATTTCGGAACTTGGCAATACTTTTAGCGTTATAATCAGGCAAAGTTTGTCCGGCTATTTCTATGCTTCCTTCCGAAGGCTCATCAATCAAACCCATGATGTTGAGTAAGGTACTTTTACCACAGCCAGAAGGGCCCATAATGGATAAAAACTCTCCGGCGGGAATTGTTAGGTTGATATTGTTGAGTGCTAATGTTTCTACCGTTTTTGTGCGATAGACTTTGTTAATATTTTGAAGCTTAATCATAAGGCTTAAATTTTTATTGTAAATAACTTCTTTGGATGTGCTGGATAATTAGCTTAAACTAATTTAATGCATTTAGTCGTACTCTAGTTGTTGCGCTATTGCAGTAGTTAACTCAACCAAATCGCGGTATCTTTTTCCAGTTACTAAATTTTTATCAATAAAGATGCGACAAGTTTTCTTTTTTAAAGAAATATGGTAAGCGGTTTCTCCATCAATTTCTTTTTTCCAAATCGTTTGCTTTGCCGACTTTTTAGTTGCTGGTTCGGCTACCGTTGCTTCAATCTTCTGATTAATCGCTTGGTAATCTTTAGCATTAAAACTTGCTTTTAATCGGTAACTTTCGTCGTGGTTAGAAATGCTGACGGAAGTAGTGCTTTTCTGTGAGTCGCCGTTAAAACGTACTTCTCGATCGGTAGTACTTGTTGTTGTCGTCGTCGTGCTTTCACTTTTAGAATGATTAGCACGTGGCGTTTTCGGTGGTTTTGGCGTTTTGGGATGTCTCTTCTTTTTGTCCGCTTGTAATAAATCTAAAACTTCCGAACTAAGATCAAATAAGTCATTGTACGCTGATGTTGAGAGTAAATTTTTGTCTAAGAAAATCGAGCAATATTTGGGGCCAATTTCAAATTTGTAAGCAAGGTCTCCGCGAACTTCTTTTTCCCAAGATAAAGGTTTTATGGCCATGTTTGCTTTTCCTAAATGCTGTTCTATTTTTGCTTTGACACTGGAAGGTAAAAGACTGCTAAACTTAGCCTCGATACTAAAATCCTCATCGCCATCACTAACGCTAACGGAAGTAGAACTACTTTGAGATTGAGCAAAAACTAAGTTTACACTAAATAAGCAGCAAAGGAGTAAGATTAAATTTTTCATAGTTTAAAATTTAAAGTTTATTGAATAATTTTTTTGTTGTTTTTAAAATCATATAAAGCACTGGTGCGCAATTCGTAATACGTTTGCCAGTATTGTCCAAGGGTATTAATATATCCTCGAATGGCGCGATCTTTTTCTTGTTGCGCAATACTTAAATCGGTAATGCTAATGGCACCTAAAACGAAACTTTCTTGTGAAATCTTGAAACGTTCTTCGGCAATACTTTTTACTTCTTGGATCAAGCTCAATTCTTGCTTGAGACTATTGAACTGAGCTACCAATTGTCGGATGCTACCTTTGAGATTAAGTTTTTCCTGCTGAATAAGTGCTTGTACATAGGTCTTCCTGACTTGAGCAATACCTACCGCTGCCTTTCGTCTTCCCCAATCCAAGATGGGAACCTGTACTTGAAATTGTACCAATTGTTCTTGTTGTGCATCCGTATAAATATCTTGTAAATTTTGTGCACTACGTGCAAAACCAAAAGAAGCCCTCAACTGCGCCTGAAAACCATTGTCTCTTTTCGCCTGTGAAATATCTCGATCTGATTCCAGCAATAAACGCTGATGTCGATCTAAGTCTGCTCGATTTTGTAGCGCTTGTTCCAAAACAGTTGCTAACTCTAATTCCAGTTCCGTCAAGGAGGGGATTTTTGCTTTGATGATTTTGCCATCGAAAGTTTGTCCTAAGAATGCGTAGATGTCGGCAGAAGTATTGCGCACGGTTTGTAAAGCACTTTGTGCTTGTTGATCGGCAGCGGCTAATTCTAGTTTGAGTTGCAACAAATTATTATAAGAGATCTGTCCGAGCTCATATCTTTCGGTAGCAATTTCAAATAATCGTTGGTTACGCTCTTTATTCGTAGTTGCAATGTCCAAATTTTGCTGTGCCAGTAAGAGTTGAAAAAACAATGCAGTAGTGCGACCGATACTACTTTCCCGATCCAAGAAATATTGTTTCTTCGCTTCTGTCAATTTTATCGGTTCAATTTTCTTTGCCCATTTCAATGGATTGAAAGCACCGATGGGTTGTAGCAAACCAATTCTAATGGGCAAGCCATTGTAAAAGCTTTGGTCATTTTCAAAATCATCAAAGCGTTGCAAATCGGAGTCTACAAATAGGGTTCCTCCGGTACTCGTAATTGCTTGTGTCAAAGACAAACCAACGGCAGAGTTATTATTAAGAATTGGTTGAAAACGAACGGTGCCGTCGGGCTGAGTCGTCTCACTGAAAGTCTTGGCATAATTTGGAAAATTAGCATTACCAACTAATTGTGGTTTTAAGCCTGCTCGGTAAGTTTGATAACTTAACTGTGCTACTTCCAAATTGAGTTGCGCTTCTTTACTTTGTAAGGTTTGCTGTTGGGCGAGTTGCACTAATTCTTCCAGGGATAAGCTGTCGAGCGTAATTTGAGCGCAACTCCAACTTGGTAGGCATAGCAAGCACAAGAAGTATCGCCCCGCAAGTTGAAAAAATGAAAGTTGAAATTGGGTTGTCATAGCTTTTATTTTAATTGGATACTTTCTAGGTGATTGTAAATTTTGGTGTCGGAGACTAAAATTTGATCACCTGCTTTCAGGTCACCACCGACAATTTCTACGTAGTCGCTATTGATCAAACCGAGTTGCACATTTCTACGTACGGCTTGGTCTCCTTGCACGACGAAAATTTCTTGATTGACCGCACCAGAGAAAGCTGCACCATTTTTCACTCTAAGTGCATTATCTTTTTGGTTGACGATTACCGCAACTTCTACCCGCATATTGGGGCGGAGGCTTGCATGATTGGCGTTGACCAGTTCGATGACAAACTCCAAGGTATTATTTTCAATGGCTGGTAAGATGGCGCTAATTTTTCCTTGTAAATCTTGATTGTCTATTCTCACTTTTACGAGCATGCCGAGTTTGAGTTGGCTACCGTAACGGTCAGAACAGCTGGCTTCCACGCGGAAGTTTTCTAAATTGGCCATTCTGACGAGTGCTTCTCCTTCTTTTACTTTGCGACCGATATTTTCGTTGACCCAAGTAATGACACCTGTACGAGGTGCCGCGACGGAAGTTTCTCTTAATTTTCGTTTGAGTTCTGCTTGTTTTTTTTCTTGGATGAGTACTTCCAGTTCCAGGTTTCGGCGATCATTGTTGACTACTTTTTTTCTGAAGTTGAGTTCGTTGGCTAATTTATTTTTTTCAAGTTTGGCAATTTTTAAATTTAAAGTAGCCTCTTCCACTTCTTCTTGAGTAGCGCCGCCGATTGCTTTTAAACGTTTGACGTCGGACAACTGTGCTTCCATCCTAGCGATTTGCAAGGCTTTAATCTGGTTGTCATAATCTAGATCTTTCAAATCCTTATCATAGCTTAATCCGAGTCGACTCATATTGTTTTTCTGAACGTCGAGTTGATCTTTCAAGGATTCGTATTCGAGGCGAATAAATTCCTCGTCTAGGTCCATAATGAGATCGCCCGGTTTTACTTCCGTTCCGGACTTAAGATGTACCGCTTTAATTTCTGTATTGATGGGTGCATTAATTTGTTGTTCGAAGGAAGGAATAACGAGGCCCGAAGCGGTAATTACATTTTCAATTAGGCCCTTTTCAACTTGCGCGATACTAAAATCTTTTTTAGTAGCCTTAGTCGTCAATACCTTTCTTAGTAAGAAAAAGCAGCTGATGATTGCAGCAAGGATTAGGAAAGCCTTGAAGATTTTCGAAACGGTTTGTTTTTGCTGTGCGGAATTTGATATTGGTCTATCCATGATTTTTTTATTTCTACTTAGGAAAGTCCAATGGATGTGCCAAAAAAGGTATCGTTGATTTACAGGGAGTTATGTAATTTATTTTTCAATAAGTTGTTCGATATCGGACAAGTTGTTCGGGAATGGGAGTGTTTTTTGGTTTTTATTTAAAACCGAGTAGGGGATTTCTAATGATCTAATGATTAGCTTTTATATTTCTACATAAAAAAATGCCAAGGCGTTCCCACCTTGGCAAAATATTTCTACGAAATAATACTTAATGCTATTTTGCGATTCACAACAAAGTTAATCGACCAACAATTGTGTCACCGCCGCCGTATTACTCGCCCAATTTAAATCATAAACTTCCTCTGCTTCGGCTTTATCGGCTACCTGAACCAAGCCTTGCGCTTGCGCTTTAAGCTGTAACAAATTACCAATATTAAGCTTACTCGTCAATTTAGCAAGTAGGGCTTTGATGGTGGCGTGACTCAAGTTTTGCACGACCTGTCCACCAAAACTCATTTCTAACCAGATGATTTCTCGGGCGGCTACGTCTAGTACACCGAAGACCAAACCTTTGGTTAAGCCTTGTGTAATTTTGACTTGGTGCGTAACACAAGATGGATCATAAGCGTTGCCAGAACTTGCTGAAATTTTCATCGCATTTTTACTATCCATCCAGCCGACGACCAAGTTGGGAGAAATACTACCTTGGCTATAAGCGTTGCAGGTAAAACTAACGTATTCAGCCTTGTGATACGATAATGCATTTACATCCAGATCAATATACTCCGCCGCACCAATTTGATTTGGAATGTTGATGATGTCGCCGCTGTGCTGACAACCGGGGATTGTCATTTGAGCATAAGAACAAAAATCTGTTCGATCTTTATAAGCGACTTGGCAACTCAAGTCCATATCTAAATGTTGTGCAGGCAAACCAACACCCCATTGCATGAATAGCCGTATTTTTTCGCCTTGCAAAGGAAAGCGAGTTCCCATGATTGCACAAGGTAAATCTTGCACCGTTTCACTTCGATCGCCAATGGAAACAGGAATGTTAAACAAGCCTTCTTCAATAAAAATTCGTTGATTTTTATTTTCTACGTTGGCAAATCGTTGGTGCATCGTTGCTAAGCAAAGTTCCTCGATTTTATCTTTCATCTCTTTCCGTTGCGTTGCGGAATACAACTGCAAAAGTGGATTCGTAGGAATCCGCTTATTGGTTCCACCTAAAGGTTTGACAATTCGTTGTGCCTCGTGGTCGAAGTAAATCGGAGCATACATACTCAAGGTGAAAAGCAATCTTGCTGGAACTTGATCCGCAACCGTTTTGAAATGTTGCAAACTAAGCTCAGGGCCGAACCATAGCATATTCGCGAATAACGATCGTGTAAAAAGGCCAGGTCTCTTTTTTAAAATCGAAAAGGTTTTCTCTGCGTCGTATCGCAAACGGTAATGGTTAACTTGTCCTGCGGCAACTGGGTAGTCTTTTTTGTAAAAAAGATCTAAGAGCTTTGCGAGATTTTGAAAACCTTTGCGTTTGCTGTATTCTGCCAATCGTAACGCACGGATAAAACGAATCCACATTCCTCTTTTGGGATGCATGATTTC
>CALFBG010000099.1 GCA_937951685.1 uncultured Saprospiraceae bacterium | reverse complement strand
AGAATGGCTTCCGCAGTAATGACATCGGGATATTTAACCCACCAAGAAATGGCGAGCAGTAAAATCAGTAAAAAGAAGACCAAAGTATTGCCCCAGCGAATCATCCAGTTAGGAATCGCAGTAAGAATTTCTTGTACTTGTTCGCTACGTAAATTAATATCAACGGGTACTTCGGGCATACTTCGATAATTTAATTTTAAAGTATATTGAAAAATTAAACAATTAGCTGTCTTTAAGTAGGTTTACCTAATAAATTTTGTCTTAGTACTTAAGTAGGTTTACCTAATAAATTCACTAATTTATGACGAGTAAATTTTATTTCACTCTTCGTTAAAAAGCCTTGAAAACCAATGGTTTCCTGCATTTTTTGCCTCGATTGAAGCAAAATTTTCTTCCGTCAAAATCACCAATCTATTTGGTAAACCTACTTACAAAAGTGTCGATAAAAAAATAGTGCTTTCAGCAAATTTCATATCCTTTGCAAAGTAATTCATATTCGTGGTGAATAGACTAATATTTGAGTGTGGTACTTTTTTGCGCGCTGGGTTAAGTTTAAAAGTATTTATCTTATCGCAATCAGCAAGATCCTTTCATTTTTAAAAATAGGAAGCCATTTCCCAATGACTTCCTTCCTATAAAAATAAGTACTTAGGTTTTAATTAGATATCACGACAGCAAATACAGTGACCTTGCGGATGTAAATGATAACCCGGTGCACAACTGTCTCCTACATCGATTAAATATGGTGATAAACAAATAGGTTTTCCAACTAATCCAAAACCACCGTTGATTGATTTCAATTCATTTCGATCTAACTTTGATCCTAATTCTGATAAATTCTTCATGATTTAATATGCTTTTATTTAATGATTATTACTTGATCTTTTTAAGACAGTCAAGTTTTCTGTCTATCCCTCGCGAAAGAATTTCTTTTGGCAAAACGGCAAGTGTATTTTTAATTACCTAGTTCTAATTGATTTTTTACTAAATTATAATAGTTTCCTTTTCGTTGGATCAAGCTTTCATGATTGCCCAACTCTACAATTCTCCCTTGATCAAGCACCACTATTTGGTGCGCATTTTTTACGGTGCTAAGTCGATGTGCAATCACCACTGCCGTTTTATCGGCAAAAAACTGATTGAGTTTTTCCATGATAATTTTTTCATTGTTAGCATCAAGAGCCGAAGTGGCTTCGTCGAAAAATAAAAACTTTGGATTTTTATATACCGAACGAGCGATCAACAAACGTTGCTTTTGTCCTGTACTCAAGCCGACACCTTCGTTTCCAATTTTGGTATTATAACTAAGTGGTAGTCCTGCGATGTAATCCGTAATATTCGCGACGTCGATGGCATGCGTTAGTTTTTGATAATCAATTTGATCTTCTCCGACGGCGATGTTGTATGCAATGGTGTCATTAAAAATATATCCTTCTTGCATTACTACACCACAGTTGGCACGCCAAAGCTTTTGCGGAAAATTATTGATATTGTAGCGATCGAGTAGGATTTCACCTTGGTCTAAATTGTAAAACCGGAGTAGCAATTTCATTAAGGTTGTTTTTCCGCTACCACTTACGCCGACGATGGCTGTCGTTTTATTGGCAGGAATTTTTAACGAAAGATTTTGTAGCACTGGCTCCGTTCCTCCGGTGTATCTAAAGCTTAGGTCTTTGAGTTCAATGGTTGGACTACTAGGCAATTGTTCCATCAGTGGTATGCCTTCTTTTTCCTCATCTTCTTTGTCGTGAATTTCGCCCAGTCGCTCCAGAGAAATTTGTGCATCTTGTAAGTCTCTCATAAAATTAATCAACTGAATAATTGGTGCGTTGAGTTGGCCAACAATATAACTAATCGCCATCATCATCCCGAGGGTAATTTCTCCATCGATGACCAACTTGGCAGACAAAACAGTAATGAGCATATTTTTGAGTTCGTTGATAAAATTAGAACCCATCGACTGCGTTTGTTCTAACGCCAAACTTTTCGTAGCAATTTTAAAAAGCCTTGCTTGTACGTATTCCCAGTTCCAGCGCATCCGCTTTTCCGCATTGTGCAATTTGATTTCTTGCATTCCATTGATCAACTCAATCACTTTACTTTGTTCCTCACTCACTTGGGCAAAATGCTTATGATCTAATTCTTTTCTTTTCTTAAAAAAGAAAAGTACCCACACAAAATACAGGATGCTACCAAGGAGAAATACTGCAAAAATCTGTAGACTATAATAAGCCATGACAAAACTAAAAATGATCAGGTTGACAAAAGAAAATAAAACGGTAAGTGAAGATGTCGTTAAAATTCTTTCGATACGTTTGTGATCATTGATGCGTTGTAGCAAGTCGCCCGTCATGCGCACATCGAAAAACGAGATGGGCAAATTCATGAGCTTTATAAAAAAATCCGAGATCAAAGAGATATTGATTCGCGTGCTGAGATGTAGTAATATCCAAGCTCGGATCAATTCTAAACTTGCCTTGCCGATGAATAAAAACAACTGTGCAAAAAGAATGAGGTAGATAAAATTGAGATCCGCATTTTCTATCCCAACATCAACAATACTCTGTGTCAAGAATGGTAAAACAAGTTGTAATAAACTTCCCGCCAATAAACCAATGATCAATTGAACGATAAAGGCTTTGTACTTAAATAGATATTTTGAAATAAACGCAAAGCCAAATTTTTCTGGTTCGTCAAATGCTTCTCGATAAAAATTTGGTGTCGGCTCCAACAATAAGGCAATACCTTCTTTGGTCGTTTCGTCCGCATTATTTCCAATCCAGTGTTTGATAAAATCAGCGACGGAATACGTCATTAACCCAAACGCAGGATCAGCGACGTAGACTTTGTTCCGCTTAATTTTGTGAACGACGATATAATGGTTTTTATTCCAATGCACAATGCAAGGTAAAGGCGCTTCTCGAAAATCTTCAAAGGATAGTTTCACGCCTAAAGATCGTAAACCAATTTTTTCTGCGGCGTCTCCTAGATTTAATAAACTACTTCCCACTCTAGTTGTCTCACTCAGCCTTCGCAAGTCGACGATTGGAATATTTTTTTTGTAATGCTTTCCGATCATCTTCAGACAAGTTGGTCCGCAATCTTTCTGATCAGCTTGTTTGTAAAAAGGGAAAGACATGATTAGTAAGTTTATTAGTTGTTTTCATAAAACGCAGATAAGTACCAATACAAATTATTTTACTTATTAACTTGCATCATCTTTCGACCAGTCTCTTCGTTACTCAAAGCCTTCCTAAGCAATGGCTTAGGGCGGTTTTCGTGCCTCGATGCTGATCAAAATCTAACACAATTTAATGGCAAATTAATTTTGTCTTAGTACTTACAAATCCAAGGCTATATTTTTCTATCATTGATATTACTTCCTAAAGTTGAAATAAAATCTGCAACTACGCAATGAGGAATTAATAAGCGATCAGATGCAATTCACATTCGCTATCGCATAAACATTGTTTTATTTTTAGGTCGCTATTTTCTATTTATTTCGAAGGGTGTCTTTTATTTTATGGCGTCCATTTCATTTAAATAAAAAAGACTGCCTCCGCAATAATCGCTTTTGAGGCAGCCTTAGTATTGCTACTTTTCAATTAGAAGCAAGCGCAAGTTTCTCCCATTAGGATTCCTCCCGCACCTATTCCGGTGCCGCACTGCCAAAAGTTGTTCCCACAACATTCTGGGTCACCGCCCGCCGGACAAGAAGGACCATTTTTTCTACGGCCACCGCTGATGCTTTTTAGTTCTGTGGAGTTGAGTGCTTTTGCACCGTTTAATTTTAATAGATTTTTCATGATATATTTTTTATGTAAAAAAATTACCTCAATCAATTCGAGACAGTCAAGGCTTCTGTCTATTCCTCGCGAGAGATTTTTGGCAAGCAACATTTAAACTTTTAGTACCCAAAAAATGCTTGCATTACTTTGGTACAAATACGAATTCAATTGCCTTGCTTTCCTAAAGGTGAGCTAAACGAAACTCTAAAACAAGTGGAAATTAATAAGCGAGAACATCCGATTCACATTCGTAATTTTTTTGAAAATTTTCCAAAAAAAACATCCAACCGAAAATCAGTTGGATGCGAAAATCCTATCTTATTGATAAAAATACTTTACTAAATATTTTCATACTAAAAGTATTCACCGAGTACATCGGTTTTTTTAAACTTGGAAAGCCATTGATTACAAGCTAATCCCGTGGGCACCACAGTTTACATTAAAAAAATGCATTCCCATTCCAAGGTCGCCTTGATAACCCGACTGTTGGTTCGTATCAAATGCTTCCGTCAACATTCCTCCGAGGGTAGCGCAATATTCTGCTCTCGTTACACCACCTTGAATGTTTTTTTGTTCTACTTTGCCTAGGACTTTTACGCCTGACATTTTCTGTAAATTGTTCATACTATCGTTTTTGATGATTAAATAATAATTGTTTTTTGGAGCTATATTTTATATATACTATTGCGTTTAGCTGGCAATCGAAGCGGATGAGGTTTGTGCTGCATTTATCTCTTCTTCCTCAATTAGATCTTCTATGAAATAAATCAAATCACTTCGCTGATATGCTTGTGGAAAAGCTAGTTCATTGAGATACAACGCGGGCGTAAAATTAATACCATTGGCTCGT
>CALFBG010000098.1 GCA_937951685.1 uncultured Saprospiraceae bacterium | reverse complement strand
TAATATAATCCGCATTACATCATGTACACAAAAAACCTTTAACTAAGCGTACGCTCATTGATGAAATCCCATAAAACACTAGACTTAGTGTAAAGAGTCTATAAATAAACTACAAGTATTTATTCTACAACAAATTAAATACTAAAACTTGCTAAACCAAAAACAAGTTGTTATATTCATTACATATCTTTACACTAAACTATAGAAATCATGTTACGACAATTTATTTATCTATTTTTTATTTCCGTTTGTATCTTTGCTTGTACAGAAAACAAACACGTACCAACCGAAGATCTCTCCGCCAGCAACCCACAAGCAATTGTTTCAGAAAACGGGATTTACCTCGCCCATTCCCTCGAAGATCTAAAAGAACTCATTCGTCCCGCCACGGCAAGTCTATTTAGTCGCGATTTAGAATTTGAGATAACAACTTATGATTTTTTAGAAACCAGTACCACTACTGCGATTATGATTAACCTACAAACGACGGATCAAAAGCAGTATCGTATGCTATACGCAAGAGAGTTAGATACGGACCGAAATATTGAAAAATGTTATACGATTACTTGTGGAAGTGATTGTTTGTGCCAGCCCAATGGGACCGTCGTAGGAAGCGGTGTTAATTTTGCTTGTAACGGAGATTGTAGCTGTGCGATGACTATCCGCGAGCACGATTGTCGATCAAAAAACTAGCTATTTAAGGATTAATAGAAAGTAGAAACCGGAACACTGTGCATAAGTCGCAGCGTTCCGGTTTTTTTATTTTTTTGCCAGCAATAACTTAATTCGATCTTCAATTCTCATTTTTGCAGCTTTGTCTTGTGGCGTATGCACAATCTTTCCCGTTTGATCAATTAAGTAATATGCTGGTAAGCGTTTGACTTTGTATTTTCGAGCGACGGGCGATTGATACGCACTCGATTCTGGGACAATTAGGTGAATGCCCTTAAGATTTTCGTTCCGGAGAAAATTCTGCCAAGCAGTCTTATCTTTATCTAAAGAAACGTAAACGAACGCTACGTCCTTCGTTTTAAACTGCTTTTTCCATTGCCGACTATTGCGAATTTGCATGATACAAGGCGAACACCAACTGGCCCAAAAATCCAAATAAACAACTTTCCCTTGGTAATCGCTCAGCTTAACGTTTTTTCCATTACTGTCTACCAAACTAAAGTCTGGCGCGGCATCTCCCACCGCTAAGCCTTTTGCTTCTAAATAAACCGATCGCAAAACTTCGTTGTAGCTTTCAAAAGGACAATCTGCAATAAACGCTGCAATCTCTTTTCCGGAGGCTTGTGCATTTCCTCGCTTACAAGCCATCGACAAGATTTTGGCGCGATAATAAAATAGCGATTCTCCGTTCAAGTATTTTTTTGCTAATTCCACCTCGTTCAAACCTTCATTACCCGACTTCGCTAAGAGGTAGTCAAATAGCTGTGAAAGATAGTAGGTATAATATTTATTCGGTAAAGCGCCTTGAGCTGCAATTGGAATTTCTTCCATAAATTGGTAATAAGAACTCGGCAATTCCATCGGTGCATCTTGATCATTATGCAAAGGATATTCCCAAGGATAATTCATCAATTGGTAGGTGTACCAGTAATCAATTTCTGCTTTCGCAAATTGGGCAAAAGCGGTACTCGGTTTTTCTGCTTGTACAAACGCTTCGTAGCTTTTTAATTGTTGTGCCCGCGCCGTTTGCATAAACTTTGTAAATGCTTCGTGCCCTGCTTCCTTCATCGCTCGCTTCAAGGCGACTGCCGTTTTTTTCACTTCTTTTTTTGCGCGAAGCAAATAGTTGTTATGCTTACTCCCCTTTCCTGTAAATTTTAATGTTCCCAAAAAATCATTGGGATGAAAACGAAGATTAAGTTTATCGCCCGGCTCAAGGTAAATTTCTACTTTATCTTTACCATATTTTAAAAAGCCCGTTGTTACCTCTGCAAGTTGTAAAGCTTTCTCCCCGCGCTTTTGACCGCCACTCGCAAAAACTAACTCGTAGCTATTTTCATTAAACTGAATAGGATCAGAATACAACACTAACTCCACCTTTGCCCCCACGCCATTCTCCGTTTCTCCTTTCAGGTAACTTGCCGTAAAAACTCTTTTCTTCTTTGGTGGATCCAATTCCACGTAAGTAGGCGATACGGAAGTCGAAATGCTTTTCTCTGGCGAAGGTAGTTTTGGGGGAGATGTACTTCCTTCCGCTGCCGAAGCAACTGCGGTGCTAGGATCTACGAGCGGCTGCTCCTTTTTATATTGATCCAACCGACTCGCAAAGCTCAACACCGTTTGCAACAAGTCCACGTCCGAGAATGCCGTAACCTGCGTAATCATTTCCGCGATAGCCCTAGTTGCCCGCGGAGGAGCTGCGGTTACGTAGACTTTCTCTAATTTTTGACGCGATAAAATTCTGGGTTGTTCAATGATACTATAACTAGCCAAGCTATCAAATTGCAAGGCTAAGTCCTTATTCCATTCTTCCAACTTAGCGGCATATACGGGGTAAATAATCCGATTGAAAGTAGGATATTCATTTGCTTGTAAGAAATTTTCCAGTTCTGCCAATAATTGTTCGGAGGATTCGATGTGTGATCGCCAGTACAAATCGTTTGCTTGAGTGAAATAACGGGCTTTCGCTCGGAGGTGACGCGCCGCATTCCGAAAGGTAGAAGGAGCTAGCAATTCGCTTTCTTCCACTGGACCAAGCAAAGTACTATCATTTTGCAATTGACCTTCAAAATCAATTCCTACTCCGAGTACCCAGCCTATTTGTCCTGATGGTGTTTTTACTTTATACCAGTAGGCTTTACGAATGGCATCGTCCACCAAGGTCTGAGATTGAAAATCTGATTTTTCGTGGCGGTAACTCAAGCGTGTTCCCTGCCCTAATTCTTCTATCACGGGTGGTTGGTCAGGCTTTGCCAAAACCAGCATACTTGAAATTTGCACAACAATATCAACGGGATTTATTTGATCCGCGGCTAACAAAGCGGGACGCACGGCAGTCAATTGCATATATTGATCAAGAAAATAACGGTAGTAGCGATTGCGCAAGGCATCGTCATTAGAGATCAGAATATTTTTTAAAAAATCAAAGTAGTTTTCTGGGAGTTCCAATGGTTTTTCCAAGCCGTTCGACAAAGGATGTTCTACTCGGTAAAGCATCAAATAATACGCCCACCAATAATCGACTTCTGCATTCATATAATTGCGAAAAGCCTGCGTGAAGGGAGCTCCATTAGCGCGTTCATAGTTTAAGAAAAAATTCCATTTCGATTGATGTAAGCCATTCATGAATCGCCGGAATCCATTCGGAGAACGACTCAGCATTTCGTAGCTAACATAATTGCTATTCCAATATTTGAACTTCTCTTGAAAGAGATGAAAAAAGCTATTATTCTTCGCTCCTTTTCCCGAAAATTGAATACTTTGACTCGGTTGATAATCCAAAAAATCAAGCACTAGATCATCGCCCGGCTCTAGAAATAATTCAATTGAAACTTGATTATAAGAAAGGATACAAATGGTAGGCTCAGCGAGCATCACGCTCATGGCAAAACTATCCCTGAGGTCAATTGGAATTTGAAAGCTTGCTTCATCTAGGGATATGTAGTCTCGGTAAAAGCTAAGCGACACGTGCGTTTGTGTAGCTTCCTTTACTTTTCCCCTAATGCTCGTTTTTTTCTGTACTGAACTTATCGTTTCGCGCAGTGCGCTTTTTCCGACCTTAGTTTTCCCATAGCAACTTATAATAAGGACGGTAAGAATAAGTACAGTTACTATTATTCTTTTACCTGTCATTTTTCTGTAGACATCTTTGGTACAAAAAACCTTTTGTGTAGAAGTTGTTTTAAAATAAAAATCGGCTTTTTGTCTGTTATTTTCTGCTTTTGAACTACGCCCTCAACCCATTTCTGTGAATTGCTGCGCTCTATGTTTTACCCTAAATTACAAATGTAGGATCAATGGAATAGTTGGTCTCAAATCGTAGGTTTTTTTTTGTCTGTGATCATCGAAGTATAATTCCATTAGCTGTTCTTTCCCCACTTTAATTGCTACATTTTCAATTGTATTAATATTTTTAATCGTGCTACTCTCTTGATCTAATTGATCCGTATAAATCTTAATCTTTGATATTTTTTCTGCTCCATTTTCATGCTGGTAAAATGCTCTCCAAATGGAATATTCGTCTGGTATCCTTTTTAAACTATCTAGATTTTCAAACTTTTCATATTCAATCTCAGGATAAATCACAAAAACGGAGGGTTCGGCTTTTTTGAGCTTAGCACTTTGGGCGGCATAAATATTATTTCCTTCGCCCATCCAGTCTTGGTGATAGCTCACCGTTGCAAATGGAATTTTTGTTTTGTCATAATTATCCATTTTTAAGGCAATCCCAAAGGGTAAATATCCATTCTCTGGGCTATTTGATCTTTCGATAAAATCTAACGCTGGATTTGAGTTTGCATTCTCCTGAAATATTACCTCATCGTAAACATAAATCAGCTCCAAGTAGATATTTAGAAAATAAAAATAGCGCCCCGTAGTTCCTTGTCCATGATGAATTTGTGAAAGGGAATCAGGAACTGCGGTGAATCCCAAACGTTCTAATTCCGCTTTGGCTTTGATGGGATCCTTTACCCATACATTTATATGATCTATTCCTAGTGTTGATACTTCCTCACTACCTGTTGGTGCTTCGTTACTAGTACAGCTAGTTAGCAGCAAGGTTAAACACAGAAGAATAGCTAATTTCATATTCCTATCTCATTTGTCTAAAACTTCCGAGTATTTTACATCCAACTAGTAAGTATACTGACCGAAAGGACTTTCTAGGGTTAATTTATTGGTGTCGGCAGCTTCTACGCGACCAATTATTTGCGCGTCGATCCCAAAATTTTTTACCAATTCCACGAGCGCGGGCGCCTGTGCAGCCGGCAGATAAAATTCAAGGCGACAGCCCATATTGAAAACTTGATACAATTCTTTCCAGTCGGTACCCGATTCTTCTTTAATCAATTTGAAAACTGGCGGCAAGGCAATTAAATTGTCTTTGATGATGTGTTTATTTTCTACAAACTTGAGCACTTTCGTTTGACCGCCACCGGTATTGTGAATCATCCCATTAATATGCGATCGAAATTGATCCAAGGCTGCTTTAATCACGGGAAGGTAAGTTCTCGTGGGCGAAAGCAATAAATCTCCTACTCGGTAGGACTGACCATCATATTCAACGACATCTTGTAGGGATTTACTTCCCGTATAAACAACAGCAGGCACAATATTCGGATCAAAACTATCGGGAAAGTCTTTGGCGTAAGATTTTCGCAAAACATCATGTCGAGCGGAAGTCAAACCGTTACTACCAATACCACTATTATAAACCGATTCGTAAGTCGCTTGACCATAAGAGGCGACACCGACAATAACGTCTCCATCTTGAACATCATTAACGATTAAATCCTCGCGCTTCATCCGCGCAAAAGCAGTGTAACCGACGTCGATGCTCCGCACCACATCTCCAACGTCTGCCGTTTCTCCTCCGGCTAGGTGAATTCCGACGCCGTGCTTGGACATCGTTTCGGTAAAACTTTGTGCCGACTCAATAATTTGCTGGATAACAGCTCCAGAAATCAATTGCTTATTCCGACCGATCGTCGAAGAAAGTACAATATGATCTACACAACCGACGCAAGCCATATCGTCAAGGTTCATCACGATTGCATCCTGCGCGATACCCCGCCAGATCTGATCGTTTCCCGTTTCCTTCCAATCCATATAAGCGATACTCGTCTTCGTACCTGCGGTATCAGCGTGCATAAGATTACAGTAAGCAGGATCGTTTCCGACTACATCGGGAAGAATCTTGCAAAATGCATTCGGAAAAAGACCTTTATCTTGATTTTTGATGGCAGCGTGAACTTCATCTTTAGTGGCGGAAACACCACGGAGTTCGTATTTATATTTCTCAGACATAGACGTGTTTAATTTCGTGCCTAAAGGTACAATTTTCAGCTAGACATTTACAAATTAGGCTCGATTATTTGGCGGAAGCCTAAATCTTGGCTTAATCTATGACCAACGAGCAGCAAGCATAGACGCTATGCTAGTCTTTTACTCATTCAAAAGCAGCATTCGTACAGCACAACTGCGCTGCCATTCATTCTGACTTGAAAACGAATAAAAAATCTACGAATTTAGTTGATGAAAAGTAAAGCTATTGTGTACAAATGCGCTTATTAAAGTTTGATCTTAACTTTGGTAAGCGCATTCTTTTGGAAGCAAAAATACTCAAATATCAATCCAAAACACTCACCAGACTACTCCCGATAAAACACCCTTAAATCTAGGATTACAACAAACAAGAAAAACGAACTTTTGTTCGCGCTTTTTCCTCAAATTTCTAATCTATTTTCACCTACCAAAAATATCTTAGGAAAGGCATTCTATTATTTTGAATTCCATCGCTTATAGTCTATATTCGCACTATTTAGATTAAGTCTACATTACAGGGATTCCTAAAGCATCCTTTTATCCAAGCGCTAGTAACAAAACACCGTAAATGTCAGCTATTTCTATCGCCATTGCAGATTCTCAGTTTCTCATTCGAGTAGGCTTAGCGCATTTGATTGCTGAAAAGAAAAATATTGATATCATTGGGGACGCCGAAGAAGAGGAAGAACTATTGACCTTGGTAAAGAACGAAACGATTGACGTCGTCATTTTAGATTACAAACAAGAAGATACTTTTAGCTGCGAAACCATTACCAAGCTCAAAAACATTGCTCCTCAAACTAAGATTTTAGTCATTAGTGCCGACAATGATAAGCAATCTATTTACCACGCGCTTGAGTTGGGGGTAAATAGTTACCTCACTAAATCCTGCAACGAGGAAGAGATTTTCGACGCCATTACGGCAACGGCCAAAGGAGAGAAGTTCTTTTGTAATAAAGTGCTTGACTATATCATGCAGAAATCATTTCCCAAAGTAGAAAATTGTGCACCGACGCCACTCTCCGTCCGAGAACGCGAAGTGGTCTACCTCATCGCAAAAGGTCATATTGCCAAGGAAATCGCTCAATTACTCAATATCAGTACGCACACCGTTTATACCCATCGTAAAAACATCATGAAGAAATTGGAATTAAGTACTAGTTCAGAGCTCATTCTCTACGCCGTTGAACACGGCATTATTGATAGCAAAAATGCTTCTAAGTAAGCAACGTTAGGCATTTCTTCGGCTAATCCTTACAAATTACTTTTAGTTCTACCCTACGATTCAGGCGCATTTCCGATTCTTTACGTGTTTTGGGATAAATCATAAATTGGTTACCGTAACCTTTATAGCTCAAGCGATCTTCGGCAATTCCGTTTTCAGTAAGGAAGGTATACACCATTTTAGCGCGATTCTCAGACAATGTCTTGTCTTTGCGACTCAAATTTTTGGGATTGACGAAGGGTTTATTGATGTGTCCACCAACCTCTAGTCTTAGCTTTTTATTCAGCCCCATAAATTGCAATAAGCGTTTTAATTCTGGCTTTGACCGTGGCAATAAAACTGCTTGATCACCGTAAAAGTACATCTTATGCAATGGAAATAATTCCCCACATTCCGCTTTTTTAAGGACACTTTTGAGCGGCATAGACTTATTGCGGAGTAAGCGTAGCATTTTACTATCAAAAAAATAGCCCTCCGCGAAGATATCCAAGCCAACGACTGTGCTGTCCGGCACTTCAAAACTGTACTTACCATCTTCCTTCGTAAAAGTTGAATCTCGAAAGTCCTTTGACTTTAGTACTACTTTGGCTTGAATAGGAAGCCCACTATCATTGAGCACTTGTCCGGAAAGTCGAACTAATGATTTTGCGGTCGGTTTGGTTTTCGGTGGAGCGGCTAAGCTTGGTGATGGAGAGCTTAAGACTTCAACTACTTCCAGCTGTGCTCTCCGATTGCGTTGTCGTCCTTCATCGGAAGTATTAGCAGCTTGTGGAGCCGATTCTCCAAAGTACGCGTACTGTACATTATCCATAGAGATGCCGCGTTGCTCAAAAAAGCGTGTAACGGACTGAGCACGGTTGAGTGATAACTTCTGATTCGCCTCATCTTTACCAATGGCATCGGTATGGGCGGTAATTCGTAGACTGCGCGCTGGATTTTCCCTTAATAAACTGTCGATTTGATACAAAATGGGAAAGTCAGAACTGCGTAAATCTGCTTTTGCAAAATCGAAATAAATTTGCTCAGTAAAGATTAATTTTTCGGAAGCAGTTGTAGTGCGATCCTCCTGATTTTGAGCAGAAAGCATTGTGCATCCAAGTAACAAGAATAACAATGGTACAATTTTGGTCTTTAAATCCATGGATTAGTTTTGTATAAATAACGAAGGTTTTATAAAAAGATACCAAAAAGCCTTAAATTAGAGTAATTTTAGTTATTTAAACGCTTAATCTTTAGCTGTTTTATATTTGCATTATTTCCTTTTTTGCCTTACTTTGCGCTTTTGAAACAGCCTAAACTATTCAATATTAAATCCACTAATCCAATATAAATGGGATGGTTTTAATACTGAACTTGCTGAAAAACAGTCAAAAGAAACATTCATTTGCATTTTCTTTTGATGAAAGAGTAAGCCATAAATTTGTAAAAGAAAGAAACATACTAAATCTGGAGAAAACGCTTGCTACCTCATCGTGGCCTATCCGTAGTACTCCAAAAACTTTTGTCAAAGTCATTAAAAGTCACACTAAATAGTACCACTATGAAATTATCTAAGATTCTTACATTGATGATCAGTGTATTTATGGCTTCTACCGCCATAGCAAACACTGTTTATATTCAATACAATCCTTCCTGTATGGAACGATTTGAGTATCGACTAAACAAAGATTATTCTACTAATCCTTACGTCGCTTACCGCTTTAAACTAAACGATCAAGAGACCATTATATTTGAAGTTGGTCAAGAAACTGCCTCTGGGTCAAAGTATTTTCCTGGTGACACCAAATCTTGTGGAGAGTTGTCTTTAGATGATGGCTTAGTACAAGATATCAATAACGGAGATGCACAAATCTATATCGTTACCAAGAACCAATACGGTCAGACGACGTTTGTCTCTCCGGTACGCGTAGCTAGTTATGTGAATAAAACACCTTACGAATTGGTTTACGAAACGAATGACTTTGGCTTTGCTTATAACTATTCGCAAACTTTATCGAAAGATATCAATTTGGCAACGCAAGGTTCTGGTACCGAAGTTTTCTTCCGAGGTATTGAAAATAGCTGTCCTAAAAAGTATATTTTCCGAAAAGTATCATACGTTTACGAAAACCCTTTTACTGATTTTGTAGTTGTTCCAGATTTAGGAATCACTTACGTCAAAACGATTCAAGACGACGAAAGCTCTGATTTTGGACAATCACAATTGGCAAAAATTGATGACCAAAGTCTCGAAGACTACTTAGGTTCTATTTGTCGAGGTATTGATCCTAGCAAGCGACTCAGTAAGCCGAATGGTAACTTGATGGCGGGTAATAATGGCAATAATAATGCTGGTAATACGACTGGCAATACTAATAACAACGGTACCGCCAGTAACGGAACAAATCCTACAACCAACAACGGTACAACTTTCAACTCTATTTGCAGCAACATCTACAAAGATGTTGACAAAGGTATTTATATTGATCGCTCAACGAATCTTCCCGCAGAAGGTCAATGTGGTGGTCAAGTATATCGAAATGGAATCGCTAGTACCGGTTCGACCATTACTTCTACTTCAACTTCAACGACGCCAACCACAAACTTTACGCATCAAGTTTATAAAGATGTAAATCGTGGTATCTATATTGATCGGAATACGGGGCAAGCAGCCAACGGTGATTTTGGTGGATTAACTTACATTAATGGTTATTTGAGAGGAGAACAACCTACAAATACGGTTGTAACGGATACTTATACACCACCGACGACTACCACAACTTCTTGTGGCATTTATAAAGATTTAGACCGAGGATTATATATCGATCGTAATACAGGACAACCTGCCAATCGTTCTTGTGGAGGACAAACGTATCGAAATGGTTACATGGCTAACGGAAACCCAATTGCTGTAAATACCAATACCAGCGTTCCTAATACCACTACTACGACACCAGTTACGACTACAACAACGACCACAAGACCACAAACGAGT
This sequence comes from uncultured Saprospiraceae bacterium, assembly GCA_937951685.1. Classification (GTDB taxonomy): domain Bacteria; phylum Bacteroidota; class Bacteroidia; order Chitinophagales; family Saprospiraceae; genus CALFBG01. Next base: position 21,860 of record CALFBG010000098.1, on the reverse strand, counting down.
AGTAATATTTGTGGGATTACCGCAGCTTATGGTTTTCACGTTGTACAAGAGAACGAGACTTTATACAGCCTCGCTCGTACCTACAACGTTACGGTCAACGATCTTAAAAAATGGAATAAACTTTCTAATAAGCACCTGATTAAAACTTGTATGCAATTGAGAATACAGGCGGTTAAGCCAAGTGGTCCGGCTCCCGATCCAGTATTGGTATCAAAAGGGTTTGATAATTCTGAAGTACACATCGTTAAAGCGGGAGAAAACTTATACCAAATCTCTAAGCGTTACGGTTATACACCAGAAAAAATCATGCACATGAATGGTTTAACTTCTGCGACGATCAAACCTGGACAAAAGTTACGTACCAAGGATTGCAACTGCCCTGCTGATTCGCAGGTATCCCACAACGGTATCAGCAACTTTGAAGAAGGAACGGAAAGATTAGTTTCAAAAGGGACAGAAGATGTTGAGTTTTATACCAACACGAAGCGTAAAGTTCACATTGTAAAAGATGGCGATACACTTTACAGCATCGCAAAAAGATACAACACTACTGAAGAAAATATTAGAACTTGGAATGAATTAGGAGATACAGAACTCATCATTCCAGCGCAGCGATTAATCGTGCAATAAAATACCATTATTTATTCTACGGTAATCATTGTGAGAGCGAGAATTTGGGACTTCCAAATTCTCGCTCTTTTTTAGTTTTAAGATCTACAGCCTATTCATTATCAACTAGCCATTGAAAAGCTACACGAACATCAAGGTTTTTCTATATATTTGCTGTTTCAAAACAATTTTAACTATTAACGAGTAGATTTTTCTGCATTGCGTCACTTCCAATTACTAGTTTTCTTGATGCTAAAGATCTAAACAAACTCAAATTTTAACTATCATAAATGGGTACTGAATATATTATTTTAATAGCCTTTGTCCTACTTTCCGTTATTTTCTCTTTTCTCTGTTCGGTGTGGGAAGCCGTTCTCTTGAGTATTCCACCTTCACGAGTAGCCATTCTACTCAAGGAAGGAACCAGCGTTGGTCAGAAATTAAAAGAATACAAAGATAATATCGACCGACCACTCGCAGCCATCTTGACCTTGAATACGATCGCACATACGGTCGGTGCCATTGGTGTCGGTGCACAAGCTACTTCCATCTGGCAAGACACTCAACCTTTCATTGCTTCGACGGTAGTTCCCGTAGTAATGACGATGGTTATTTTGATCCTTTCAGAAATTATTCCTAAAACGATTGGTGCCAACTACTGGAAATCCTTAATTCCTTTTACTGTACGATCGCTTACGGTCATCATCACTTTGCTCGCGCCACTCGTGTGGCTTTGTCAAATCATTACCAAGTCTTTGAAAAAAGATAAAAAGAAAAGCGTTTTGAGTAGAGCAGATTTTAGTGTGATGACGGAAATTGGAGAAAAAGCGGGCATCTTTAAGAAAGGAGAATCTAAAATCATCCATAATCTCTTGCATTTCAGTAGAGTGCAGGCTAGAGATATCATGACCCCCCGAACAGTTGTCATTGCGGCTTCCGAAACGACAACGATCCAAGAGTTTTACGATATGCACCGAGATATCATCTTCTCTCGGATTCCTATTTTTAATCAAACAAAAGACAATATTACTGGCTTTGTGCTTAAGGATAAGGTCTTCGTTAAGTTGATCGACAAACAAGGCGAAGATACCTTAAAAACCATCGCACGAGATATCATGATTGTTAATGACAAGTTTCCATTGCCAGACTTGTTTAGCAAGTTCGTAGAAAGTAAAGAACACATTGCCTTAGTCGTCGATGAGTTCGGAGGAATGTCTGGCATCGTATCCATGGAAGATGTAATTGAAACGCTGCTAGGCTTAGAGATTGTAGATGAATACGATGATGACACCGATATGCAAGTTTTAGCTCGAAAGAATTGGGAAAAAAGAGCACGGCATTTGGGCTTGATTAAGGATGAGCCGAGCACCGACGAGCAAGCTAAATAAAATTATAAGTAGATTGCTACTTAGCTAAAAAAATAATTTTAGAGCGGGTTTAAAGCTGTCATTCATTGGTAACGACTGACAGCTTTAAACCCGCTCCCAAAGATTCCCTCGCATTGACAAACACAAGCAGACTATGACAAAAAAGACAACGACTCCCACTGAAGTAAATCAAACGGAGACCGCAGATATGGTGCGTTATCCCGATGTTTATACGGAATACATTCCCGATGCCTTGACGGAAGCGACAAAAACAAAACGGTATTTCCTATTCCGTAGTAAAAACAATATCCAACTTCGCGTATATCCGATCAATCATAGTGTTTTACGCTTTCGATATGCTCACAATGGTATCTTTGCGGAAGATTTTTCTTATGCAATTCCTAATGTGCCGAAGGCCAAAACAAAAGGGATGGATTTGACGGAAAAACCTAGCTACTTTGAGTTTAGAACAAAGCGACTGTCCTGTCGTATTGACAAAAAAAGCCTCGCCGTAAAAATTATTGATCAACAAGGCAAAATTGTTTGTGAAGATGCAGCGGGTTATTACGCAAAGTCTACCGTTTTAAAAGGGCTAAGCAAAGTTTCAATCGAAAAAAAGGCACTGACCAAAGAAGTTTATCTGGGCTTAGGAGATAAATCTGGCAATTCTAATCTACGGGGACAAACACTAGAAAATTGGAATACCGATGCCTTTGCTTACGGCAAAAATACTGATCCATTATACCGTTCCGTGCCGTTCTATTACGCTTTACACCAAGGTAGTGCTTACGGTATTTTCCTAGATAATACTTACCGGAGTCATTTTGATTTCGATCATCGCCGAAAAGGAAAATTATCTTTTTCCGTCGCGGGCGGTGAGATGAATTATTACTTCATGTACGGTCCACAATTGGATCAAGTAGCGATGCAATATGCACAACTGACGGGCGTAGCCGAATTGCCACCAATGTGGGCTTTAGGCTTTCACCAATGTCGTTGGAGTTATTACCCAGAAGCACGAGTAAAAGAAATTGCAGCTCAATTTAGAGCACTCAATATTCCTTGTGATGCGATTTATCTGGATATTGATTATATGGATGAATATCGCTGTTTTACTTGGGACAAAAAGCTTTTTCCCAATCCAAAAAAGATGATTAAAGGATTGAAGAAGGATGGTTTCAAGACGATTGTCATGATTGATCCAGGGATTATGGTTGACGAAGCATACGAGGTTTATCAGTCTGGTATGCAAGCCGATGTTTTTTGTAAACGCCCCGATGGAGACTTAATGATTGCCAGTGTTTGGCCACCCGCTTGTGTTTTTCCAGATTTTACGAAAGCGAGTGTCAGAACTTGGTGGGGAAAGTTATACAAAAAGCTTTATCAGGAGCAAGACGTAGCGGGATTTTGGAACGATATGAACGAACCCGCCATCTTCCAAGTCGATAAAATGACTTTCCCCGAAGATGTCAGACATGATTATGACGGTCATCCTTGTAGCCACAAAAAGGCACACAACATCTATGGAATGCAAATGAGTAAAGCGACGCAAGAAGGCTTAAAAGAGCTTCGTCCGCAGCAACGACCATTTTTACTCAGTAGAGCAAGTTTTTCCGGTGGACAACGGTACGCAGCGCTCTGGACGGGCGATAATATTGCAAATTGGGAACACTTACAAATTGCAAATACCCAGTGTCAACGCATGAGTATTTCGGGTTTCTCTTTCATTGGAACAGATATCGGCGGCTTCGTGGATCAGCCCGACGGAGAGCTTTTTGTACGTTGGTTACAAATGGGTATTTTTCACCCTTTCTTCCGAGTACATTCCATTGGCAATAAAGAAGATGGCGCCGCTTTAGTTGATCAAGATAAGGTAGCCGCAGCAGAAAAAGTTAACCGCTTAGACCAAGAACCCTGGGCATTTGGCGACGAATATACTGATTTGGCCCGTACGGCAATTGAAATGCGATACCGGCTACTCCCCTACCTTTATACTAGTTTTTGGCAACACAGTACAACGGGTATTCCAATGATTCGCAGCATGGCTTTTTATGATCAAACCGATCCGATAGCCGTTCAACGAGATCAAGAATTTATGTTTGGAGCCAATTTATTAATTGCACCCGTTACAAAATCCCAACAAAAAACACAGACGATTTATTTACCGAAAGGAAATTGGTACGATTACTACAGTGGGGAGCGATTTGAAGGAAAACAAAAGATTAGACACCGTTGCCAGTTAGATCAGATTCCTGTTTTTGTAAAAGCGGGAACAGTTCTCCCTGAATATCCGGTACAACAATTCGTCGGAGAGAAAAAGATCAAACGCTTAAGCCTGAAAGTTTATGCAGACCAAGAAAAGCAACACAGCGTATTGTACGAAGACCAAGGAGATGATTATAAATACTTAGAAGAAGCCTACGCCTTAAAAGTATTTACGACGGAAGCTAACAAAGATCGCTTTACGATGAGTTGCCTCAAAACGGGACAATACCAAGAAAGCTACCAGAAGTACGACCTTGAATTATACGGCTTAGACTTTGAGCCACAAAAATGTCTGGTGGATGATCAACCACAGAGAATTAAAACGAAAAGGATGAATAATCGTAACGTTTATCATATTAGCTTAAAAAGACATTTTGAAGAAATTGTCATCACCGCATAGCATTTGAAATTGTCAGAATAAGCAGTTTTCAAATAGCTTCTACCTCAATTTTATGACTATGAAAGTTTTATCCTACGGAACCTTAGTTTTATTACTCCAATTCGTAAGTCTACAGCTGCTGGCACAAGCATGGGAAATCACGACGCTAAGTCCGATGCCCGAGCCCGTAAGTAATAATGCTGTCGTAGAAGGTTTTGTCAATGGAAAAGCTTACGTCTACTCTTTTGCGGGCTTAGATTCTACGAAAGTAGGTAGCACTGGCGCACATTTGAAAGCTTTTCGCTACGATGTCGAGTTGGATCAATGGGAAACCCTCCCCGACTTGCCCGATCCGGATGGTGGAAAAGTTGCTGCTTCCGCGAATAGAATTGGCAACATCATCTACATTGTCGGTGGTTATCATATTTTAGCGAATGGAAGTGAAATTTCCTCGAATTTGGTGCATCGTTTCGATATAACAACCAATCAATACTTGAGCAACGCCAAAGATATTCCTTTGAGAATTGACGATCAAGTGCAAGGCGTTTGGCGAGATTCGTTGCTTTACGTGGTAACGGGCTGGTCCGGCAACGCAGCCGCAGGAACTAATACGCCCAATACGCAAATTTACAACCCCAGTACTGATAGTTGGAGTTTTGCCTCGCAAATGCCCAATACCGATGATTATAAATCTTTTGGCTCAGCGGGATATATTTTGGGAGATACTATATTTTACTTTGGTGGTGCCGCTTCTAGTTGTTGTATGCCGCCCTTTCCCATTCAAAATCAACTCCGTAAAGGAGTCATTAATCCCGAAAATCCACAATCGATCACTTGGAGTATCGAAACACAACCAACGGGAAAAGTAGGCTATCGCATGGCTGCCCGCAAAGTCAATCAATCTATTTGTTGGTTTGGTGGCTCAGGGGATACTTATAATTATAATGGACTCTCCTACTTAGATGACAGCGGAGTTGCTCCGCTGAATCGCATTTTGTCCTACACTCCTATCAGTAATACTTGGGAAGAAACGCTCGTCGACGAGTTACCAATGGATTTGCGTGGCATTGCCGTGATCAGTCCTACCCTAAGTTATCTAGCGGGTGGAATGCTTGCCAACCAGCAAGTTAGCGATAAGCTTTATCGCTTGACTTACTTGGGACAGATTTTGAGCCAGGTGAATATTCCCACGGAAGCAGTTCTTATTTTCCCGAATCCAGTCCGAGAAAATGTTCAAATCACCTTACCGCAGCAAAGCCAAGCCTCCACGTACCAAATCAGCAATACTTTCGGGCAAATTTTACTCGAAGGACCACTTTTAGTGCCTACGACTACTATTAATTTAAGCCATCTACCAAACGGAAATTACCAATTGCAAATACGGTACCCGCAACAATATAACTCCTATAAATTGCTAAAGATCAAGCCTTAGCGAAAAACAAAAGTTTCATTTACACATCTTTTTTTTACTAAATTGCTTGTTACCCGACATTTTTTTTAGTACATTTGAACAACACTAGAAGTTAAAGTGCTGTACTAGCCCCTTATCCCAATCCGATCTTAAGTAATAATATCTATTTTAGTTAGGTCTATTTGTTAGACCTTGATCATAAAGTCCCCTTTATTTACTGGATGCTCTGTAAAAACAAACCTCATGAACAAACAATTACTTACAATTGGGTTGATCTGTTTAACTCAATTATTGCAAGCGCAAAGCTTTCAAAACGTTGCTGCAGCCAATAGCATTATAGAAAGTTACGGCCAAGGATCTTTTGGTGGTGGCGTTAGCTTTTGCGATTTTAACGGAGATGGTTGGGATGACCTCACCTTCTCTTCCGAAGCAGGAGATCCAATTCACTTTTTCCAAAATAATAATGGAACGCTCACCAAGTTAGCACCGCTCGTCGGCGAAACGGATCAATCCAAGCAAATACTTTGGGTAGATTACGATAACGATGGCGACAAAGATTTATTCGTTACCAATATGAATGCCCCTAATCGTTTATACCAAAATGATGGCAGCATGAATTTAACGGATGTGACCGCTGCGGCGGGTTTACACGTAGAAAATGATCCAAGCTACGGCGCTACTTTTGGCGATTTTAACAACGATGGTTGGTTAGATATTTACGTTGCGAATCATTCCTTAGGAACGGGTTGTAATTGTACCAATTACCTTTACCAAAGTGATGGTGATGGGACTTTTACCGACATTACAACTGCCACCACCGCAGAGGCGGATGCGCTCTCTTTTTGCTCCGCAGCTTTTGATTTCGATAAAGATGGTGATCAAGATATTTATACAGCGATTGATCGATTCTTTAGCAATTCTTTACTCGCTAACGATGGCAACGCTAACTTTAGCGACGTGAGTGCGGCGAGTGGTACAAACATCGTTATTGATGCCATGAATGTAGGCTTGGGAGATTATGATAATGATGGCGATGAGGATATTTATGTAACCAATACACCGGGAGGCAACGTGCTACTTTGTAACCAAGGAGATGGCACCTTTAGCGATTGTACCGCAGCGGCCGGAGTGGGCTTTTTCCGAGTAGGTTGGGGTGGAAACTTTGTAGATTATGATAACGATGGAGATCTTGATTTATATGTATCTAGTATGCGAGCACTAGCTAATGAACCCAACGCTTTATACGAAAATCAAGGTAACGGAACTTTTACGGAGCCCTTAGCAAATGGTTTACCCGGAGATACGGTTACTAGTTTTGCCAACGCGATCGGAGATTTAAATAATGATGGCTATCCTGATTTTGCGGTAAGCAATTACGATACTTATGCGCACATGGTTTGGCAAAACCAAAATACAAATGCAAACAACTTCGTCAAAGTAGAATTGGTAGGAACTTTATCCAATCGAGATGGCATCGGAAGTTGGATTGAAGTTTATGCCGGTGGCGAAACGTATTATCGCTATACGCACTCCGGAATTGCTTTCTTAGCACAAAACTCTAGCTACGAAAACATTGGTATCGGTACTGCTGCTACCATCGACTCAATTAAAGTCAAATGGCTAAGTGGGATGGAAGATGTTCGCTATAATGTAAGCATCAATCAAAAAATTACCATTACGGAAAGTTGCTTCGAAGAAGTAGCCAGTGCCCAAAATATAACAACTGGTTACGGTACCGGATTCGTTGGTGGTGGTATTTCTTTCGCTGATTTCAACAACGATGGCTGGGATGATTTAAGTTTTGCGACCAATGGCACCCAAGACTTAAAGTTTTATCAAAATATGAGTGGCAGTTTCCAAAGTGTATCACTCACCGGAGTTAGTCTAACGGCCGAATCTAAGCAAATACTTTGGGTAGATTACGACAACGACGGCGACCAAGATTTATTTGTTGCTAACTATGATAGTCAAAATAGATTGTACCAAAATAATGGCTCGATGGTGATGACGGACATTACAAATGCTTCCGGACTCAAGATAATCAATGATCCTTCGATGGGCGCTAGTTTTGGAGATTATGACAATGATGGATACTTGGATTTATACGTAATTAATTATGATTTATTTTCAAATCCGCTCTACAGTAATTTCCTTTATCGCAATAAAGGCGATGGTACCTTTGAAGATAAAACGATCGAAGCCGGAGTTGGTGACGCCAACAAAATTCCATTATGTGCAGGATTTTTAGATTACGATAAAGATGGCTATCAAGATATTTATATTGCAATTGATCGGACTAACTTTGCGAATACCATGCTCCATAATAATGGCGACGGAACATTTACTGACGTTAGTGCGACGACCAATTCTAATCTCTTAATTGATGCAATGAACGTAGGCGTAGCGGATTATGATGAAGATGGTGACTTAGATATTTATATTTCAAATACGCCGGCGGGTGGCAACAAATTGCTGCGCAATAATTTAGAATCGGGTACTGCGGATTTCACGGAAGTGTCCGTCAGTGCAGGGGTTAATTTTAACCGTGTAGGCTGGGGAGCGAACTTTTTTGACTTCGACAACGACTCCGATTTAGACCTTTACGCAAGTAGTATGAATCCAGTAGCCAGTCAACCCAATGCTTTATATAGAAGTGAGGGAGACGGTACTTTTAAAGAAATTTTGGTCCGTGGTTTACCCGGAGATACGGTAAAAAGTTTCTCGAATGCGATCGGAGATTTTGATAACAACGGATATCCCGACGTCGCGGTTTGTAACGATGGGACTTACAATTTTATGCTTTGGCAAAATAAAATCAACAGTGGACACAATTACCTTAAAGTGAAGTTGCAAGGCGTAGCGAGCAATCGAGATGGAATCGGATCTTGGGTTGAATTTTATTTAAATGGAGATCGACATACACGCTATTTGATGGCTGGGGAAGCTTATCTTGGTCAGAATAGTAAAATCATCACGATGGGATTAGGTGCGGAAACTTCGGTAGATTCGGTCGTGGTAAGATGGCTTTCCGGTGCGGTCAGCAAGCAGTTCGACGTCGCGGCAAATCAAGTCGTGACCATTGTAGAAAATGCACTTTTACCCGCAGAATTATTAAGCTTTAGCGGTGTACCAATCAAAAACGAATACATCCAATTGAGTTGGGTGACGGCTTCTGAAAAAGAAGTATTTGGCTATGAGGTACAACGAAGTACTTCACGGGATCGTTTTGAAAAAATTGCTTGGGTCAACAGCAATGGCAATAGTTACCAGACCCAAAACTACGGTCATGACGATGATCAAATTCCGGGGAATGGTAATTACTACTATCGCTTGAAAGTAGTTAACCTAGACGGTACGCACGCGTATTCCAACATCATTTCTGTGCGAGTACCATTGGAAGCAGGTTACGTTTTGCACGAAATTTTCCCGAATCCAGTGGCTAGTAATCAACTCTTCATTGACCTTGAAAGTTCAACGCCAAGACAGATGCAATTCTCCATTTTTAATACTATCGGACAATTGGTCTTTGCGCAAAATATAGATTTATTCGAAGGAGATAACCGAGTTGAATTACCAATTGAGAATTGGGCAAACGGTCAGTATTTTATTAAAATGGATGATTCGATACTCGTTACGACGAGTAGATTTATCGTACAAAGATAAAATTGGATTAGCAATTTTATAAGTTAGGAATGGGGCAATCTCAAGGTTTTGGGATTGCCTCGTTGCTTTTTAGGAATCCCCTTTTCGTTTTGCCAGTATCCCTTCATTCTAATAAAAGGAATTCATTTGGTCGGCCAAAAGAGGAATAAAAGGTTTAGTAAAGCTCCACCAAATAAAATCATTTAGCAGTAAAAATAGTAATCCCCGAAATAAGCATACCCACCACCACCGTAGAAAGGAATACTGGCACCCAAAACTGACAATCACTCGGTGAATAATCTTGGAAGTAAATGATGAGTAACAAAAGCGTAGATACTAAGAGCGGTACTATTCCCAACAAAAATGCTCGTTGGTTTTTTATACCTCTTGCCAAAAAAGAAAAGATAACGCCAATAACGGACATCACGGGACCGTAATAAATAATATTTTCAACATCTCTCCAAGCCAGTATTGTAGACAGTAGACTGCCAAGCAACAATACGACTAGAAAAAAATAAAACCACTGACTAGGTTTTCTTTTTGGTGAAGTATTTTCTAATAAATGATCATCTAACGTTTCATTCATCTTAGAAATTCTTTCATCATTCAAAAGCACTTGAAAAAAACTTTCCCTTTGTATAAGTAAGCAATTTTTTTGTTCCGCTTGAAATTCTTTGGAAGTTTTTAAACAACTCCTAAGCACAACTTTTTTCAAAGTTACGCAATTCTGAAAAACTAGCGATTATGTTTTGCTATACATTTTCTAAGTTGCCAAGTAGGATCCGTTTCTTGACTTTCCGACACGCAATCTAGAAGCACTTTCCATGCTGGATGTAAAGCTACAGCTTTTTCCAAAGTTCTGCGAGAAGAGATATCATAAAATACCGAATTCAGGCGCTTAGAAAGACAAGCTTCCCCACCCCAAGATTCACGATCTAATTCGTCCATCACTGGAACAGCCTGCGACAAATCAACTTCGGCATTTTCTCGTAACAAATGTAACGTAGCTAATCCATTTTCATAATAATAAAAAGAGCCTTCCGACTTTAAAAAATAAGGTATCTTACTTTCGGAATCTATCCGGAAGAGTAAGCCGTTGTAAACAAAGCCCCAAAGCTTTTTGCAGTTTACCTTTACTTTTCTTGGCCTTTCATTATCCCCTTCTCTACGATTAAAAATTAAAGATTTAGCACCCAATAATGAAATATTACTAAGCAATTTGAAATCGCCTACCGTTTCCTTACCCTGAGCGTTAAGGTAATCCTCGTAGGATTCGTAAAGAATGATACTTTTTGCTGTTTGTGCTGCCATGCCTGCTAAAGTAAAATGAAATAATAATATGATACCTAATAATCTCAATCTCATGATTTTTATAATTAATGAGTTTCAAATTACACAAATCTGAGACAAGCGCTTCTTCAAAAGCTCTAATTTAATAGGATCTAACTACTCATTTAGTAGAATTTAATTGCCATTTTGAAGCTATAAATGGATAAATCTCCTCAGAAAGTCAAGGTAGTCCATTCGTATATTTTTTAAATCAACATTTCAAAATCACAATTACTTTGTGTAATTTTGACGCAAACGAAAAACCACCACTCAATTTTTTGCTAATTGCTCAGCGTTCCTAAACACTTCGAACATGAATTTACAAAAAAAACTACGACTGCTACTCCCCTGCATTTGCCTCCTACTACTCAGCAATGTGCTCACCGCTCAAGATGTCATGATGCAAGGTTGGTATTGGGATTACCCCAAAACGGCGCAAGGCCACAATTGGGCAGATACGCTCAATCAGCGCGCTGCACACTTAGGACAAGCTGGTTTTACTTATTTATGGTTGCCGCCCTTATCGCGCGCGAGTTTTGGAAGTGGTTCTAATGGTTATGATCCACAAGATTTATATGACCTTGGAGATCCTGCGGTAGGCGCAACTGGTTTTGGTACGCGAGCAGATGTCGATCAGGTCATTGCTACCTTGCAGACCAATGGTGTTAAGGCAGTAGCCGATGTCGTTTACAATCATCGGGATGGTGGTAAAGCCGAAGATAATCCCGCCGTCGAAGGTTGGATTGAAAATCTTAACTGCACAAAGGTGAATAGTGGTGACAACGCTTTTCCTTCCGATCGTTACCGCTGCTACTTACCCTTAGGAGGAACTACGGGGAATGGCGCGAAAACCTATTATTTCAAAATAAGATCCGCTTCTACCCATCCTAATTATTACAACCGCTCGTACAAAGTTTATATGGAGACCAATACCGTCGGTTTTCAAAACCTGCCAGCCCTTGATGAAAACGAAATAGCGGGAAATGGTGGTGGCGATTGTGGGCAAGGCAATACCATTTTGAAATTAGGCGTAGACATGAATGCCAGTATTGACGATATTGGAACTTGTGGTGGTGCTTGTGGGATTGACGAATTTCAACTCACGATTCAGAATAGTGACTTTAACGCTGCGGGAGATACGATTTGGATTTATATGAGTAATAGTAATGGCAATTATTCTGATCATTTCATTGCAGGTATCTGGGATGGAACTCAGGATATTCAAAGCCAAGTTGGGTATCAAACTTATACCGACTTTACCAATATGCCTAGCGGTCGCGGAGGAATGGATTATACCTATTTCAAACCCAACGGAAATCCTACACAACTCAACGGCGACTTTGATTGGATGTGGTTCTTCTACGATTATGATCAAACCAACGTACAAAAAACGATTGACACCTTAAATGTTTGGTCTAAATGGTTGTGGGAAGATGTCGGTATCCGTGGTTTTAGAATGGATGCCGTGAAGCACTTTAGTCCGGAATTCACCGGAGATCTAATGGATTATTTACACGATGAAGGAATTGATCCGGGCATGGTCGTAGGCGAATTTTTTGATGGCAATCCGAGTATACTCAACAACTGGGTAAACGCTGTACAAGCAAGTATGGATAGCGATACAAAAGCGGCTATTGATATGCGCGTCTTTGATTTCAGTATCCGGAATGCGTTAAAAGACGCTTGTGATAATCCGGGTGCCGATGTACGAGGTGTCTTTAATTCTGGTTTAGTAAATGGCGTTGGAGCAAGTAGCAATAACGTGGTGACTTTTGTTAACAATCACGATTTTCGAGATGCGGGGCAGCCTGTTCAAAATGATCCAATGCTCGCTTACACCTATCTATTAACGAATAATCAAATTGGCCTTCCTTGTGTTTATTATCCAGACTATTTTGGTGACGTCATTCCCAATGCGCCCGTCCTCAATTTGAAAGCAGAGATTGACGCATTACTTGCCTTACATAAAAACTATATTTTCCAATCTAATGCAGTTGATTATTTAAATCAATTTGGCAACGGATACACCAGCAATTTTTTGAGTGGAAGTACCGATAAAACACTCTTGTATCAACTCTCCGGTGGCATCGGTGGAAAAGAAGTTATCGTTGCGATCAATTTCTCTAACGATATTTTAAAAGTAGATCATGGAGTAAATATGACAAATCTTTCCGTTGGAGATACGCTCTATGATGCTTTGGGCAATTCTAATTTCCCTTTCGCAATCATTAGCAATTCTTTCGCGAATGCGGCAAATGAAATCTATGTAGAACTTCCTCCGAAATCCTACTCCGTTTGGATTAACGCCAGTGAAGCGGCGCTACTTCCTTTAACCTTAGGTCAATTTCAAGCAACGGCAAAAGAAGATTTTGTGCGACTCGATTGGACGAGTTACGACGAAGTGGATTTTGCGGGTTTCGAAATCCAACGCTCCTTGGATGGTCAGCGTTTTGAACCGATAGGCTGGCAAGCGGGCACACAACAAATACGCTATCAATATGACGACTTAACCGCTGTCTTTGGTCGTCCGCTGTATTACCGCTTAAAGTTATTAGACCTTGACGGCAAATTTGAATACACGGAGGTACAAACCGTACGCTTGGCTAAAGACCTTACTGATTTTCAAGTCGCCCCAAATCCGGCGCGCGATCAAATTACAATGAGTATCAATAGTAGCCTTACGGAAATGGTGGAAATTGAGTTGCTGAACTTACAGGGTAAACGAGTCCGAAAACTCGATTTTCAACTCTCGAAAGGAAATCAAACGCTTGATCTAAACATTGAGGATTTGCCCACTGGCGTATATTGGATTCAGTTGAATTCGGAGCAAGGATTCAAAGCTTTACAGTTGGTAAAATATTAATACTTACGCTACCCTATTTATTGAGCGCTCGAATTTCCAAGATAGCAATTCGAGCGCTTTTTTTTGGAAACTATTTAGTTAAAATCAAAGGAGACCATTCCAGAAACAGGTGCCGAAATTTCATGAATACCTTTGTCTAATTTTACTTTTTCTGCTAATATTACTTCCCCTTTACAGTCACTAATACTTAAGTTCCCTTCCCTTGGAAAAGCTAAGGAAAGTACAACTCGCGGTTGTGCGTTGGCATTTATAACTTCTAATTTCTGAATAGCACTACCGACATTTACTACGACGTCTTCATATACCGTTGTTATCTGATGTCTCGCTGCTACGGCGGTTAGGATTGGATAATTTGCTCCGGGACTAGAAGGGATAAAATCCCCATCCAATAAAACAGCTTTATTTTTATTCCAGAAATCAAACCAGTAGCGAATCATGGTAAGATGATCTTCAGGAATTTCAGCCAGCTTTATAGAAAGTTGTGGGACACTGTATAAAGTATTCAAAATTTGTAAAGCGGCCTGTTCTACGGGTTCTTCTGGTCGCCAAGTAAAGCTATCGCTATGTACCGCCGTTGCTTGCGCCATAATTCGTAGATTAGTTATTCCTACTTTGTTGGCAACCGCATTATTTGGTGCATCTACACCGCGAAACATATTTCCATATTTCCGCAGTAAAGGTCCGATAGAAGCTTGGCTATATGCTAAAAGAATATTAGGTTTTATTGCTGTGAGCTGCGTAGTAATTTCCGTCATCAGTGCATCGGTAGCTTCGTCGATGCTCGCAAAATCTCGGCCTCCTTCTTTAGTCAATTGGCTATCCTTCCCCTCCGTAAACCATCTAATAAAGTCTATTTTAAAACCATCCAAGCCCCAATCTTCCAAAGCTTTACGATAACTATTGACGATGTGCTGACGAACTTCCGGGTAACGTGGATCCAAGACGTAGGTGCCCTGAGCTTCCCAATGTCGCAAGTACTTTCCTTTAAAAGCAACATGATTTTTTGCTTGCGCTCCCATGAAAGGCAACGAATATCCAAGTAGGAATTGCATCCCCGTCGCATGAACACTATCTACAAATGCTTTCCGCTCTGGAATGCGATCTAGACTCCAATCTCCGGTATAAGCATATCCACTATTCCCATCTTTAGTTGGCCGACCATCCTCCATAATTACCGCTCCGCAGCCTAATGATTTAGCAATTTTACATTCTGCCAGCATCTCTGCCGCCGTAATAGCTTGAGGATAACTGTAGCAAGTGGAATATATGGGACGCTTTGCACCTGCTGGTACAAACATCGGTCGATGCGCCGGAAAGTCTGCCCACCAGCTTGCTACTTCGTCAATCGCTCGGTAATAAGGAATGTCTCTAGTATCAATGCGTAAGGTGATTTCGTAATCGGTCATCTTAGGCATTTTCTCTTGAAACAGTTTGATCACTGGATAAAAATTGACATCCGCTGCTTTGAGAGCACTGCCAAACGAAGATAGATGGAGTGCATCCGACAACGCAATCGTAATTTTGTTTGCTAAAGCCTGATTGTAAAAACAAAGAACGGGCGCATTCCAAGAAGCTTTTGCCGGGAAACCACTACCGTAGTAATTCACTTTGTCAATGGCTATTTTAGGGTTCCAATATCCATTGATATCGACGGAAGGAAAGTTAAATTTTAAAGTAACGGGAGCTAACTCCGCTGGAAGTACTGACTTAAACTTAAAGTTAATCAGTTGTACGCCACTCCGCTCCTGATAAGAACGTTCTACCTTAAAACTACCTAAATCACCGACTATCTTAATACTATCCGGCTCGATCAAAACACTCGGCTTTCGTTCCCAAACGGGAAAATCACACAAGCCTGGCTTCGGCTCATCACAAGCAGCAATAAAATAAAGACTAAAACATAGCAATAAGAACTTAAGGTATTTCATCATGACTAATTTTAGCTAAAGTACTTAAGAATCCATGTGAAGTTAAAGAAATATATTTCAATTACAAGTATTTCACCTAGACGATTCATTAGGTGATTTAAGTAGTTCACGGAAATTGGGTTTACAATAAGTTGAAAAAAAAATTCGTTACTCAAAGCCTTCCTAAGCAAACAACTTCTCGCTAAAAAATCATGAAAAAAAATCCGTGCTAGATGCATTATTTGCACCTAGCACGGAAGAGCAGTAAAAGTAAAAATTACAGGCTTACGCTACTACTTACTCATGTCATAAAAAACACCGATGGAATAAGAAGGTGCCGCCGCAATTAATTCTCCTCGCGAAGCGCCCGCCATACCAGCCGAAATGCCAATCTTACGCGTCACATAAAAACTGGCTTCAAAACCGATACTAGTGTATTCTGTGTTATTAGCAAAAATACTAGTACTCGTTACTTCTTCTCTTTTACTGCCATTGCGCAAAGATTCTACGACGTTCAATCTAGCCGTCAACCACAATCTTTGTTTGAATAAGCCAAGACCATATTCTGCGCCAAACCTGAACTCATCAGAGAAGTCTTTAGTTCGATTATTATACGCAGTATAAACACTCGCGTAACTGGAAACGTGCTTCCCTAGGCTAAATCCCATCCCCGCATCGAGTTGTAGCATTTGATTAAATTCGCCATCTCCCGTTTGCAAATTATTGAGTTCTCCCGCCACTGCTTTTCCCGTTGGCAAGCCTAAAATCAAACTTGCGGACACCGGAATTTTACTCCCCGGTTTCGTTAATCCATATTTAATCCCAAGGTCAACATCTCCGATTGAATTTACGGCATCGCCTTTGACGAGTACTTCTTGCGTCGTTTCTGAAACCAGATTATTCATGTAATTCCGACTGAATAAAGGGGCGCTTACAATACCGGTAAGGCGATTGGTAATACCGTATTCTCCGTAAACAAAGGTATTAAAAATGCCCGTTGTAATATTCGGATCTGTCAAGCCTGTATCCGTAAAATGTTTATCAAAAACGATCCACCATTCTGATACTTTAAAAAAGCCAATTCCTTTTGCTTGCGGCCAGGGACCTCCTGCATTTACGCTTCCCACAAAAAATAGAAGCATTCCGATTGTATAGACTATTTTTTTCATTGTGTTGTTGTTTTTCAATTTGTTTTGAGGTCTTATAATATTTTTCCATCACCGACCTTTACGGTAAAGGGTTTACAAAAATAAAGTACATAACTGTAATCATTGACCCCCACGTTAGGAATCGTGTAACTATGTTTTCCATTAAAAATGTTGACCGCACCAATTTCGTAGGCATTAGCAATCGTATTTCTATTATTGGTTAGATAGACGTACAAGCCTGGTAAAGCAGAAGATGCTTGGTAGTTACTTTCAAATTCTAGCACCAGATTATTGCCAACTTCCTTGAGGGTAAAATCACCAGATAATGCGTAAGAACTCGTCGTGCTAATCATTCCCGTTCTTTCTGCGGGCGCACTAACCGTCGTTTGTCCAACGTTGGCAACCATCACGTCACTGATAGTGGTTTGACCGTTATCATAACTCGCCGTAATTAAAGTCTGTCCTAAAGCCTTTGCTTGTGCTAAGCCCAGGTTATCAATACTGATAATCGTTTCGTCGGAGCTACTCCAGCTAACGTCGACTGCCGTTTGCACCCCTACATTATTAAAGTAAGCGGCTTCAAACTGGAAAGAAGAATTGATAGAAATCGAATCTACCGAGCTTGTAATTCGTAAAACAGGGTCGATGGTGTCCGCGACAAAATCGTCTTGGATACAACCAACAAGTGAGAGTAGTAGTAAAAAGCTGAAGAATTGGAGTCTAATCATTTTGTTTAAATTTTAAAAAGAGAAAAACGTTCCATGCGTTGGAATACGGTATACAACTCCGAGAAGTTTTTTTTGTTTTGTAAAACTACATTTACCCGTGCACAATGTTTTGGCCCCGACAATATACACGGCAATGTTGAGTATCATCGGCAGTATTTCTCCAATTGACCAGCTATAAATTCCTAAAAAAATTAAGCGTTCTATTTTTATTAAATTAAAAATAGAACGCTCAGACTAACGGTCATACGCTACTTATCTAGCCTTGATTACTCTTCTACTATTTTTGCCGCAGCGGTTTTGGCAAATACTTTATCTTCGAACGCCGTCGCAGAAACTTCGATGTTAGTAAATGCTCTAGTATTCCGCAACGTTGTAACTTTTCCTTCCTCGGATTTATACCAACTTAAACTATTCGGTAATTTCAAGCCATTGATTGTCTTCCAATCCTTATAGCGAATCCAACCTAATTTATTACTTTTCTCTTTCGAGAAATAAGTTACCGTATAAGCTAACCAAGCCATTTCGTAGGTATCCGCATCGTAGTACATAAAATATTCATCTTCAGGGCTCACGCCTACCCCATCGCCATAGGAAATTCTTACGCCGGGGTACGTTTTTTCTTCAAATACGAAGGGCTCCGTTTCGGAATAAATGATCCCATCATCTGCCAAAACAAAAGGCATCGCGTAGAAATAGAACATTAGATTATGATAAAAAACGGCATTTCCTTTATAACTTGTATCGGCTTCCAGCCAATAATTTTTACCATCATAACCCGTTTTGAAAGTACTCGCTTCGATTCGCTCTCGTCGATTGTGTAAATCAATCATTTGCTTTTCATTGCCTTCTTCTTTAACGATTTCGTAAGTCATCGCCTTCATTTTCTGCCATTGCGCTAAGCCACCATGCTGCTCAAATACTTTTTGCACGTTAGCAGGATAAGTCTTTTTCTTGACGGGGGCTTCCGTCGTCTCTTTTGCTTTAGTATCCGTAGTACTTGAGGGCTCTTGACAAGCCATCACAAGTATTAATAACAATAGACTACATAAAATCTTATTCATAATAGTAAATAGGTTTGGTATAAATAAATTGAATGGGAGAGCACAGTTAAATACTAGTACGCAAAAAATCCTTTTTTCGGCACTATTGCTACTGTGATCGTTTTAGCAGCGCAAAACTAATCCTTTTTTTGGTAAAAAAACTGTCTTTGCCCTTACAGAAGAGGGAAGTAATTACTAGCATAAAGAAAAGGGAAATTGTGCTTCGATAAACGACCGATAGAAAACGATCGAATATAAGCAGATCGAGCGACTATGATGAGTTGGATTAGCGCTGGGTTACGCTTTCACATCACTACGGGCTTCACAGCTTCGTTACCCGACTAAAGAAGCATAAGCAGCAAAAATAAAAAGCAGCTAATCTGAAAGTATCAAGGTAGGTTTTTAATTTTATTTTTTTAAGAATAGAGCAAACATACATTTCCGATCACTTAAAACTGGAGCCGTATGTTTGTCTCTATTTAATGATAAACATATTTAAGATGCATCTTTACGTTCGGATATTTAACACGCACTAATTTAGGTATTCCACTAAGTCAGCAATCAAGTTAAAGCACCTTCTACATTAAGCAGTTAGACTTAATACCATTGGTGCGACTTGCTTAGTGGCTAATGGTCAAATCATAATAATTCACTTTGGCAAAGGCATTATCATCTGTGGTTTGTAGATAATTGCCGGCCTTAAAATAATTTTCAAATACGCCCCATTTTTCCATGTTGATATCCTCGTACACCTTAGATTCGCTATCATTCATAATTACTTCAAGTTTGCCTTCTGAGGCAATAACTTCTAAGGTAAATTTGTCTTGATTGACGACTTCTGAAAAATAAAAACCATCATCGTCTTCCCATGCAGTAGTTGCTAATATTTCGGTATCAGAAGCGTTTAAATCTTTGAGGACTTTTGTCTTGATTCTAATTCTTCCTTTCTGCCAATAAATCTTCAACATTGGTGGGGCATTATTATCGCTTGCTCCAATCAAATCTCTTTGCTCATTGGTTAATCGCCCGTGGATTTGCATAATAATTGTTCGATGATCTTCATTGGAAGCATCCTTTGAAATTTCAGGAACAGAAAGCGTTCCTTTCATCCGACCACCTTCTGGAAAAGTCCAATTAACACTATTACTACCCGGTTCCATTTGTTCTCGAAGTTCCGTCCGAGGATAGCTAGAGTTCGTAGTAGTTACTCCACCAGGATAGGTATGAAAAACGAGCGCACCGATGACAGAGTCGTTATACATAAAGTCCTTTAGCAGCGGACTAGTTCCATATTCCAAAATTTCCGGTGGCTTTATTTCTGTCGGGCTTCCATCTCCGATTGGCAAGGTTACTTTCCAATTAGACAGGTTAACATTCGGCAAGAAGTAATCAACCCCTTCCACTAATTCCTCTTCACTTGGTAAACCACCCGATCCCGTTGGTTTTTCGATTTCATCTTTACAACTCCAAGTAGAAGCCATTAATAATGCAAGTAAACAAACTGCAACTAGGTTAATATTTTTTTTCATCTTTACTTTTAGTGAACGTAGTCACTTTACAGCGACCTTGTACATTTATGAAATTTTAATTCTCTATGATCGTGAAATCATCTATTCTACACTCAACACCTTCATGATTGAAATAAGTAGCCACTTGTGTACTCGTACCAGAATCGTTGGCACCACGCGAACCATAAATGACAGCAGCAGCAGTTTTTAGCACTTCAACGGATGCTACGTCGTTCCTGTCTAAACTTGCCCAAAAATCAGCAGCTGATCCCACGGCAATTCCATCAATCACAACCGTTACGCTAATGAGCGATTCATTATCTTCGATACCAGTACCCGATATTTTCGCTATTGCTAAGTTTTCTGTAGCAGGTATATGCAAAAAGTCGTTTGCAGACAAAATTTGAAGACCTAGAATAAAAAAAGCTCCTAAAAAGAAGGCGTATTTAGCTATTATATTCTTGAAGAGATAAACTAATTTTAAGATTTTCGACCATTAGGTACTTCTTCGTTATTGCAGTTGGGTCTATTTCATATTCTTACTGAAGGCTAAAATATCATTTAAGTGATTGGCCATTGCCTGACTGGCAGCTTCTCCATCTCCATCAGAAATGTGTTGTAAAATGGCTCGGTGCTCTTCCAAAACGCGGTTATCCATGTCCTTATCATCACATACATTATACTGGATAAAGTTTTTCAAGATATCTGGCGTGATAACTAACATCAAAGATTTGAGTACCTCATTTTTACTCGCTTCTGCAATCTTTAGGTGAAACATCAAATCTTCTTCAACGGCAGATTTATTAGATTTAATTTTAAGTTCGTAGGCATCCAATGCTTTTTCAATAGCAATGAGCCCCTCGACTGTTCTTCGTTCCGCCGCCAATTTTGCAGCATTCGTTTCTAGGATTACACGAGTTTCAACTAAAGAGGTAAAATCACTCTTTTCTAGTTGTAAAACATCTGTGATCAAACCTTCCAAGGCTGTGATTCCAATACCAGCAACCACGGTACCACTTTGTGGCAAGGTTCTTAAAATACCGTAAAACTCCAATTTTCGAATGGCATCTCTGACGTGGGTACGACTCACCCCTAGCTTTTCTGCTAATTTTCGCTCCGGCGGAAGTCGGTCACCAGATTTGACCTGACCGGAAGTAATGAGACTTCTGATTTGTTTGATAATCTTCTCTACGGCTGACTCAACCTTAATTTCACTGAAATTGTCTAGCATTATAATTTTATTCTTTATAATTAAAAAAAGAATTTTATTTTGGTTGGCCAACTTATTGGTCAACCAAAATAAGTAGAATATTTAATACTTCAAAATTATTTTTGGAAAAAAAGCAATTTTTTGTTTTAAAAAAATGCTTTGCTTTAGCTGAATATAGTTGCGCTTGAAATGTCAAATGGTTTAAAAACAACTTTTCATTTTAAACTAAGGGAAAGCATATTGACCGCAATCGAATGCATTCAGGAGGAACTAAACAACAATGCCTTGATCGTGACAATCAAGGCATTGTACCTTTAGTATGGAGCTATTGAAGTTGTTTTAAAATAGCAACGCAGCGCAATTACTGTTTTTGTTCAACTTGCTTCCATGCTAAGGTTTCCACTAGGCTTTCGACAAATTGTTCAAATTCCAACAAAGCTGCTGGCGCATCATG
>CALFBG010000097.1 GCA_937951685.1 uncultured Saprospiraceae bacterium | reverse complement strand
CGAAAAGACTGGTCAAAAGATGATGCAAATTCATGAGTAGAATAATTTGTATTGGTATTTAATTGCATAGGCATAGCGGTACAAGCTAAGTAGCATGATCCTAAAATGCGAAGTAGTGATTAATGATTCTGAGAACTTATTTAAATATTTCGAATAGGCGTTGGTTCTACTTTAGGAGATATCAATCGTGCTTCTTCGAGGATAACTACCTGTAGCAAAGCGTTTTGATACGAGCAGAAAATATTACTGTTCCGTTTCATCAAAATGCATCAAACAATTTGATAATTAGTTTCTGATTTTTTATTTGTAAAGGAGTAAATGTAGGAGTTGTGATTACTCCTTAGTGCCAAATTACGAACGAGGTAATTTTTTAGAAGTAAAAGCTTTTCGAAAAAAGAGGATTAAATCTGGATTAGATTTTTAAGTACTATTCCAATGTAGCAATAGACTTACAAAAACGCAAATGGTTTATATGTTTTTAATACCAAATAGTAAAAAAAATATACGTAATTGCGAAAGTATTGATGATAAGTACTAACTCACTTTTTTTTGTAAGAAAGAATTTTGCGACGAGGCGGTAGCAGTGGTGGAGGCTTTAAGAAAGTAAACGTTTCTACTATAGTTACCTGTGGGTAAGTTGGAATCGAAGTAGTGCCCCTGGTAAGTGGTGGCTACTTGCAGTTTTCGTTTTATCAAGCTATAAGCTGTACTTTTTTGTCCCTCTATTTTAAGCGGTAGTGGAATAGGGCAGTAAATCATTGTCGAAATGCTTCAATATCGATTTGTTATTTGTAGTAATGCTCAAAACACGGAAGGGTTTATACTTTTTTTTCATAAAAACTTATAAACTTTTGCGCAACGCAACTTGATTGATAAATTTTCTAACACCAATGAAGACTACAATAAAAACAGAATAGAGCATAAAGAAAGGAATGATATAATTTACCCAACCCAAAACCAAAAAGATGCTCATCAGTAACAATTGAAATCCTAGTCCAAAGGTGGAAACAATCGTCATAAACCATTTCGGGAAAATTTGAGCTTGGATAGCCGTCTTATCTAAGTGATAAATTATCTTATCAAAAAATCGATAGCAAAAATTGTACATGGCGAATAAAATATTGACGTGGCTTTGTTTTTCACCGGATAAAGCTGTTGGTGTAGTATCTTCAAATACTCTACTCGTCGTATCTCCGTCGTGCTTGTTTCTCAGAATAACGTAGTAATAATTGTAGAGTGTACCTTGCAGTTGAATACCAATAAATGCCAAAAGCGCGAAGTAATAGGACGCATCCGTAAGGTAACGAATCGTAAGGATGAAGAGTAAGTTGAGAATAATGTCAGCGACGGAGTCAAAATAACGTCCAGTATAGGAGGGCGTATTTTTTATCCGAGCCAGTTCTCCGTCCGCAGCATCCAAAATGGATTTGAAAATTAAGAAAAATGCGGCCAACCAAAAGTAGTGATTGAGCATGGCAAAAATAGCCAACAAACCAGAAATGATAAACGCAATAGTCACTTGAATAGGGGTAACCGTAGTGTATTTAAGCGAATTGGCAATCCAACGTGCAACTCCTCTCCCATAGTCTGATAAGTCTAGGAATTGATTTTCTTTAGGTAATTTTGACATCTTATCTCTTCGTTATCCGATTAATAGGCTATAAAATTCTAGTAGTGGCACTTGCGTAACCATCATACGTTACTAACATATTTCTTTGTTGTATGTTAATAAGTTTGTTTTAATTGTTTTTTTGGAGCTGCAAAGCGCAATTGAAACAAAAACTATCTGACAAAGTTGAGTTTTAACCCAAAAAAATCAGTAGCTAAATCTGCGGAAACGCTTTACAATACAAGGAATCCCTTGGAAAAGAGAAAAATGCTGGTCTTACTTCGTTCATTTAAGGAATAATATAAGCTAAGTATTGAGCTTAGCGTTAAAGATGTTGGTAACTATGCTGAAATAGAAGGTTATCAACATTTTTTTTATTAATATTTGAGGATAAAATATGCTGTTGTTTCTAGCGTATTAGATCCTGTTATGGCACTGAAAATTAGAAGGTCAGTGCGGTGTTTTCCCACCGGTCTCCTGCTTAAAATAGCATTAATAAAATTTGAGTAAAGTTAAAATCAAAACTGATAAGAAAAATAATGGGAAGTAAATGGCTTTGAAGATTTGATTCTCATTGAAATCAAAGAATCTCGTTTTGTTCTTAGTGTAGGTAATCAGGTTAAACGTAGAAATAATAATCATGAAATAGGTGATAAAGTAAAAGTATTCCATGTAGATCAAATCCGCCGTGATAATCTCTTTTCTCATATCAATGTGAGAGAAGATTAAAACGAAAAAGAAAGCCGCCATGCTTTCAATAATTCCTTGCCGTTCTTCTGTTTTACCACAGGCAAAGATAAGAATAAACATCATGACTAAGGTCACAAAGATAGGAATGAGATAAGTCACGAAAGCGTTTAATAAGATACGGCGCAGGTTAATATTGAAATGTAAAACAGGTACTTCTTCGTATAATTCTTTGCGCCCATAGCCAAAGTCTGCATCATAGGTTTCTAAAGAGAAATTGAAATAACTTTCTAAAACTTCATTACCAGAAATTTCGATGCTCGGTTGTAAGCCACTTTTTTTGAAAGGATTGGTATAAGTATAACTGGCTAAGTCCGGAATAAAAAGTAGATGATCTTGATTGTTCATCGGTACAATATCAATACTGAGATGTCGCTTGTCAAAAGGGTAATTGGCGTAATTGAGGTTTAAGCGTAGCGTAACTCGAAATTCCCATCCGACTAAAAGGTAGCCGGCTTCATCTTCTTTTGCTTCCACCAGTTCTCGGTAAGATTCTTCTACGTAAGCTGCTTCGGCGAAAGGTGACATTTGCGGAAAGCGAAACCCCACCGTAACCGTTTCTACTTTGTCCAAAGGATATTTTTGCCAAACGGTACCACCGACATTAAGATTGTAACTATTTTCAAATTCTAAGCGCTGCACATAAATCCCCGTAGGAATCGGCGTCGCCTTCGGAATCTTAAGCGTATCTGCACGCAAATGTTGTTCGTGAATGAAACCATTAAGACTGGCATTATCAACGATGGGCGGACTTTGTTTGGGATTGGACGTAGGTAAAGTGGTATGTTTTAAATATCCAATCAGCCAAATATTACTGAGCAATAAAATGCTGGCGAGGATGCTCAATTGCCATATTTCCGTCTGATCAAGATAATCTTTATTAAAGTGAATCGCAATCAGAAAAATAAGAAAGGCAGAGAATAGTAAGGCCATTTTGATATACCGACGATTGAGGGCCAACTGATCTTCTAATAAGTCATTTTTATAAAAAAGCAAGCCAATGCCCCAGCCAGAACTCGGAATTTTGTCGTAGTAAAAAAGTGTATGATCGTCGATGGCTTCGTCGTAAAATTCTATGTTGCCCGTTTGTCCAGCCAGTAAACCTTCGTATGCTGCTACCAATTCGGGCTGCTGCGTATTTGCTTTGATGCGTTCTAGTTTGGTTTTACCTACGTATTCATTGATGGGATGCGCTAAAAAAACGCCCGCTTGTGAAGTAATCAAACCGTAACCCGTTTTGCCCAAACTCAAAGCGTGAATTAAGTTTTTGAAACCACTTGCAATAAAACTCATCGTAATGGTTCCTCGCACTTTTCCTTGGTTAGGACCTTCCCCAAAATAAAAAGGAATGCCGTAGTCAATGTACCAATCTTTTGCCGCTTGTGCAAAATAAGGTTCTACCCATTTCGCCCCTTCCTCCCTCACGCCAGTATACCAATCCGTACCCTTTGCACCTTTTACGGTATAGTCATAATTTTTTTCTACGTAGAGATATTCTTGCGTGCCTTTATCGTAATAGGGGCAATATAACCGTTTGCTTTGCGCAAAACTATACGGTTCGTAACAGGCCGTTACGCCCTGGATTTCAGGAATGCTAAGGGCACTTTCTTTGATCAAATTTTCGATTTGCTCGGCGCTGTATTCGTTTTGTCCAAGAAGGGCAGCGAGTCGCTCCGCTTCGGTCACGATTTTGCTAAGGATTCCGTCGACTTGATCTCGGAGTGCGGCGGTGGTTGCGGCTCCTTTCTCTTTAACTAATTGGTTCCGTTGTTCAATGAAAGTGTAATATTCATAGCCCTGATAACTCACAAGTACAAAGAGCAAAGCTGCAATTAGATAAAGTATTTTCTTAGTCATGGTGTAGTCGTCGAGCCTGAGTTCAATTCGTTTGTGGTGGCAAATTTAGCTAAAAGCTAGGCTAAAAACAAAGATTTTAGCAATAGGGTAGCACTAAGAAACGGGAACGCTATGCAGGGATGTTTTAAACAAAAGTATAAGCCCAATAGATTAGCAGTAATTGTATCGGTAAACGAATGAGGGTAGCAATTACTCCCTTTTGTTTTTTTCGTGCCTTTTGATGATGATACCAATTGGCTGGAAAAACGGCAATGAGTAAGGCAATAACACCGTAAGCCGCTAAAGAACGGGTCGTAGGAAAGAGTAGGGCAAGGCCCAAACCAACTTCAATGGCACCAACTAAAAGATTGACCTTCTCCGGTTGTGGAACCCAGGGGGGCGTAATTTTTAGGAAAAAAGGTGGGTTTCTAAAATGACTGACGCCAGCAAAAATATAAGCGGCGGCCATGAGTAAGAGGGAACAAAGTTTTAGTGTCGACATTAAGTAGTGATTTGGTTAGCAAATTTCATTTGTATGGGTACTTAACATTCATTCGGAAGACATTGATTTGTTTTTTAGCTTTAAATTTTACTCAGGCGTAGTTTTCTTTATAATGTTGTTTTAAAAACAAAAGTACCAAGCTGAAAATGCGAAACTAGAAAACTTGCTTGGAAAGCATTCTTTCAGTAAAAAAAATCGCGTTCGCCACTTTGGACGAACGCGATTTCAGTCTAGCCGCTCTGCTAGTATGAAATTGAACGGAACAATTGTTAATAATAAAACATCTCCCCGTTGCCAAAAATATCAACTTGATTTTCGCCCGAATAGAAGTTGTCTAAATTGGGTAAAGGATCTAATTTTTTGACGAGTTCTTGTCGTTTTAGAATGTCATTGCCGACGACTTGTCCCTTATTACAACGATCTTTCGTTTTTAGGTATACGATTTTTCCCGTAGAAAGATTGTAGTCGAACTCCTCCCAATCTTCACAAAAAGCGCCTATTTTTACGGTTGCACCGATGAGTTCCCAAGCCTCATTTTGAAATCTAAATCGGTAAAGGTATTTCCATTTTTCTCTACTTCCACCAAAGTGTTCCAGTACGATCGTTTGATTGGTAATACTGACGTTTTCGAAAGGGTCGCCGAGTGTTCCACCACTTTCGCTAGTCAATAATGGCTTGGTAGCAGTATGCCATAAGACCCAACGGTCTTTTTCTTGCCGATAAATTCGCATTTCTCTTTCGGTTCCCAAATCGGTTGGTCGATCGGTATTGTAAACGATTACTTTTTCATCGCCTTCTTTTTCGTCTAGATTTCCCATGGCTTCTCCGATGATTTCGTATCCGGTAGGCAGTTCGATGGCTTTTATCGACTTAGTACTCCGCTCGGTCTCGGAGTTGGTCGTCAATGCATTTTTGCCCGCTTGGTCACTTGTTTTATTTTGCTGGCAAGCGATCATACAGCAAGCAATGCAGCAGCAGAGCAAGTTTAATTTAGTCATAGGTAAAGTATTCTTTTTATAAAATTATTTAGGTGCTTTATCCCTTCAAGTTTAACCATACCGAGAAGGCGTTGTGATCAGAAACTTTAGGATTTTGGTGGATATGCGTCATGGCCTTGATGCCGCTACGTTTACAGACGTCTTTGATACTCAAGGACAAAAGGATATGATCGATTTGCTTGAATTCGCCCCGAAATTTATGTGTCCAACGCGTATCTAGTTTGTCCTCAGGAAAATATTTGGTACTTCCCGTTTGAATAAAATCTTCGAAAATATCGTCCAAGCCTCGAATCCGGTGTAAGGTGGGTTGCCCTCGATGATCATTTAAATCTCCCGTGATGATTACCTTTTTGTCCTCTTGCAAAGACTTCAACATATGTCTTCTTGCTACGGAAGCCTGTGCAACACGCTGCTTATCTTCCTTTTGCCCCCCGCGTTCGGAGACGAAATGTAGCACGTAAACGATAAATTCATAATCTGCTACTTTAATGGTTGCACACATTCCTTTACTGATTCCCGTATCATACACTTCCTCGGGATCATCTTCTTCACTGATATAGAACTCGCGCCCTGGAATTTCTTTGACCACATCCTTCAGTTTGTATTTAGAGATAATCGCCACGTTTTGTCCGGTCGCATTATCCTGAGAATCGGCTACGGCCACGTATTTATAATCTTTATTCTTCTTCTTTAGCAGTTTTTGTAAAAACTCAACATCCTCTTCACTACCGACTTCCGTAAGGGTGTATATATCACTATTGAGCGAATCCAAGAAATTGGCAATCACCATCGTGGCTGCTTCAAATTTTTCTTGCCGATAGCCCGGTTTATTCCATTCTACTTGATCGACCCTTTGTAAACGGAATGGAAAACCATATTTCATGTGAATCTTTTTCAAATTCAGAAATTCACAATTCAAGGTTGTGATCTTTAAATCGGTACCTTGGCTGAACGCCGTGCTGGCTAAAAATAATGCTAGAATTAGCAATCGTAATTTATGCATAGCTAGTCGAAATTAAGGATGAAGCAAGGCTAGGTGAAAAACTAGCATTGCAAAAGACTTTTTACTAAAAAATATTGTCCATTTTAGTTTTTATGTTGGCAAAAGGTAGTCCTGAAATGAAATAAGCTTAGAAAATAAAGATACCTTACGCTTTAGTCTAATGTATAAAATATTGATTATTTAGTGTTTATCGGGGAGTGATTTTTTTTAAACAAAATGTAATTAAAAAAAGATAATTTATCTTTAATTACTTATCTTTTGTAGCTATCTTTGCTGATAAGATAATTTGTTTTATTTATCCTCCCTATTAACCAATAATTTTCAGACCCCCACATTAATTTGTTTTAAAGATAGATATTAAAATCTAAACTTGACCCTTCGTAATGAAGATACAGCATTGTATGTTGATGCTTTGGTCTTTGTGAGCTAAGGTAATTCATTTTAAAACAAATTAGCTCCAAAAAAATGTTGCGGTCAGGATAAGCTTTCCGCTGCTATAATTTTGTTTTCTAACACTTGCGTGCCCTTGTAGCAACGCTAGTTGTATTCCATCAACCGATAAATATAATTCTAATTTTTACTAAAAGTATGACTTTTAGTGAGCTTTTATTGTTTTCAATAAGGCTATTCTGTCTGTCATACCCAATACGAACTTACGATTTTTTTTAACCATAAAACTTAGACTTTCATGAGAATTATTTACGCAATTGTAATCGTTTGCCTATGCGCATTACAATTAGAGGCACAATCAGTATGGACTGGTGATGTCGATAGCGATTGGTCCAAGGCAGGGAATTGGTCTCCCAATGTGCCTAGTAGTGGTTCTACCGCGACGATTCCCGGAACGCCCCAAGGAGGGAATTTTCCAGTTTACGCAGGATCACCAACCATCGACTATACGATCCAAAACTTTGGTACCATTACCTTTAATACCTTTATTTACAACCTCGGTACTATCGTTAATTTTTCTAACGGAAATATTATCAATGATGGTTATTTTGTCAACGCAGGAATGATCATGTTTGACAATGATGGTGACTTTCAAAACAATAGTACTTTTGATAACTACGGTACTTTTGATAATGGAGGACCGGGAAGTAATCCTGCCAACTTCAACAACGCAGTAGGTAGTATACTCAACAACTACGGTACTTTCAAAAATACCGCGATCCTTAATAATGATGGTGACATCAATAACTTTGGAAGCTTAAGAAGTACCAATACTTTTAACAACAAAGGAAAAGTAATCAACCAAGGAGATATGACAAATCCTTCTGGAAGTACTTTTAATAATACTGCTGGCGCAACTTTAGCAAATCAAGTTGGTGCCAGTTTTGCTGTTAACGGGGTCTTTAACAACCAAACAAACTTTACAAATGAAGGTTTCTTTGAACTGCAAAGTTCTGTAGACTTTCAAAACAACGCAACAATTACCAACAATAAGGACTTCGAACTCGCTGGAGAACTAAAAAATATCAATAGTTTCATTAACAACGATTTCGTCAACATTACCAATAGTGGTAACCTACACAATACCGGATCTTTTCAAAATAATGGATCAATCGAAACGGACGTTTGTGGAATCATCGTACAAAACTCACCGAACAATATCGACGGTACCGTTTTACACGACGGAACGCTTTATCAAATTCAGGGCACCGTTAATATTACGAACCTCGAATTCGGCGTAACGCTTTACGATATCAACGAAACGAAGCCTCCCGTTCCCGGCTGTAAAGCTGGTGTATTTATCCAATTGGATGAAAACGGTACGGCTACTTTAACGGCGGAACAATATGATAAAGGTAGCTACGGAAGTTGCGGTGCAACGATAGCTAGTCGAACCATTTCTAAATCTACGTTTACTACGGCAGACCTTGGGTCACAAACCGTTTCCTTAACCATTACGGATAATCTTGGCATGACTTCTATTTGTGATAATGTAATCACGGTAGGTCCATACGTCGCACCAATCGTGGATGTAGATAGTCCAAATATTGATTTTAACTGTCCTGCCGATATTACAGTTTCTACGATTCCAGGCGGTACGACCGCAGTAGCGAATTGGACAGAACCTACGGGAACTTCTAACTGTGCTCCAGCACCTAACGGATTTGATTGTACAAATGTACCAACCGTTGATGGAATGACTTACTTAGGTACTTTTGGTGATACTTATTTCTACAAAAAAACAAGTGGTCATTTAAACTATCAAGCGGCTAAAGATTTTGTAGCAGCAAGAGGTGGAACGCTTCCCGTCATTGCGGATCAAGCAGAGAATGACTTTATCGCAGGTTTTCTAAATGGTGGAAGAATTTGGTTAGACTTAACCGATGAAAACAGCGAAGGAAACTTTGAGTGGACTACTGGAGCCGCATTCAATTATTCAAATTGGAATACCAACGAACCTAATGATTACGGTACGGGAGAAGATTACGTTCAGATGTTGTCTAGTGGACGTTGGAATGATACAAAAGCGCACAATACTTATGATGTAATTATGGAACTTGCTTGTCCAATGGCTACCGTAATTAACTGTAGTGACGTTCCTGAAAATATTCCTAATACGATTTACTTAGGAGAATATAATGATAGCAAATACTATTGTTCCACAACCAATAATTATTCTTGGGCGGCGGCAAAAAGCTGGGCAGAACAAAATGGTGGACACTTAGTAAGCATTAACAGTGCTGGAGAAAACAACTTCTTGAAGTCAACCGTTTTAGCACAAACAATTTGGATTGGCTTGAACGATGCTGCCTCTGAAGGTAACTTCGTTTGGGATAATGGCGATCCAGTTACTTATACGAACTGGGGTAGTGGCGATCCAAATAATCTGGGAACTACCAGCAGTCAAACTAATGCAGATTATACGGCTTTGATTAAAAGTAACGGTGTTTGGAGAGATAGAGCGGGTTCTGATCATTACGAGGCAGTGATGGAAATTCCTTGCCCAAGTACTGTAATGCCTCAAACTTGTAGCTTAGAAGATCACGGTGTTTCTGACAACGGGATTGGCACCAGAGCAGTTTGGTTAAATTTTGATAACCTTACGGAAAATAAAGAATACGCAGTCGATGCCAACGGAGCAAGTTTCCAAGAATTTGCGGATGGTACCGCTTTGCTCACGGGAGCAGTAGAGCGAGTAGATAATGCTAATTTCAAATACAGTTTTTCCGTTAAGTTAATCAATAAGCGGAACTGGTTTGCTTGGTCAAGTCTTGGTAGAAGCTTTAAGCCAAATACCAATGCAGCGGCAGATCATACCGACTGGCACTATTACGAAGTAGATAATAACAATAGCACGTTTACGGGGGCTGGTGCAAATGCAGGTAAAGTTTTACAAATCACACACGACCCAATAGATTATAATTATGGTTTCCAAGTGGGAGATGGTGCAAACCTTAAAGATGGTGACTACGGTCTTTCTGGTTGGTTTGGTTTTTCTGGTGATGAAAATGGTCACGGAGATTTCAACGCAGATTTAAATAACTGCGGAATGAGTAGCATGGATCTTACGGTCAATCAAATTGCAGGTCCTGCCAATGGTGGTAACTTCCCAATTGGAGAAATCGCAGTTGCTTACGAAGTAATGGATGGTTGTGGCAATACAGAGATTTGTACTTTCAACGTAACGGTAGAACCAACACCTACAACGATTACTACAAATTGTCCTGCGAATATCGTAGTCGATGCCGCTCCGGGTGCTTCTTCTGCTGTGGTTAATTATGATTTACCAACAGGTAGTTCAAACTGTTTCTCAAGTAGTGGCGTAGCAGTCACGCTCGCAGACGGTTTAGAAAGTGGAAGTGATTTCCCAACGGGCGTTACTGGTGTATCTTACTCCTTGATAGATAGCTGTAATAATGTAACTACTTGTTTCTTTTCCGTTACGGTTAATCCCGTTGCAACTGTACTTACTGTTGCAGATTGCACAGGAGATCTTAACGTTGAGGCGGCAATTGGTGAAACGAGTGCCACGGTTACTTGGGCAACGCCAACGGCAAGTACAACTTGTTTTACCAATAATACTACCGTAAGCCAAATTCAAGGACCAGTGAGTGGTTCTACAATTGATCTTGGTTCTACTCCGGTAGCTTACCTAATCGCAGATGAATGTGGAAATACAGAAATCTGTTACTTCGTAATTACGGTTACAGAATCTTGTTTAGCTGCTGGAACAGCTTGCGACGATGGAGACGCAACTACACAGAACGATGTAGAAGACGGTAACTGTAATTGTGCAGGAACGCCTTGCCCTACGGCTGGAACAAGCTGTGATGATGGTGATGCAAGTACAGAGAACGATGTAGAAGATGGTAGCTGTAATTGTGTGGGAACACCTTGTCCTACGGCTGGCACGGCTTGCGATGATGGAAATGTAAATACTACAAACGACGTAGAAGATGGAAATTGCAACTGTGCTGGAACACCAGTAACGTTAGCAATTACTTGTCCTGCGGATATTATCCTTACGGCTGCACCGGGTGCAACAACTGCGCTGGTATCTTTTGATGCACCAAGCGTTAGTTCTGATTGTGACGGTGGTTTTGATTTACAACAACTTACGGGCGCGGCGAGTGGATCAGCTTACCCAGTTGGAACAACTACGGTTACGTTCAACGTTACGGATCAATGTACGAACATTGCGACTTGTAGTTTTGATGTAACGGTATTAGATGGTGGTTGTGTTGATAACGACGGTGATGGTCTTTGTGCTGAGGTAGATTGTGATGACAATGATGCGAGCTTACCAGCAACGCCTGGAACTACTTGTAATGATGGTGATGCAACTACGGAAAATGATGTAATCTTAGCAGACGGCTGTGCTTGTGCAGGTACACCAATCGTTGGTGGCGGAGATTGTGATAATCCTACTAACTTAGCTTTAGCGGGAACGGCTAGTCAGTCTAGTACACAGCAAGGAGCAAGTGCAGATCGTGCGAATGACGGAAATACGAATGGTAACTTCTGGGGACAAATGTCTGTGACTTTGACCAACTGGGAAACACAACCTTGGTGGGAAGTCGATCTAGGAGAAGTAGCAACGTTGGAAAGAATTAATATTTTTAATCGTACAGATTGTTGTGATCATTTCTTGAAAGACTATTACATTTTAGTTTCTGATCAGCCTTTCGGCAATGCAGATTTAAATACTTTACTGACTCAAACTGGCGTAGAGAGCTTTTTCCAAGCATCAGTAGCTGGTTCGCCTTCTATGATTGACTTGAGTACTAGCGGTCGTTACGTAAGAATTCAATTAACAGGTTCTTCTTTCTTAGCATTGGCTGAGGTTGAAATAATGGGTTGTTTAGGAAATGTACCTTGTCCAGTTGCTGGAACAACTTGCGACGACGGCGATGCAAATACAGAAAATGATGTAGAAGATGGTAACTGTAATTGTGCAGGAACACCAATCCCATGTTTAGCTGCTGGCACGGCTTGTGACGATGGGGATGCGACGACGGAAAATGACGTAGAAGATGGTAACTGTAACTGTGCAGGAACACCCATTCCATGTTTAGCTGCCGGAACCGCTTGCGATGATGGTAATGCAAATACAGAAAATGACGTAGAAGACGGTAACTGTAATTGTGCAGGAACACCAATCGTAGGTAGCTGTGCGAATCCAACTAACCTTGCGTTGAGTGGAACGGCAAGTCAATCAACTACACAACACGGTGCTACGGCAGATCGTGCGAACGATGGTAATACGAATGGTAATTTCTGGAGCGAAATGTCTGTTTCTTTTACCAATTGGGAAACACAACCTTGGTGGGAAGTTGACTTAGGAGAAGTAGCAACCATTAGCAAAGTAAATGTATTTAACCGTACGGACTGTTGTGATCAATTCTTGAAAGATTACTATATCTTAGTTTCTGATCAGCCTTTCGGCAATGCAGACTTGAATACTTTGTTGACGCAAACGGGTGTAGAAAGCTATTTCCAAGCTGCAGTAGCGGCAACACCTTCGATGATTGATTTGAATACAAGTGGTCGTTACGTAAGAATCCAATTAACTGGTTCTTCTTTCTTGGCCATTGCAGAAGTAGAAGTAATGGGTTGCTTCGGAAATGTACCTTGTCCAGTTGCAGGAACGACTTGCGACGATGGGGATGCAAATACAGAAAATGATGTAGAAGATGGTAACTGTAATTGTGCAGGAACACCCATTCCATGTTTAGCTGCTGGCACGGCTTGCGACGATGGGGATGCGACGACGGAAAATGACGTAGAAGATGGTAACTGTAACTGTGCAGGAACACCCATTCCATGTTTAGCTGCCGGAACCGCTTGTGATGATGGTAATGCAAATACCGAGAATGACGTAGAAGATGGCAACTGTAATTGTGCAGGAACACCAATTGCTGGAACTTGTAATAGTCCAACGAATTTAGCACTAGCGGGTACAGCAACACAGTCTAGTACACAACAAGGAGCTGAAGCAAGCAGAGCGATAGATGGTAACACAAATGGTAATTTCTGGGGCGGTATGTCAGTCTCCTTAACCAATTGGGAGAAATACGCATGGTGGGAAATTGATTTAGGTCAGCTTGGCGATATCCAAGATATCAATCTATGGAACCGTACAGATTGCTGTAGCCAATTCTTGAGCGACTACACGATTTACGTTTCGGATGTTCCATTTACGGAAGTAATTCCTGCCTTGACGGAAGCGCAGCCTGGCGTATCGACTTATTACCAAGCAGATGTCGCTGGTTCGCCTTCGATGATCAACATTGGTCGCACAGGTCGTTATGTACGTGTACAATTAATGGGAACTTCTTTCTTAGCCTTGGCGGAAGTAGAAATCATGGGTTGTCCGGTACAAATTGCACCAATTGCTAGTTCTAGTAACGATCAACTAATCTTTAAAGCATTCAAAGATGCAAGAACGACGAAGTTACAATGGATTACCAATACGGATTACAAGAACGATCACTTTGTACTTGAGCATTCTCAAGATGGCGAACGTTTTGAAATCTTAACAACGGTAGCGAGTACCACGGATAGCGAAGCACCAATTTATTATCAAGAAATTGATGTAGATCCTGCTTACGGTGAGAATTTCTATCGAGTGAAAGAAGTATTCGAAGATGGTTCGTTTGTTTACTCTACGATTGAGCAACTCAATTTTGAGATAGATGTAGATGCATTTTCAATCTTCCCTAACCCAACGGCAAATGACTTGTACGTTAACTTGAAAGCGTTTGCGGGCAAAGCAGCTACAATAGAAGTTTACAACGCTTTGGGGCAACCGCTTTATCAGCAAAATTTAGCGGAAGTGCCAGACTATCCAATTTACTTGGATACGAGAGCATACAAAAATGGCTTCTATAATATTACGATCAAGGTAGAAGGTCATCCACGGATGTCTAAAATCTTTGTCGTAACAAAACTGTAGGAAGGTTAAACATACTGAACATTAGTACTAAAAAGAGTCCCGATTTTTCAAAGCTGAAAAATCGGGACTTATTTTTTATCTTCCTAAGAATACTATTTGAGGCTAATGAATAATTTGCTTATTCCTGATGCTCATTGATAACCAAGTACTCGAAGTTTTTTTATTTAAAGACAATAAATTTTTGATTAGCTTGTTGGGTGTTACTTCTAATACTTAAGACATGCATGCCGAGTGAAAAATTGTTTAAGTCTACTCGAATCATCCCTTCTGCTAATTGATTGATTTGTTGTTCCTTCTGTAACATACCCAGTCGATTATAAATTTGAATCGTTACATCTTCTCCAATAAAATTCTCTACGTTAATTGAGATAAAATCTTTGGCTGGATTAGGAAAAACAAAAATTTCCGTTGTCGCTAATGTTTGTCGGAACATAAGACCACCGCCACCGCCACCGGGAGGCGTAACGATACCGCACGCTGCTTGACATTCATCGAAATGATCGTTGACGGCACCGATTGCACTAGTAAGGTATCCTAGGTTGCCAGAAATATTTCCTCCCAATGCTTCATTTGTATATTCCATCAAGTCTCCAATGGTGGCATTATCTCCTAGTTTTGTGTAAATAGCGTTACTTGAACTGATGCAAGCATTTTCTAGTGTTAGATAGTATAATCGATCATCATAGCGCATATTCAAAGCAAGCGTAATAGCCTGCGTGATTAAATTGTTTTTTATTCTTCCTTTTCTAATTGGGAGCGCACCAGCATTACAATTTCCATCGACGTTTAAGTCGCCACTAGGTAGTTTCTTAGATGCTCCTCCTCCGGGTAACCATTCTATCACACAGGCCGCAGCACTTCGATTAATGGTTAAAGATCTCCCCGGTACTCCCAAGGTAATAGGGTTGTTCTGTCCATTACCATCTGATAAGGCATTTTCAATAATTTGAATTGTGGTTTCACCGTATTGTATTCCATTCGGATTTCCGTAATATCCTTGGGTAAAGGTGCAGTAGTTATCGGTTCCGGCTTGAGCATTCAGGGAAAAACTATTTCCTAAGCATAGTATTAAAAGTAAAGTAAAGAATTTAGTAGGCATGTTGATTTGAATCATTTAGTTAAGATTTAGGATTATGTATTTAGTCAATTTTAATTTAATATTACATCTTACTTATAGAGAGGGAGTATGGCGCTATCACAACGGGGCGTGTTAGCGTATAATCAAAGCGATAGATTTGCTTTGAAAATTTAAAAAGATGTTGTTGGGAAAATGATGTGGGTGGGTTAATAATACTTTAATCTAAGGAACAATAACTATACCGTTTTTAATCGCTGCCGATATTTTTTTTAAAATAATTCTACTTTTGCATTAGCTGCACAGATAGATAAACCATCTTATCAGCATGAAATACATTTGGGGTTGTGTTTTGCTAATTGTCGAGGTGGTATTAAAATGGAAAAATAAACTTTCACTCAAAGTTAACCTTAGTACTTAGTGTTTTAAAAATAGATATTAGCGCCAAGCTTTGACCCTTGACGGCTAATATCCTACTAAGACTGTTCTAAATAATGGGAGGGGCAGGACAGCCATCCATGGTAAAAATATCATCTATCTCACAGTAACTAAAAGGATTGCTTGGTGTACCATCTGGCACGCGACCACTCAAGGCAGAACTGCGTACCCACCACATCACATTCGCCGTTTCATCATATTCTCTTCGGACCATGTTGCCTTTTACTGTAATTAAATCTCCTACGGCAATCGTCGTTCCAGCCGCATCACTCGGAGAAGTATCATCACTAGCTGCTTTTGCAATTTGTCCACCAACCAAGGCGCCTACTAAGACAGCCACGGCTGCGACGAGCGCAGCGAGAATCAAGGCAAAGATACATAAGATAACAGTAGCGCAACCCACTGCCGCAGCCACGGCAGCAGCGGCGACAATACCTGCGACTCCTCCAGCTACCGTACCGTACAAAGCGCCTTCGATGGTGTCACAGACCCGAGGTGTTCTAAAATAGCATCTCATAATTTCCGATCGTCTGGGCGGAGCA
This sequence comes from uncultured Saprospiraceae bacterium, assembly GCA_937951685.1. GTDB lineage: Bacteria > Bacteroidota > Bacteroidia > Chitinophagales > Saprospiraceae > CALFBG01. Next base: position 401 of record CALFBG010000097.1, on the reverse strand, counting down.
TCACTCGTACAAAGGACTTTGGCGTTGCCATCTTCTACGATATCCCAATATCTTGATTTGACGATGACGTCAATGCGGTCATGCATGGCCGTAAATGGAAAAAGTTCTTCGGTCCACTCACTGAAATCTTGTACAATTTCGTTAACGACTCCCGCGACGCATTCGGATAATCCTTCGGTAGAAATACAGCGATCCGTAAAATAACTAGCTACTAATACGAGAATTACGATGTAGACAACTAGGCCTACTAAGACGCCACTTGCGAAGCCACCCAAAGATGCAGCGATGGTTCCCGCTTCTGCAAGTCCTTTAAACACGCCACCCGCAATTCCTGCAAGTCCCGCAATGCTTCCAATAATACTAATGATTTTGCCCAGTGGTTCGGGGATCGTACTCCCTTC
>CALFBG010000096.1 GCA_937951685.1 uncultured Saprospiraceae bacterium | reverse complement strand
GAGATCGAAGCGGACGAAGTACTTTCTTTGACACTTAGCAATGCAAATAACAACGCAGTGATCATTAGTAATACTTTTAACTTGACGATTCTTGACAACGATGCGCCTCTAAACAAAAGCTTGGTCTTAGTTGGTGCTTACGACGGTCCTTTAACGGGTGGAACGCCAAAAGGAGTTGAGTTATACGTATTGGAAGATATTCCAGATTTATCCATTTACGGCGTTGGTACCGCAAACAATGGTGGTGGTTCTGATGGTCAAGAATTTACTTTTCCTGCGGGCTCAAGTGCAACGCAAGGAGATCGTATTTTTATCGGAACGGACAGTACGAATTTCAATACTTATTTTGAAATTTACCCAACCTACCTCAGTAGTTCAATCAATCCTAACGGAGATGATGCGATCGAACTTTTTGAAAATAATCAAGTCATTGATGTCTTTGGAGATATTAACGTCAACGGTGATGATGAACCTTGGGATTACACCAATAGCTGGGCGTACCGTAAAGATGGCACCGGACCAGACGATGATACTTTTGTATTAGACAATTGGTACTTTGGTGGTGTCAATGGTTTGGACGGAACGATTAACACTGGTGCAACGGCTCCTTATCCATTAGGTACTTATTCCCCCATCGCTCCAACGGTTATCGAAGCGAATAACGATTCGGAAGTAACGGACGCTAACGTAGCCATCAATATTGATATTTTTGCTAACGATGTTTTACCAAACGGCGTTACTACCTTAGCGATCATTGACGCGACGACCATTGGAACCGCTACGGCGAATGGGATTGTTGATATTACCTATACGCCAAACTTAGATGCTTGTGGCGGAGAATCTTTCCGTTACGAAGTTTGTGACGGTACTTCTTGTGATACGGCAACAGTATTAGTAGTTGTCAATTGTCCATCAACTTATCCATTATTGGATATTGGCGTCGTAACGGCAGATTCGGATGGTAATTTAGTGCCGGATTCATTGACCGTAACTTGTGAGTTAATTGGTGTGGTACACGGTGTGAACATGAACAGCGGTGGTGTTCAGTTTACCATTATTGATGGTAGTAACGAAGGAATCGGCGTATACAACCAAACGGATAATTTAGGCTATACCGTAACGGAAGGAGATGAAGTCTCCGTTTTAGGAACGATTGATCAATTCAGAGGCTTGACGCAGATTATTGCAGACGAGATCAATATTCTCGGTACCAACAACGCTTTAGCTACTCCTACGGTTGTAACGGCATTGGACGAATCTACGGAATCTCAATTGGTCCGTATTAACAGCTTAATCGTAGACGATTCATGGACGCCCGGTGATTCTGGGTTTAATGTGGATGTAACGGACGGTACAAATACGTATACGATGAGAATCGACAATGATGTTTCTATTTATAACTGGCCGGATGCACCGGGTTACGCTTTTGATTTGATTGGAATTGGTGGACAATTTACCACGGATGTACCTGCGGATAATGGTTACCAACTTTTACCTCGCTACGATGAGGACATTATGGCCATCTCTAGTGTAAATGACCCAGCGTTGAAAGCAGCAACTAGTTTTTACCCAAATCCAGCCTATGATCGCTTGACGGTAGAAGCAGAAATTAATTTAGATGCGATTGTCATTACTAATACTTTAGGACAAGAAGTATTAACCGTACTGAATCCTAATACTGTAGAACATTTAGATGTAAAAGAAATGCAAACGGGAGTATACATGATTAGCTTTACTAGCGGAAAAGATAGCTGGTCTACCTTATTTGTAAAACAATAAAAAATAATTTGTCTTAGTATTTAGCTTAGACTACGAATTTAAAATAATTTTAAGAATAGTCTGCCAGTGTTGTAAAATACTGGCAGCTTTTTTTTAAGGAATACAGTTAGTATTAGAGATATTCATTTTAAAATAGCTTCAATAACTAAGAGCAAGCAGTAGCTTGATCAACTATGGAAGATAAAAAAATTGGAATTGCCTTATCGGGTGGGGGAGCGAGAGGAATTGCGCATATCGGAGTATTGCAAGCCTTAGAAGACCACCTTATTTATCCGACTAGCATTGCGGGGGCGAGCGCGGGATCAATCGTGGGGGCTTTGTATGCTTCGGGGTTGAGACCCAAACGGATTTTAGAAATATTCAAAGCCAATAGCATTTTTAAAATTGTTAAGTTGGGTTTACCAATGAAAGGCTTGACTAAGCTGGATGGTTTAAAAGAACAATTAGCTAATAATATTAAATTGGATAGCTTCGAAGGCCTGCAGAAAAAGCTCTTCGTTTCCGTTTGTAATTTGAACTCCGGTCAGGCCGAAATAATAGACTCGGGGGATTTGTTTGAAATTATTTTAGCAAGTTGTTCCATTCCCTTGGTTTTTCAGCCCGTAACGAGAAATGGCATTCAGTACGTGGATGGTGGCTTGATGCTAAACTTACCCGTCGAACCTTTGCGCGCAATTTCGGATTACGTCATTGGTGTCAACGTGATGCCCAAAGTAGAAGTGCCAATTAAGGAAGTAGATAGTATTTTCGATATTGCGGTTCGTTCCTTCGAGTTGAGCCTCTGGAACAATACGCGGGTCAGTCAGGAGAGTTGTGATTGTGTGATTGAACCAGAAGCGTTGAGAAATTACAACATTCTAAACTTCTCAAAAACGCAGGAAATTTATGATATTGGTTACGCCGCAGCTATGGAGAAGATTCCAGAAATTTTAAAGTTAATTTTATAAAACTAAGCGAAATACTAATCCAAGAAAACTGCTTTTTCCTTAGCTGTTTGAATCTTGACATCAATGTGTTCTTGCACCGTCGTTGCCAAAGAAAGACCTACGTAGTCTACCAAAATAGGAAAAGACTTATGTTTGCGGTCTACCAAAACAGCAACCTCTACTTTTTTGGGTAGCATTTCCATCAGCGGCTTGAAAGCGTAGAAAATGGTACGTCCTGTATTCGCTACGTCATCTACAATAATCACCACTTTATTCTTAACCGCTTTCGCGGGTAAACCAATGACAACTTCCGTTGCTAAAGGGCTGGCAGGATTCAACTGAATCGTCGTCATGACAATATTTACCGACGATAGTTCTTGCAGTCGTTCGAATAGCAATTGTGCAAAATGAACGCCGTTATTATTTATTCCTGCGAGAATAATTTCCTTTTCCCGATAATTATGTTCGAGAATCTGATAAGCCAGTCGCTGTATCTTCTGATTAATTTCTCTGTTGTCAAGCAGTTTCATACGTCGGAACTTTTATTTTTGCAAAGTAAAGGATTTTATCTAAGGAATTCAAATACGAAGCGCCGACCCAAACTAAATTTTAAAATATTTAAAGAAGGCCTTAATGCCTGCTCTTTTAAGGCTTCTTGGTCCGATAATTCTCCTTCCACCGACCCAAAAATTTCTCCTCCAATGCTTCCCTGTCCCCGTAGAATTGCTTACATTAGGGACTAATTTTTGATTGAAATATAGGAAAGGGCTATCTTGCCCGCTCTAAACTTGACTAATCGTTTATGCTACAGGCAATTATATTTACTACAGTCACCATCTTTGCCCTTTGGACGGCCTTTAAAGGGTTTAGCAGAATTCGAAGAAATATCTTTTTAGGACAGGACGAAGAAATTAGTGGACAAGAAGGTGCCCGCTGGAAAAACGTACTGCTCATTGCTTTCGGGCAAAAGAAGATGTTTAAACGTTGGATTCCTGCGACCTTGCATTTCTTTATCTATGCGGCTTTCGTGGTTACTCAAATCGAGTTGATCGAAATTTTTGTCGATGGCTTTTTTGGGGTACATCGTTTCTTTTTGCCTTACCTCGGCGGATTCTACACCTTTATCATCAGTTTTATCGAGATTTTGACCGTTTTGGCGCTCGTTGGAACAATCGCTTTTCTCGCTCGGCGGAATTTATTGAAAATTCCGCGCTTCCATAAATCAGAAATGACTTGGTGGCCAAAGTTGGATGCAAATCTTATCCTTTTCGGAGAATTAGCCCTGATTATCGGTATTTTTTGCATGAATGGTGCCGATACCGTTTTACAAGGAATCGATCCAGACCATTACCACGATACTGGTTTTTTCGCGATTAGTGGTTGGTTAGGACCAATGCTTTTCGGTAGTTTGCCCGAAGGAATTTTGATGATCATTGAGCGTTTTGGCTGGTGGCTGCATATCTTGACGGTATTGATTTTTCTTAATTATCTACCATTTTCTAAGCATTTACACATCTTGCTCGCTTTTCCAAATACCTACTACGCAAAATTAACAGCCAAAGGAGAAATGGAAAATATGCCCGCCGTCATGGATGAGGTGAAAAGTATGATGGGCTTGGTAGAAGAAGATCCAAATGCTCCGATGGACGAAGAATTACCCGAGTTTGGAGCCAACGATGTTTTTGGCTTAAGCTGGAAAAATATAATGGATAGTTATACTTGTACAGAATGTGGTCGCTGTACATCTGTTTGTCCGGCCAACATTACGGGCAAAAAATTATCACCACGGAAAGTGATGATGGACGTTAGAGATCGTGCCGAAGAAATCGGAGCGAATATTGATAGCCAAGCATCTAAATTTATCAAAGAAGCAGTACGCGCTGAGGCACCCGCAGTGACCAAAGATAATTACGACGACGGCAAAAATTTATTCGACTACATCACTCGCGAAGAATTGCACGCCTGCACGACTTGCAATGCCTGCGTTGAGGCTTGTCCCGTGTTGATCAACCCACTAGATATTATTCTAAAAATGCGGCGCTACGAAATCTTGACGGAATCTGCTGGTCCTTCGGACTGGGTTCCAATGTTTACCGCGATTGAAAACGGTGGTGCCGTCTGGCAAATGTCTGACGATCGAGATAAGTGGGCGGTAGAAGCAATGGCAAAAGATCAGGAGTAATTGATCGAAAGATCCGTTATCGTCCATTAATAGCGTTTTAAACACGCTCTTATTCCAAAAATTAGATTAGAAACTAGAAATGATATGCAAAAGAAATTAGATATTCCCATCATGGCAGACGTGGTCGCGCAAGGTAAAACCCCCGAAATCTTATTTTGGGTTGGTTGTGCGGGAAGCTTCGATGCACGGGCACAAAAAGTGAGCTTGGCATTTTGTAAGATTTTAAATGAAGTTGGCATCGAATACGCTATTTTGGGAAAAGAGGAAAGTTGTACGGGAGATCCAGCCCGTCGAGCGGGAAATGAGTTTGTTTTTCAGATGACTGCTTTGCAAAATATCGAAACGCTAAATACCTATAACGTTAAAAAAATTGTGGCAACTTGCCCACATTGTTTCAACGTTTTAAAAAATGAATATCCCGCACTCGGCGGCAATTACGAAGTAGTTCACCATACGCAGTTGTTACAATCACTCATCAATGAGGGGCGCTTGAAGTTAGCCGGCGGCGGTGTTTTTGAGGGTAAAAAAATTACCTATCACGATAGTTGCTACCTCGGTCGAGCCAATAATGAATATGCTGCCCCACGTGCAATTCTAGAAAGTCTAGATAATGAGTTGGTAGAGATGGAACGTAGCAAAAGTGGTGGACTCTGCTGTGGTGCCGGTGGCGCTCAAATGTTTAAAGAAGATGAACCGGGCGACAAGCGGATCAACATGGAACGAACGGAAGAAGCACTCGCGACGGGCGCCGAAATCATTGCCGCCAACTGCCCATTTTGCCTCACCATGATGCAAGATGGCGTTACCGCAAAGGAAAAACAAGAACAAGTTATGGTGTATGACTTAGCAGAATTGATTGTGAATAACAAAGGCTTATAAAAGCTCATCCAAACACTTATCAAACTATCGTGGAGCAATATCGCTCCCTTTCAAAAATAAATACCATGATCAGTTACCATACGCTTTCTGACGACGCTAAAGTTTGGATTTATCAAAGTTCGCGGCGTTTCACCGAAACGGAAACGGAAGCCATTCGCAGCAAAGTCAAAGCTTTTACGAACCAATGGGCAAGCCACAGTCGTCAATTACAGGCTTACGGTGAGGTCTTTCACAATCAATTTATTGTCTTTATTGTTGATGAAACACAAGCGGGGGCAAGTGGTTGTTCAATTGATGCTTCGGTTCATTTCTTGAAGGATTTAGAGCAAACATATAGCTTAGATTTGTTCAATCGCATGAAATTCAGTTATCTCGATAACGACCAAGTTCATACGGTAGATCGTGCGGAATTTAAAGCCGCGTTCCAAGCGGGAAAGATTACGCCCGAAACCAAGGTATTTGACAATTTAGTCAATAACAAGTTCAATTTCCAGCATCATTGGATCAAACCCATAAAAGCGAGTTGGCACGAAAAAATGTTGTAAAATGGTCTTTAAACAGGTGTTTTTCAACTAGATCTGCTCTATTTTTATCTAAACTTGAGCGCTGTTAATAGAAAAAGATGGCATCATTCCCTTTTTTGTAGTAGTTTAAGATCGGTTAAGTAATTCAACGACTTTTGAAAGATTATGAATTATTTAAAGCTGAAAGCTTTATTGAGTTTTCTAGCAATTTGAAGTTTTAAATGACTTCTTTATAAAAACTAAGACTAAATATGATTGGTAAAGTCAAAAAATGGTTGGGCATCGAAGGAGTGAAATTAGCATTGGTGCTCCCCGAGGAAGTAGCCGCCAACAGTGGAAAAGTTAATGGTAAAATTCAGTTTTTTTCGATGAATGAACAACGCGTTACGGCGATCAAAGTAACAATGATCGAGCGTTTTTCCCGAGGTCGAAAGACTGAGAAGACAACGGATGAATATACTTTAGGAGTGATTAGCGCAGCCAAAGAGATTCTTATTCCCGCAAATAAAGTTGTTGAAGTAGACTTTGTACTTCCATTTAAACTGAAAGAATCAGAAATGGATCAGATGGAAAATCAAAACATTTTGATGGGTGGACTAGTCAAAACAGTGAAGTGGATTAGCGGTGTGAGTTCTACGTTTCGGATCGAGGCGGAGGCAAAAGTTACCGGTGTGGTATTAGATCCTTTTGATAAAAAAGAAATTCTGCTGAAATAGGAGTATGCCCTTAGGCGCTTCTTTTTGGAATCGTTTTCCTACTAAAATCCCGAATGTGCTTCACGAGCGCATTCGGGATTTTTAATTTTCGGTAATATGAGGTGCCTATTTCTTATTTTTCTTTGCAAAACCCTCAATAATCTCAGCGTCAGGTTTCCCAAGGTTTGCGATTAAAAACTTGGTAGATTCAGCGAAATTATCTTCTGGATATTTCGCCAAAAAGGCTTCGTAGGCAAGTTTGGCTTCGCTGAATTTTTTTAGGTGTGTATCCAAGGTGTACCCTTTTAAAAACATCGCCTGTGGCATCTTTTCGTAGTTTGGATAATCTGCTAGAATGGTATTGTAAATGGCTAACGCACGATCGTGCTTTCCAAGAATATTAGCGATTTCCGCTACCTTGAATAATTGTTCCGCGTTGCTATCCTCCTTAGGAAAAGCGTGGGCGTAAAGCTCTGTGATATTAACATAATTGGCCGCGGCCGCTTTATCCAGTCGCTGAGTCGTTGTGTCAAAAGACTTCGTACGGCTCGTTGCGATTAGTTGCGGTCCCATCGTTTGGAGTTGGGCGGGATCACTGAAAGCGGCGAGGAAGCTTGGTGCAGTAGCCTTAGCATCTTTCTTTTCGGCTAAAATACTAGCTAGTTGTAAGACTTGCGGTTTACTTTTTTCTGGATCAAAATTATTTTTAATGCTTTGGCTCAATGCTTTAACCGCAGCATCGACATTTCCCGCTTTCATTTCTAGGTCAGCAATTTTACTGAGGTAGGTGCGATTCTGGGGATCGTTCGGCATATTTTGTACAAAATCTTGGTACGCTTTGATCAAAGCGGCTGAATTTTCAGGCTTCGGATCGCTAGCAGCAGCAGCTTCCAAACGTTTTACTGCTGCGGCGTAATCGGTTTTTTTGCAAGCGACAAAACTTAAGGCTACGAATAAAAAACTGATAATAACGGTTAGTCTCATTAGATTTATTTTTATGAATGTTAGATTTTCATCCCATCTGGATGACAAGAAAGCATTGATGGAGAAGATTAAGTACACAGTGTATTAAGTAGCAAAGCTACAATTTAATTCCATTTTAATGCTCGTTTAAATGGTAATGATCATCTTAATGCTTTAAAATGTTAAACAACTTTATTGTTACAATCGTGAAGATTCAACGGCTCAAAAATAATCCTCTTTTTTGAATTTATCCGAAACTTAATTAAAAATGTTTGCGCTTCTATGCCCAAATGGCAATTTTCGGG
>CALFBG010000095.1 GCA_937951685.1 uncultured Saprospiraceae bacterium | reverse complement strand
ACGCGCTTGCCGCTGTCTTTTTCCTATTTACCATTTTTCTTTTCGGAATGGTTCGACAAAAAAGAAAGTACAATCAGCAACTACAAAATGATGTCAAGGACAGAACTATAGAACTCGAAAAGTCCAATTCCTTGCTAAGTAACTCTAACGAAGAATTGAATCAATTGACGAACATCCTCTCGCATGACCTCAAAGAACCAATCCGAAGTATCGTTGGATTTAGTGCTTTGGCAAAAAAAGAAGTAACGGACAATGAGCAACTAAAGGAATACCTCAATTTTATCAACAAGGGAGGAAAACAACTTTACCAACTCATCGAAGATGTTACCATTTTTCAAAATATTGGAAATAATGCTCCTAAGGCAGCTAAACCAGTTGACATGAATATGGTGCTTACAACGATTACCCGTACACTGAGCAGTCTCATCACCGAAAAAAATGCAACGATCAATGCTCCAAAACTCCCCGTTATTTATTCAGACGCACGATCTATCTCTCTAGTTTGTAAAATTCTAATCGAAAATGGCTTACAATACAATCAATGTAGTACGCCAACGATTACGATTAGTTATCGCAAAGAAGAACAGCAACATTGCTTTTTATTTCAAGACAATGGCATAGGAATAGATGTTGAGTTTCAAGCACAAATATTTGGAATGTTTAAAAGACTCAATAACCGAGAGGCCTACCAAGGGACTGGCTTAGGATTAAGCATTGGAAAAAAAATAATGTCGAAAATAAATGGAGAGATTAAATTAATTCGTTCAGAAAAAGGACAAGGTAGTATCTTCCAAATTAGTTTGCCCATCCATGTGCAACACAAGCAAGAATTACAGCTTTCGCATTCGATCCTTTCCTAAATTTATCGCAGGTTTAAGAAGTTCATTTCTTAGCTCATAGACTTCGCTTTTCTTTTATAACTAGAAGAATTAATATTAATCCTAGTTATTCCTTCCTTTAGCTTAACGAACATAAGTTATTTCACCAGATTAAAAGGGGTTAAGAAACAGTTATTTAAGAAAAAATGAATGTCGTGTTTAAGCATCAATTCGTCTAAAAAAGGCTAACTTGTTAAGTCCTTTACGGAAATTAAGTAGCAAGACGTTTAATTCCGGGAACGAGTAAAAGAAGTTTTGTAAAAAAAATAAAGCATGCTAAAGTTCATCAAAAGATTACTCCTACTCAGCATCGTACTCCTCCTCGCAGCAGGAATCTGGGGATATAAAAATGGAATGACAACAGATAATTATCAAACCTTCTTCTCCGAGATAATTTCACCGGATCAACAAAAAGAATCTCAGCAGAAAACGGAAGATCTACAAACAAAAAAATCCTCAAAATCAACGACCACGGCAGAAGTCAAAAAGCAGCGCTTAAGCAATCAAGAACGACAAACTTTACTCGAAAACCCTTTTGCGGAGCTTGATGCATACGCACGAAAAGTCCCCGCTTCCACGACGACCGAAATAGAAAGTTTAGCTCGTTATCTAAGCCAAAAAGCGACGACCGACCTCGAAAAAGCAAGAGCAATTTATATTTGGATTACAGATAATATTCGCTACGATGACGATGCTTTCAATTCGGGTAATTATCCGGTTTACTCCGCTGAATATGTTTTACGAAATAGAAAGGCTGTCTGCGAAGGATATAGCAATTTGTTTACCGCACTGGGAACAGCAATGGACCTTGCCGTGGAGCAGGTCGTAGGCTATTCAAAAGGCTATGGTTATACGCCCGGAACACAACTCAAAGAAAGCGATCATGCTTGGAATATCGTTAAAATCAACGGCGATTGGAAAATCATGGATGCTACTTGGGGCAGTAGTCATGGCGAAAATGTCAATGGGAAACTCGTCAGTAAAAAACAATTTGACAACTATTGGTTTGACGTTGATCCTTACGAAGCAATTTTTAATCACTTTCCAGAAGACGCAGCAAATGCTTTTGTGCAACCACTGATTACCTTAGACCAATACGAGCAAATGCCCGTGATCGAAAAAGGATATTTCGAATTGGGTTTTAAGGGGAAAGAGACCTTCTTATTGGTTCAGGAAAACCCTAATCTAGTGTTTCCAAAAACATATCATGTTGAGACGCCGATTAAGTTGATTGCCGCCCCAAAATTTAAGGAACTCGAAATGGGAACCTCCTATTATTTTGAATGCTACATTCCAGAAGGAGTAAAAGTAGCGGCAATTTCCACAAATAATGAGTGGACACATTTCAAGAAGACAGCTGAAATATTTACCTTAAACTTTATGCCTAAAGCAACGGGCGAATTAAAAATAGTAGTTCAACACGAAAAGAGTGGCAAGTTATTTAGTACTATTTTAGCGTATACGCTTGTTCGAAATAAAACGGCGATTTAAGAAGGAAACTGCTACAAAAAAGCTGTTAGAATATTGAGTAAAAAATAACAAATGGATATCAAAACGGATTGGGCTAACATCAGAAAACATTTCAACCAGAGTTTCCAGTCAAACTTTCACGTTTCCATTGCCTCCGTAGATTCCGAAAACAAGCCAACGGTAACACCAATTGGTACTTTGTTCTTAAATCGAAATCAAACGGGATTTTACTTTGAAAAATATCCAAGCAAACTTCCGAAGAGTGCCAAGGCCAATAAAAATATTTGTATCCTAGGTGTAAATAGTAGCACTTGGTTTTGGCTCAAATCTTTATATCGTGTAAAGTTTGACCGCTATCCTGCGGTGAAGTTATACGGCGAACTTGGAAAAAGTAGAAAAGCGACGAAAATTGAAATAGACAGATTAAACCGGAGAATGAAAGTGACCCGATGGACCAAAGGAAATCAATACCTGTGGGGAGATATGACGATCGTGCGAGAAGTCATTTTCACCAAAGGCGAAACCGTAAATATTGGAAAAATGACTAGCGATTTATAAAATTATACCCACATAATAAACCAACCAATGAAACCCAATCCACAACTTAAAAAGTTCCTCCAAGCTTACGACCAGAACATCCAGCAGTTGACGATGGAATTGAGAAACTTCATCACCGGTTTGGTACCACAAGCGAACGAATTAATTTGGGATAATTACAATGCCCTTGCCATCGCTTATTCAAAATCAGAAAAACTAAAAGATGCCTTCTGCCATATTTCCGTTTATGCACAACACGTAAACTTTGGATTTAATCGGGGAACGGAGTTAACAAAAGTAAATATTGAATTAAAAGGAAAAGGAAAACTGATCAGACATATTTCGGTAACGAATTTTCAAGCCTTTCCAAAAAAAGAAATAACAAAAATGCTTTGGGAAGCCATTGGCATTTCAGAAAACTTAAATCCTAGCTTAAGCGATAAAGCTACGCCCTCCAAAAGTATGGTGATGTCTATTTCAGAGAAGAAAATAAGACCGAATAAAAAATAATATCATAAAAGCTACAACAATTAAATGAAACCATCCCTAATCAGCATCTTCCTACTACTATTCCTCTCTTGCCAGCATCAACCGAAAGCAGTTGAGCTAAATGGCGTATGGTGCAATCAAACTGACCTAATCCATCATTGCATTTATTTTGATCAAGAAAAATGTACGCTCGATCAAACCGAGCTCAACGATTTTAAAATACTTTCTAATCATGAAATTCAAGTAAAAGGCAAAACCAGCACGACCAATTATCTATTCGAAATCAATAAGGATACCCTAAGGCTAAAAAAATCACAAGAGAACGCATTTAGGAAGTTTACGAAAAGTACTAAAAAAAATCATCAAGCTATCCAAGGATTATTCTTTTCGCAAGTTTCTGAATTTTCAGATTTTGAATTGTATCTTAACCCAGATAGAAAAATACTTTTACGGATAAATTACCATGCGAAGTTTAGTGCTGGAGATTATGTAAGCATTTTACCCAAACCACTATTTGACCTAATTCTTGAATTAACAAAAAGTATGGAACTCAAGGTAGTTCCAACGCTAAAGCCGACCATCGTTTCAGATCGACAAGAATGGGGACTGAAGTTGCTTGCCGACGAAGATTACTTGATCTATCACAACTATGAACAAGTAGATAAAAATCATCGAAACCTAGTTTCAACACTCGAAAAAATACCGTATTTTATCGAACTAAAAGCCGGTACGATCGGAGAAGCACTAAATACGATTAGAGCCTATCGAAAAAAAGAATTCGAGCGAAATCTAAAAGCAATCCGTAAGTGAAAAGTAAAATGGAAACAATCTTCACAAAAAGCATATCTTACTCATCGAAGGAACCGAAGACGGGCGAATGGATAAACTTGTTGCAACCATTACACCATTAGTAAACGAGCGAAGCACTCAACAATAAATTGTTCAAGGAAGCTTTGTAACCATAACAATCGCATCACATGAAAGAAATTCACCAAGCATGGCAGCAAACATGGCGAACAGCCTTAGGCGAATCAACCGAAAATATGCCCGCAGATATCAATAGTGACTTCACACTAATCTGCGATATTTGGCACCTTAACGAAGACAAATTAAAAGCCTGTTTTTCGATCTTTCCAAAAGGAGATTTAATTTTTCAACGCGTCCAAGCCGCAAAAGCTATTATCCCAAAAATTTCAACGATTGAGGACAAAAAATTACTATCGTACCTAGAGGAAATAAATACCTCCGTAACCAAAGTGCTAAAAATATACAACAAGGATCAATATGCGCTCGAACTAGATCACAAGATCAACCAATGCACCACTAAAAAAGTATACCGAGGCGAAGATACGTTGCCCAACGATCTTTTTCAAGATGCGGACCAACTCACTACTCATTTGGACGACATCTTAGTCGATTTAATCAAAGAAAAACTGGGCCCGCTCGGGGAAGCGACTTACTATTTTTTGACAGAACCGCTCTATATGTTTGGCGGCAACACCTACGAAGTCGGGCATTGGATTCTATGGGCTTTACTCGCCGAAGCATATCCCGTAGATCCTTACTACGCCGCTTACGAATTATCAAATCATAAAGCAGTTGCTCGATGGAAAGATCAGGAAATGTTTGTGTTCATTGAAGCATGAAACTTGTTTGAAATAAAAAAAAGAAATACACAAACTAATCAATCAAAGAAGTGAGCCGTTACGTTTTGTCTTAATACTAAAATAATGAATGAAATTCTAGATGACTTACAAGAAGCAAAACCAACTGTTTATGGTAATAGAGCAGTTAAATTCTTTTGGCTTAGCCTGTGTTGTTTAATCCTTCTATCTTTCGTTGGTTACTCAGGAATCGACTCGCTTTCCGTCGGCTATCTAGCAAGTTTTATTACGCTCCTCATTCCAATATTATTTTT
>CALFBG010000094.1 GCA_937951685.1 uncultured Saprospiraceae bacterium | reverse complement strand
GTTTTAATTTGAATTTTAAATTAGTAAGTAAATATTATATTTTCTATAATATCCCGCAAAGCTAAGATATTATATAAGATATTAATGCATTCGCCACAAAGTTGTTTGAAAATTTAAAAATGAGCATCAAAACTAAGTCGTAAACCTAGTATTTTAGTTCATTTACCTACAAAATATAGGTAAAATGACTTCGAGGGCTGAAATATGATAATTTTTTCTGGGGAAATGACTTGACTTAATTAACTGTTAATCGACTTTAAATGCTCGACGGTATCTTCTAGACTTGGTAATACGCTCACATTTTTTGAAGATTGAACGTTTTGTGCAACCACTTGATAACCAGACAGTAAAATATTTGACTTCGAAAAAGTCTCCGAAAGTTCATCGACGTAGGTATGAACAGAACGATTAGAAAATGATTCAGAAATCATGGTAAAGATATAATCTGGTTTTTGGATGTTGTAAGCATCTTTCAAGTCATTCAGATTAATATTATGTCCAAGGTAAATTACGTAAAATTTTCGTGATTTTAGGATATAGTACATGAATAAAAGACTCAACTCCTGCGTTTCTCCTTCCGGCAGATAAATAAGAATACGCTTTGTTTCTTTACCTAAACAGAGTGGTTCTCGATCAATTGCGGCGATTATTTTTTGCCGAATCAAGTAACTCATAAAGTTTTCCTGTACCGGACTAATCGACCCTGTCAACCAAAGTACACTTAATTTATCCAAAAAAGGATAAATAATGTCTAGCATCGTTTTTTCAAAGCCAAGTTGTTGGATATTTGTAGAGATGATGCGATCAAATTTGTACTCATCCATTTCTATCATCGAAATCGTCAGTGCATCAAGTTGTGTACTATGTTCGAAATTACCTTCCGAAATATTCGCTACTTTTTCGGCAATTTCACTCGGTGTCATATTGGCGATCTTAGATATTTTAAGCCCGTTGCGATTGAGCAAAGCAATATTTAAGATCATTTTCAAATCTGTATCTTGGTAATAACGGATATTTGTGGCTGTCCGCTTCGGCTTGATGATATCATACCGTTGCTCCCATATCCGCAGTGTATGGGCTTTGATGCCACATAACTTCTCTAAATCTTTAATTGTATAAACCGCCACTGAATTACTATTTAAATAAATTTATCGTAGAAGCCATTTTGAAGTTTCACAGCATCTGCTTCCATCGTGATCTTTTTACTTAACGCTTCTTTTTTGCTGATAGTGCTCTCATTATACTTAGAAAAAAAGAGACTTTTGACTGAATCTTCTGTTGATCGTCTACGAATCAACGCTCTTCGGAATTTTAAAACAACTTTACGCATAAAACGCACTAGAACAATATGGTTAACAGCATTTTTTGCATATTGTTTAGCAAAAGTCCTGTAAATCAAGAGACAATGCCTCATTATGGATGAAAATATTAATGGTTTTTACTTATATTTAGCATTCTAATAATATAAAAGTCTTTAAAAGACAAATTATTTTCATATACAATTTTATTTGACAATTAGATTTTTCAGATCGTAACCATATTTTATGCTTTTCGTAGAATAAAATATTGAATTTTTGACTATTGATTAAAAACTCTTTTTATGAAATCCAGCTCTACATTATTTTCTATTTTTTCCGTCTGGTTATGCTTGTTGGTGATTCCACTCGCAAGTAACGCACAATCTTGCTCTTATACCTTAGATCTTTATGATTCTTGGGGAGATGGTTGGAATGGATCTACTATGACGGTAACGATCGGTGGTACTACTACTACTTATCCCTTTACCTTTGGTGACGGTGATCCACAAGGAGGTTATTTATCCATCGAGCTTCCCGTCGTACCTGCGGGTACAGCCATTGAGCTCCAATATAATGCCAATGCGACCATTTATGCTACAGAACAGTATTATGAATTACTTTCTCCCGACGGAATTGTACTTTTCTCTGCTGGCTCAATAGATTGTTTTGAATGTACACAAAATAATAATTTAGACCCTCCTGCGGAAGGTGTTGTTTACACAAGTACCGTAATGTGCCCTTCTTGTCCTGCACCTGCGGGTGTAACCATCGATGATATTTTGGCTTTCGCCGGAACGGTAACTTGGAATTCCGTTTCCCCTACAGCCAGTTATATTGTAGAGTATGGTATGGCTGGATTTACACCTGGAACCGGTACTTCTACAACCGTTACGGATACGACCATCTCTATTACTGGTCTAAATCACAATACCACTTTTGACGTTTACTTACAAAGTATTTGTAGTCCTACGGATTCTAGTGCCGTTGCAGGTCCTTTTGATTTTACCACTTTGATTGCTTGTCCAGACTTTTTGAACGTTAGCACAGATTTAGTGGGTGCTTTATCAGCAAATGTTAGTTGGACCGCTTCTGATTCTATGGGCGTTTATATGGTTGAATATGGTCCTACTGGATTTACGCCAGGAACGGGCACAACACAAAATACAAGTCAATCCGCAATCACGTTGACGGGGTTGAATGAAAAAACAGATTATGACTACTACGTCACCTTAACCTGCGACAATGGTTTTGCGACAACCCAGTTTGGGCCTTTCAGCTTTCAAACGATTTGGTTGAACGACGTTGGAGTGATTGATATTCTTAGTCCTCAGAGTGTTTGTGGGTTAACGGCTACCGAAACAGTAACCGTTGTTTTACAAAATTTTGGTCAAAGTCCACAAAGTTTGGTGCCCTTCCGTTATAGCGTTAACGGTGTTGATGCAGGAGTAATGGCACCCGTTGATGGATTCTTTACAGGAGTATTCAGTAGAGATAGTATCGTAGAAATTGAATTTGAAACTACTTTTGATTTTTCTACTCCTGGTCAATATGAAATTGTAGCTTGGACAGAATTAGGTACCGATAGCGAAACCGTTAATGATACTTTTGCCATAACCATTAATAGTATTCCTACCATTGATGAATTTCCTTACGCCAATAATTTTGAAAGTGGAACTGAAGGCTGGCAAGTTGATCAAACAAATAGCGTTGCTAGTACCTGGGAATTTGGTACTCCAACTGGTACTGAAATTCCAGCCGCCGCTAGTGGTGTAAATGCTTGGGTTACAAGTTTGGCTGGCAACTATAACAACAACGAATTATCTTATCTCTTATCTCCTTGTTTTGACTTTTCTTCACTTGATGAAAACGCAGTGATTAGTTTCTCTATTATTTATGATACTGAGCTTAACTACGATGGTCCTTGGGTAGAAGGAAGTATTGACGGTGGTGCTACTTGGTTTAAATTAGGAAATATTGGAGATGGTACGAATTGGTATAATTTCAATAATACCTTCCACAATCTTGGTGAAGTTTGGGCCGGTACTTCTGATGGCTGGATTACGGCGATACACTCCTTAGGAGTATTAGCGGGTGAGCCAAGTTGTAGATTACGATTCGCCTTTGACTCAGATGGTAGTGCATCTAACGAGGGGGTTGGTATTGACGATATTCTTATTTACCAACAAATCAATGATGATTTATCTTCCGCAAACTTATCGCATACGAGTACTGCTACTTGTGGTGACCCAATGGATCAAGTTGTTTTCGATATTACGAATGCTGGTTTAGTAACACAAAACGGTTTAGTCGAAGTTGGTTATCAAGTTGGAACAGAAACGCCAGTTATTGAGCAAACCGTATTGGCTGCTTTAGCACCTGGTGCTTCCGTTTCTTATACTTTCAATACGCCTTTTAACTCAGAAGGATTAGGAAATACTTTTACAGTAAAAGCTTGGGCAAATCTTAGCCCCGAAATTAACACTCAAAATGATACCTCCGTGCTGGTTTTTTCTAATGGCGTTGTTAACGCATTAGCATTCGTGGAAGACTTCGAAGGTGGTGGTATTCCTGATATGTGGGAAGTTGTCGGTGAGTTTAATCCTATTGGCAATGGTCATAATAATATTTCAACTGTATTATTTGATAATCTTTTTGCGGGTGATCCTTCTTTCGAGGCAACGACACCTTTTATTGGTCCAATCAATGCTGGTGATAGTTTGACTTTCGATTATCGTTATACGGATTACTTCCCGGGTACCGCTGCAACGCTGCTTGGAGACGGTGATTCTTTAGCAGTACAAATTTCCATTGATTGTGGGGAGACTTATACTACTGCGTTATTGATTGATCAAAACAATCATACTCCTATTGTAGAAATGACCAACGTAAAAGTTGACTTGGATCAATTCGCAGGAGAAATTATTAAAATCAAATTCTTAGCTAGTTGGGGGAATGGAGATTACTGGATTGACATTGATAATGTCAACATCTTGGGTTGCCCTGAAAGTTTAGACATCAACGCTAGTACTACCGCAGAAAGTAATCCTGGAGCAACTGACGGAGTCGCCAATATTAGTGTAGGAAATGGTTTGCCACCTTTCACTTACGATTGGGGAAATGGTAGTAGTGATATGAGTCCAATTACTGGCTTAGCTGGTGGGGATTACGATATTACCGTAACGGATTCAATTGGTTGTCAAGAAATTATTTCTTTAACGATTAATACTTGTCCCGAGAGCTTGAATCTAGATCCAACGATTAATAAAGAAAATCCAATTGGTGCTGGTAATGGAAGTGTTTTCTTAAACCCAAGTGCCGGTGGAGCACCTTATACTTACGCTTGGTCTAATGGTAAAACAACTTCTGGTATCCAAGGCTTAAGTGCCGGCGAATACGAAGTAGTCGTTACGGATGTAAATGGTTGTCAAGAAACCTTAATGGTAACGGTGGGCAGTGGTGTAAGCACTAACGAAATTAATAGTCTGGCTAGACTTTATTTGGCGCCGAACCCGACCAATGCAGTTAGTACTTTACAATTAGACTTTAAAGAAGCCGTTACCGTGCGGGTCCAATTGCGAGATATCGTCGGCAAGGTTTTCTTCGATCAACAAGAAAATGATATTCGAACGGCACAATACGATTTAGACTTGAGTCCTTTGGCAAGTGGTATGTACTTCGTACAGATTACTGTTGATGGTCAAGTACACGTTGAGAAAATTATTAAGAATCAATAAGAGGTTTATCTACGGATAATTTTTAATTTTTCTCTTAGTATCCCGAATTTTCAAATTGAAGATTCGGGATATTTTTTTGCGGCTTCGTTGGATTAAGCCGTGGACTCCGTATTATTCAGTATCGCATTTCCTATTGCACATTGCATACATTTTTGCGGGGTACAATATTTTTTCTTTAATTGTAGCAGGGCTTGCGATTGGTGAGCAGAGTGTGCGACAATACCTAGTTTTGCCCAGCCTTTGAGCTCTTTATTTTGTTCGGGGGCTAAGGCTGCTAAATAGTCGAGCGCTTTCTCTTTGTAGCTCGCATTTCCTTTTTGTTGACCATAGCAAAATAGAAAAGGAATAATGGTATTGATAATTAAGTTATGAATACTTGACTTTCCTAAAGATTTTTTGCGACGCGGGGATGGCTTATCAAAGCTATAATGGTCCAACCAGTAATTTGATAATTCGATTTTAAAACTGTGCTCAATTTCTCGAATACTTTGTGCGGCAATAACTTTACTAAAAAGATGAGCAGATTGCCATATCAACTGTGCGAATTGAGCAATTCGAATGGTTGGAAAATTAGCGGGACGCATCCGTAGAAATTTCCAAACCGTTTTTGGGAGAGCTTGTAGCTGGTATTTTTTTTGTAAAAACAGATACTCTTTTTGTAGCTTTTGTGGATAAGGATCTGCGAAGGTACCATCTAAAAGTCCTGCCTGACCAAAGAGTAAAGCTTCCAATTGAAAAAGATTCGTTTTATGACGTGCTAAGATTCGGTGCGGAGTCTGACGAGCTAACTGTTCAAAAGGAATCGCATTGACTTTCATTCCAAAATTTTTAGCAAGCAAATGATAAAAACAAACTTCCCAATCTCCACGATAACGCTCAAGTCGTTTGATAATAACATGCGTTTTCTCTGCCAATCGCTCCACCAAAACATTGTCTAAAAATAGATTTCGCGTTAATTCCTCCACTTTATGAATGTGTTTTTGACAAGGAATCCAATCTTCTGCTTGCGTTAATTCCAAATATTTTTTGATCAATTGAGGCGGAATACGATCCTTCAAACTTAGGCAAGGAATAATCTCTCCACTCGGTCGCACAATGGTTTGATCTTCTTCGTAGACAACGTGCAGAATTACGGTATCGTAAGCGCGGTCTTGCTCGTGTTGGTGTAGCAACCAGTCAGAAGATTTGAGGTGAAGTTCGACGTTCCCTGCCCACAGCGTATCCCCAATTTTAATGAGCGCATCCGAGAAATCTGGTCCCGCGTCAGTATTATATGTTCCGAAGTTTAAGATTTGAATGGATTCTCTATGTGTCGTTTGGAGTTCTGTAAGTTCGAATTTCTTCAATCGCCATAGATAGTGTAAAAAGTCTTCTCGCATAAGTTGCTCGAATTTTAGTGAAATAATTTAGTCTCATTAGTAATGATCCTTAAATCACAAAAATTCCATACACTTTAGCAATAAATTTTAGGACCGACTTTTTAAGTCGCATAATTATGATCGAGTATAACTTAATACTTCGCAATATAAATATCAAACATTTTGAACATGCCTTTTCAAGGGGTAGACTCCGGGCATTCCTCAATTAGAATAAAAATCCAAAGCTCAAAACATCAATAAACTTAAATTACAGCGTATTTAAGCTTCCTCTTTAATTCGATCGTAAATTTTAAAGGTATAATCGTATTCATTTTTACCCGCCGCTTTGTGTGCTTCTTGACTCACTTCTTTCCAAACTTCAGCGTCTAAAACGGGAAAGAAAATATCGCCATCTACTTCCAGATCAACTTCCGTCAAATAGACGCGATCGGCGTAAGGCATACTTTGTTTGTAGATTTCACCGCCACCAATAATAAAGGCTTCCGTTTCTCCATTTTCTGCTGC
>CALFBG010000093.1 GCA_937951685.1 uncultured Saprospiraceae bacterium | reverse complement strand
TTGTAGTAATTGGCTCAACTGGAATACGCAAGCTACCGAAATCTGGTACACCAATCCAGTTCACCAAGGATATAAGTACGATAAAGAAGGCGAGTACGTAAAAACTTGGTTACCAGAACTTGGCAAGATTGATCTACCCTTAATACAAGCTCCTTGGTTAATGACGGAAGTACAGCGAAAAAAATATCAAGTCGCGA
This sequence comes from uncultured Saprospiraceae bacterium, assembly GCA_937951685.1. Classification (GTDB taxonomy): domain Bacteria; phylum Bacteroidota; class Bacteroidia; order Chitinophagales; family Saprospiraceae; genus CALFBG01. The sequence goes on along the minus strand of CALFBG010000093.1, from coordinate 6,576 downwards.
ACTATCCTGTTCCACACGAAATTTACAAAAAGTGGACACGTTCCATCAATAATATTTTGAAAGCTAGTCAGTAAAAGACTGTTTTTGACGTACGAGTAGTAAGAACTAAGCGGAAAAGAACTTTAATCACTGTTTTTGCTTTTGCGTTTCAGTCCTTTGAAGCTCATTGCTTCCTCCTAACTCAAATAATAATCCCAAATTTACAAAATTGTAAATTTGGGACTACCTATATTAAAGTTTTTAAACAACTTCATTTGCTATTATAAAAACGATAAAATTAATTATCACTAAATGATGCTCTATTTTGTATAGGATCGAAGCGTGAGAACGGCACTTAGTCTTTGCAAAGTAGAGATTCAAGCAACGAAGAGGACGCAAGCTAATAAATGATTTTATTTGTCTTGGTACTTAATTAGTTATCGTGAATTTCTTCTTTAATTTCTAAACCTAGTAAAGTTTTCTCTACCATAAGTTTTTGCTTAATTAGCAGTTGACGCGTTGAAATGGGCAAGTGTGTTTCTTCCAACAAATCATCATACTCTTCGATGCAATTCTTCTCTCCTCGGATACATTCTTCCAAAACTTCCTCCGTATTGTCGGTAGAAAAAGAAGATTTAAAATTAATCCAACCTCGATGTAATGTTCCGGCTATGGTGCCATCTTCCGCAGGTTCTCCACCTAAGCTTCGTATTTCTCGTTCTAACTCCGTTACAAAAGCTTTTCTCGTGATGACCTGCTCATTGAAGTAACTCATTAATCTATTATCATTTACATTTGCTGCCGCTTCTCGAAAGCCTTCTACCGAGTCATGCGTTTTTGCTAAAATGTCGTTTAATTCTTCGATGGTATCTTTTCGATTTTCCATAATTATAATCTATTTTTTAAGTTAATTAATTTCTATTTTTTTAAATAATGCCTCAGCAACTTAAATACTTCGTCTTGCTTTGTTGTGGTCAACAAGCGCCTAAAATTAAAATTAAAGCCAAGGGTTTAAGTAACTGTTTTTGCTATAATCAGTAGTAAAATAGCCTATCACTTATTTTATCAAAGTGCCAAGAATACTTGTTAGAAGATGTGGACTTTTCTTTTTCAAAATGTATTGAAAATAAGCAAAGTTTACGTCTTTCATTTGCAGCTAAAACGGAGTGAGGAGAAGGAATGTTCATCTCAAAAATAAAAAACTAATAAAATAAATCGGAGCATTACATTACAGCAGCGAAGTGGCAAAAAATACAAATGCGTAACAAATTGATGTCTCAATAAGTTACGCATTATCATCTGGTGACCCCGGCAGGACTCGAACCTGCAACCCTCAGAGCCGAAATCTGATATTCTATCCATTGAACTACGGAGCCAGATTGAGCGCGAAAGTACAAATCGTATAGTTACTATACAAGTTTTAGCACGAGAGAGTTCCGTTAATTTTAAATTCTTCCGCTTAATCTGCTTTCTTGACGAAGAAATGGCATAAAATCTGGCAGAAAAAGCGAAATTTCGCTAACTTGCCACTAAAATGAGGCAGGTGCTCGTTTGATATAAGATGACAAAAGGTGTTCTAAAAGTCCAAATGCCTTTTCAATACAAGCGTATATTTTTATTAAATTATCGTAGATGCAGGTTACAGAGAAACAAAGAAGCGCTTTAGCGGCAGTGTGTGATGCTTTAATTCCTTCTATTCAAAATCAGAAAGAGCATCAAGCTTTTTGGCAACGCGCGGCAAGTGATATGCAGGTTGCGGATAAAATTTTATCCTTAGTGGATACGCTGGGGGAAAGAGAACAAAAAGATTTTGCTCAACTCTTGTGGCTCTTGGCGAGCCCAATTTTAGGGTTAACCTACTGGGGAGCATTGAAATCAGCAGACCAATTATCACTTGCTCAACGAGAGAAATTACTCAGAAAATGGAGCGTTAGTCCTTTACCTGACCTCCGCAAAGGTTTTGGAAGTCTGAAGAAACTTACGGCACTCGTCTTCTTTGGTGATAGTCCAGCAGGGGCAAACAATCCGAATTGGGGACCAATCGGTTACGAAGGTTTGGGAGAAGGAATTCCTTGCCGAAAAGGAGGCTATCAGAATGAAAAAATAAATGCTCAGTCAGATTTATCTTACGATGTGGTGATTGTGGGGAGCGGAGCGGGTGGTAGTGTGGTCGCGGCAGAATTGGCGAAAGCGGGACAGAAAGTACTCGTCCTAGAAAAAGGGAAATACATGCCGCAAGAGCAATTTAATAACCAAGAACTGAGCATGTTTAATCAGCTCTACGATGGACAAGGGCTATTGACTTCGGGCGATGGAGGGGTAACCGTTTTAGCAGGAAGTTGCCTCGGAGGAGGAACAACGGTTAATTGGGCAGGTTCTTTTCGGACACCAGATTACATTTTAGAAGAATGGGCTAGAGAACACCAGAATCCACAATTTTTAACGGAAGCATTTCAGGATGGCTTTAATTCTTCTGAACTCAAAAATAATATTCATACCAACGAAGTCAAACACAATCCACAGAATCAAGCACTTTGGAACGGCGCAAAAGCACTGAATTACAAAATTGGTCGCATTCCTAGAAATGTCGCCAATCCAGAAGATATTGCGGAAAGCCTAGCTTGGAAAGCACAAGGGTTTAGTTGTCTAGGCGATCGCTACGGTATCAAGCAGTCTTCCCTCAAAACGCATTTGCGCACAGCAGTTGACTACGGTGCAAAAATCATGACTAAAGCAGAGGTGACAAAAATTATTATCCGCCAAGGAGAAGCCAAAGGAGTAAGGGTAAATACAATGGATGAAACGGGAAAGCGCCTTAGTCTCAACATTAATGCAAAACGGGTTGTCGTCTCCGCTGGTGCCATTCATACTCCTTCTATTTTGAAGAAAAGTGGTTTGCAGCATAAAGATATCGGCGAACATTTATATTTGCATCCAACCATACCTGTTTCTGCGGTTTACGATCAAGCAATGTCTCCCTGGTTTGGCCCAATGATGTCAGCCGTCTGTGATGAATTTACACAGATTGATGGTAATTTCGGTTTCAAATTAGAAACGCCACCAGCACATTTAGGTTTGATGGGCGTTGCCTTGGGGTGGGAGTCCGGTAAGCGATTCAAAGAAGAAATGCTGAAGGTGAAAAATGTCGGTACGTTTATCGTATTGACGCGCGATAAATTTGGCGGTCGGGTGACCATTGATAAATACAATAATCCCGTGGTGCAATATTCTTTAAGTGCTTACGACAAGCAACATATGATTCAAGGCATCCAAGAGGCTTGCAAAATTCACCGTGCCGCGGGCGCTAAGCGTTTGGCGATTCCACACAACGAAGTGACTCATCACGAAGTAGGCAAGGCGGATTTTGATGCGTTCTTAGCACAAATTCCAAAGAAGAAATGGGAGAAAAACTACTTTAATCTTTATACCGCACACCAGATGGGCACTTGCCGCATGGGGGGCGTTGCGAAGGACTATCCACTCAAACCCAACGGAGAAACTAGGGAAGTCAAAAATCTATACGTTGCCGATGGTAGTGCTTTTCCCGCTGCGAGTGGGGTTAATCCAATGGTTACGATACAAGCTTTGTCTTACTATGTAGCACAGCAGATTAAAGCGACAATTCGCACGGTAGTGTAGTTTGCTATTCAAATTTTTGCGTTGTTATGTACCATTGCACGAGCACTGAATTGTTATTAAAATAAGTTTACAAGCTTATTCTCAACCAATAGCCAACGTAGCGTTTGAGGATTTTTGTTTACACTTGCTCACTCACCCATTCCCCAACTTCCCGTCCAACCTTCATGGCCGCGTTAATCGAGCCATTGAGTTGAAAATCGCCTGCGCAGTATAAGCCTTTTCTCAGTTGAAATTGTGCAGCAGGAATGGTATGCATAACTTTCGTTTGGTTGGGCAAAGCGTACTTCACGGTGCGCGTATGCAAATGTTCCCAGGTTTGTGTAACCTTTCCAAACCATTTTTGGAGTTCGTTTCTCACCGCTTTTTCTAAGTCTCTTCCCGTTAAATCAGTATGACCGACTACGGATAAAGAAATCAAAAATTGATCTTTGTTGGCGTAGCCAGGCGCCACCGTATTAATCTCACAAATATTATTAACCAAACGTTGCTTTGTTGTATTCAAGGCAATCAGCGGCTTTTTGATGGGAGCGGCTTTGGCAACAAAATGTAAATGTGTCGTGCTTTGATGTTTGGTTTGTACGGGCGCGAGGGATTGTACGATGCCAGTAGCTTCCGTCGCTACGATAAGGTGCGGAGCAGTAAACTTAGTTCCATCGGAGAGTTGAACATTTTGTCCGTCAATAGCAGTAACCTTGGCATTCGTATGGATGGAGGCGGAAGGAAGTGGTTGGGCGAGCAATTTTGGAATTTCTTCCATCCCCAAATTTGGAACGGCAGTATCGGCCGCACTAAACATCTTAAAAACAAAGTCAAACATTCTCCGACTCGTGGTCAATTCTTTTTCTAAGAAAATACCCGAAAAAAATGGGGCAAAAAACTGTTCAATCATTTTATTGCTAAATCCATACGCTTGCGTTAATACTTTTCGGGTTGGTATTTCCGGTTGCTGAAAAATCTCTTCAATCGAAAGTTTCGCCAAGCGATTTTTTAACTTCAAGGTGAGCAGCTTGTCTTTAAAATTGCCTGCACGAGAAAATAGAGTAGGGAAAAGGCTGCCAATATTCCGTAAAGGATCGCCTAGCAAATCTTGTTTTCCATTGGGATAAAGGAGCAAAGCCCCTGGCAAAAAAGCCTTTAAATCCAATTGGCTATAATCTAGCCAACGCTGCGCTTCGGGATAAGCAGTGAGCAAAACCTGAAATCCATGATCTAATCTAAAACCATCAATGACGTCCGTTTTTACTCGACCTCCAATGCGATCCGTTGCTTCTAATAACAAAAAATCAATACCCTTTTCGTGAATTTGACGAGCCGCGGTGAGTCCCGCTAATCCACCTCCAATAATAATAACGCTTGGATTCATTTTTTTTTATGGCGAATATACGGTGCAGGAGGTATTCGAGCAAAGATATGGTCGGATTAAGTTGAGATGATTTTGGCTTTGTGCTAATTTGAGGATGGAGTCGTTTCTGAATGCACTCAGAAATGAAAACTCAAGGCTTGGAATTTAGGGAAAGCCCTTCTACCACACCTTATAATTCCTAAAATACAAAGCAGTTTAAAAGTCCAAGTTTGGACCTTTAAACTGCTCAAAATGCTCGTCTTCATAAGTGATAGGCTGTATTTGTCTTAAAACACCAGCTTCCGATTTACACTTTCAATCCCATTCGTCAAATGTATAATGTACATTCCTTTCAGGGGTTCTGCCAGTTCAAAGCGAAATTCATTAAATCCTTTGTTCGGATTTAGTTTTTGATAAAAAACCACCCGACCGCGCAGATCTGTCATGCTGATAATCGCTCCTTTCGTATCTGCCGTTTGATAATAAATTTGGATAGCTTGTGCTTCTTGGTGAAGAATACGACTAATCCCAAATTGCTCGATTTGAATGTTGAGGTCTAAAGAAACAACTTCAGAATAAGTAAATTTTCCATCCCAATCCACTTGTTTGAGTCGATAGTAAACGGTATTAGAAATAGCAATAGATTTGACATTACGGTCTAGGAATTGGTAAGAATGCGCCGTCGTCGTCGTACCCATTCCCGGAAGCGCACTGATCACTTGGAATTGCTCACCATCAAAAGATCGTTCTAACTCAAAACCCGCATTGTTTTCTTCCGAAGCTGTTTTCCAAAAAACTTGCACATCAGAACGCTCTAAGCGTATTTCAAATTGAATCAGTTCAACGGGTAAGAAAAAATCATCAATTCTTCCCGTGGCATCAAAAATGCAGACATTACCATCGTGTAAAAAACTCCCCGGTAAAGTAAAGGCAGGGCCACTCGTTAAATTATATTGTACGGTACTCGGCCCAGTGTTAAAAGCCAAGACGTACTTTCCGTTCATTTCTGTGGTCACAGAATTGGGAATCCCATTCGGTACAAAACCGGGCGAATAATCAAAAACTAGGGCATTTCCTGCCACGCTTACCAATGGAGGACATTGTGCAAATAGAGCAGTAGACAAACTACTCATCAATAAGAGTAGTCCTAAGGCTAAGTAGGAGTAGGTTTTCAAGATGTATCGGTTTTGGTTATGAAGTATTTAAACAAACTTCAATTTAAAATTAAGCATTTATTTGAAATAAATAGGCTTTAAGTACTAAGACAAAATTAATTTGCCATTAAATTGTGTTAGATTTTGATCAGTATTGAGGCACGAAAACCGCCCTAAGCCTTTGCTTAGGAAGGCTTTGAGTAACGAAAAGACTGATCAAAAGATGATGCAAGTTAATAAGTAAAATAATTTGTATTGGTACTGAAGTAGGTTTACCTAATAAATTCACTAATTTATGACGAGTAAATTTTATTTCACGCGTCGTTAAAAAGCTTTGAAAACCAATGGTTTCCTGCATTTTTTGCCTCGATTGAAGCAAAATTTTCTTCCGTCAAAATCACCAATCTATTTGGTAAACCTACTTATGCTAAAATAGTTATACTCTTTGACAAGAGGAGACTC